>JAJFUJ010000091.1 GCA_021372475.1 Chloroflexota bacterium | reverse complement strand
GTCGTGGGTCACGATTGCCACAGCCAGTGTCTCCTGACGAAGGTATTCACCGTAGGAGCGCAACGCAATTAGGACCAAGTCATCGGCATTCAAGATGCCAACTACAATGCGTTGATCGAGCTGGTAGTCGGCATCCTTACGCAATGACTGAACCGCCCGTACCAAATCGCGTATAGTGCCTTCATCGCGCAGTTCCGGCGTGATGATGCTGTCAATCGCAACCGTTATCCCCTGTTCGGAAGTGATCGCCAAGCCGGCCACCGGCTGCGTTTCAATGAGCACTTCACTGGCATTAAGCGCCACTTGCTCTCCTTCTATCTCCAAGATTACCGATCCTTCATCCCGTAACTGACGTACGACCTGGCCGGCATCCGCACTGGCCAACGCTTTGCGGACTTGCGGAAAGCGGGCGCCAAACTTGGGTCCCAGCGACCGGTTTTCTGGTTTGAGTTGATACTTGACCAACTCGGTCTCATCTTTAGCAAACTCGACTTCCTTGACATTCAATTCGTCCTTGACCAATTCGACGAGCTCAGGGCGCAACAGCGAACGCGCATCGCCAGTAAATACAAGCGCCTTGGCCAACGGCTGGCGTACTTTGATATTGACGCTGCCGCGGGCACCGAGTCCGAGGCTGGCAACCGCGCGCGCCAGGCTCATTTGCTGCACAAGTTCGCTATCAAAAGCCGTTTCATCAACCTCAGGCCAATCGCAGTGATGCACACTTTCGTAAGCTTGTGGCTGAACAGAGCGCACGAGATTCTGGTACATGACCTCAGTAACAAACGGGGTGAACGGCGCCAATAGCTTGGTCAGACGAATGAGCACATAATATAGTGTTGCATACGCGAGCTGCTTATCGGCGTCATGTTCGCTCTTCCAAAAGCGACGCCGGCTGCGTCGGATATACCAGTTCGACAAATCATCAATAAAAGCCTCGATAGCGGTGGTCGCACTGGCGGCATCTGAGTCCTCGAGATTTTGGGTAACGGCAGCAATCACCTCGTTCAGGCGAGCCATTATCCAACGATCCAACAGATTGGTGCTTGCGGGAGCCATCCCTTCCGGTTGACCGGCATCTACTAGAGCATTAGCAGGCTGCCATTTGTCGAGCACAGCATAGGAGATAAAAAAGCTGTAGATATTCCACAGGGGGATCAGGAACCGACGCCGAGTCTCATCAGCATGGTTGTAGCCGAATAACAAGTTGGCTTCCGGATTCTGGTTACAATACATCCAACGCATGACGTCAACGCCCATTTTATCAGCGGCTTCATTGAACTCGATGGAGTTGCCCCAACTCTTGTGCATCGGTCTGCCGTCTTCAGCATACAGGGTAGAATAACCAAAACACTGCAAGAAAGGCGGCTTGTTTTCGATGACGGTAGCCATCGCCAGCAGGCTATAGAACCAGTTGCGGAACTGCCCCGGAAATGACTCGCTTATCCAGTTCGCAGGGAACCATTGTTCCCAGTAGGAATGATCGCCGCGGTATTGAAGGGTACTGAAGCTAACGATACCCGCATCCAGCCAGGGATTTCCTACGTCGGCGATACGGCTCATCACCCCGCCGCACTTGGGACAAGCGATTTTGACGGCATCAACATACGGCCTGTGCGGTGTGTGCCCAGCAAACTGCTCCCAGCCGGCGACTGCACGCTGCGCCAGCTCACTTTCATCCCCAATTACTTCGACATGGTGGCAATCAGGGCACTCCCAGAACGGCAGCGCCAGTCCCCAGTAGCGTTTTTTACTGATCATCCAATCATGCATATTGCGGAGCCAATCAAGTTCGCGCTCCAAGCCAAAAGGAGGTATCCAACGAATCTGTTCGGTCACACGTATCATGTCACGGCGCAGCTCATCCATGCGGATAAACCACTCGTCAACCAACCGAAATACAAGCTCCGTCTTGCAGCGCCAGCAGACCGGATACCTATGCGTGTAGTTTTTAACCTGGTAAAGCACTCCCTTGGCCTTAAGGTCAGCAAAGATCAGCTCGTTTACCTCTGAAACATGTTTACCTGTCAACCAGCCGAAGCCCTCTACATAGACACCTTCCTCATCCAGCGGTGCGATAAGAGGCAAATGGAGCGACTTTGAGAGTTGAAAGTCTTCGGCGCCGCAGCCCGGGGCGATATGCACGATACCTGTGCCTTCTTCCTCGCCGACATCTTCCCATAGGATGACGCGATGCGCCTCAACCGCATTCATATCGGATTGATGTTGGAGTTCCTTTACTTGAGAAAGCCCGCCGGGTTGCCTGGCAGCCTCGAGCTCGTCAAAGGGGCCGTCATAAGCCCAGCCCTCCATCTCTGAACCTTTCAACTCTGCCAGAATGGTGTAATCACCGCGCAATATATGCAGAGTGCCCTTAGAAAGGTACAGCACTTCGTCGCCGTTGCGCACTTTTACATAGGTTAGTTGCGGGCCAACTGCTGCCGCTACGTTGCTGCTGAGCGTCCAGGGAGTGGTTGTCCACACCAATAGTGACTCGTGGTCGCGGCCACGCAGCGGGAAACGCAGGGTAACCGATTTATGTGTGAGTTCCTGATACCCATCCGTAACGATTTCGTGCTGGCTGATGCCTGTAGCACAGCGCGGGCACCACGGCATAACATCCGCGCCGCGGTAAAGCCAGCCTTTTTGCCAGCATTTTTTCAAAAACGTCCAAATCATATAGTTGTTTTCGGTGGAAAAGGTGAAATAACTGCCGCCAAGCTCCGGGAGACCGAGTCTCCCCACCATACGTTCAACGGTATCGGTAACCTGCCCTTCAGGGCCTTGCAGGGTAACCACCTTTTGCGGATCTTCCGCCAACTGCCTGGCTAAATCACGCAGAACACTTGGGTCATTCCAATCCATCCAGTACCCTAGACGGATTGATTGCTCCGTCTGCAGCGCAGCATACCTAAGCACCCGTTCCTTGCATTTCATCACAAAATCAGCAAGGCCGTAAGCTTCGATATCCTTTTTCGAAGCAAACTCCAATTCCTTCTCCACCTCTACCTCGACCCACAACCCCTGGCAATCGAAGCCGTTTTGGTAGCGCGCCTCGCGCCCGCGCATCGTCCAGAAGCGATGATAGAGGTCTTTATACGCGCGCCCCCAACCGTGGTGCACACCCATCGGATTGTTGGCCGTAATAGGTCCGTCGATGAACGACCAATGCGGCTGCCCCTTGTGTATGCGGCGGCATTTCTCAAATGCCTGTGATTCGCCCCAAAAGCCGAGAACCTCATGTTCCTGGGCAACGAAATCGACATTGACCGGTACTTCTTTAAACGTCATCTCTAGACTCCTATGAATAAAAACTGCTCTCGTCCTGTTGAGGACGAGAGCATAAACTCCCGTGGTACCACCCCGATTGGCCTGTGAGGCCCACTCCAATCACGAACGCGTTGCGTTCAGGACGCTGTTGCGTTAACGGGAACAACCCCGGGGCAGCCTACTGAGATTTCAACTGCCAGCTCAGGAGTGATTTTCAGCCATCCTAACATACCCGGCTCGCACCTTCCCAGGCTCGCTTGATGCGCTAGATGACGTACTCGTCTCCATCATCGCTATTAGATCGTGATTATAGACCAATCCTAATTGATTACAAACCTCGCTTCACTGGCCTAGCTAGCTCAGCCAAAGCGCGCTCAGCGACAGCAGAAGGCGTCAGATGATATTTGTTCAGCATTTGGTCAGCGGTGCCGGATTCGCCGAAAACATCGGGCGTGCCGAGGCGCACCAGGCGGGCGCCGGTCGGCGCTCCCGCCAATACCTCGGCCACGGCGCTGCCCAATCCGCCAATAATAGAGTGTTCTTCGATAGTGATTAGCACAGGCACCCCACTGGCCGCGTCGATAACCGTTGGCTGGTCCAGCGGCTTCACCGTTGAAACGTTAACGACTCTGGCCTTAACCCCTTTAGCCGCAAGAATATCTGCCGCCTCTAGCGCAACCTGCACCATATGTGCGCATGCCAACAAGCTGCAAGTATCTCCAGAGCGCAATACCTCCGCTTTGCCAAATTGGAACGGCCTGTTGGGATGGACCAAATCCGGCACGGGATACCTCCCCAACCGCAGATAAACCGGCCCATCGATCTCTGCTGCAGCCAAGGTCATTGCCTCCGCTTCGGTGCCGTCTGCCGGCACCAGCACCATCATGTTAGGCAGCGCACGCATCAGAGCGACATCTTCCAGCGATTGGTGGCTGGCGCCATCCTGGCCTTGTGTCAGACCGGCGCTTGAGCCGGCCAATACCACATGGAGCTTCGGATAGGCAATTTGAATACGAATTTGATCATAACAGCGCGCCGTAAGGAAAATAGCAAACGAGTTGCAATAAGGAATCAATCCGCTTGCGGCCATACCCGCCGCAGTGCTGACCATATCAGCCTCGGCGATACCCATATCGATGAACCGCTCCGCGAACTTGTCGCGGAAGAGTACGGTGCGAGTTGAGTTGTACAAGTCGGCATCCAGCACCACCACTTTGTCGTTCAGCTCGCCCAATGTGCGCAGCGCCTGACCATAAGCTTCGCGGGTTTGATGCAGATTAGCCACGGTTCACCTCCAGAGCACGTCGCTGGGCTTCCAGCTCGCCGACGGCTTGAGCCATCTGCTGGGGCGTCAGCATGGCGTTATGGTAGGCAGCCTGCCCCTCCATGAAGGAGACACCTTTACCTTTAACCGTATGGGCAATCAGCATCGAAGGCCGGTCCGAATTGCCCTCAGCCCAATCAAGGCCGGCGCAGATAGCGGCCATGTCATGCCCATCTATCTCGCGCACCTGCCAACCGAAAGCGCGCCATCTCTCGGCCATCGGTTCGACGGATTTGGCGCAGCTCGGGCTATCCATCGCCTTGAGGCCGTTGCAATCGATAATCGCCAGCAAATTAGAGAGGCATCTGCGCGAAGCGGTCATCGCCGCCTCCCATACCTGGCCCTCCTGGGTCTCGCCATCCCCCAGCAGGCAGTAAACGCGGTAGGGACGGTCGGTGATGCGAGCTGCCAGCGCCATCCCATTGGCATAAGAAAGCCCGTGCCCCAGCGAGCCAGTGCACCCCTCGATACCAGGAGCAATGTGCATTGCCGGATGCCCCTGCAGGCGCGTCCCGAGCTGCTTGAGCGTTGACAACTCCGCTGTATTCAGGAAGCCCGCCATTGCCAGAGCAGCATATTGGGCAGGCACGCAGTGGCCTTTGCTCATCAGGAAGCGGTCGCGATCTTCCCATTTGGGATTCGCTGAATCGTAGTGCATTTTGTAGAAATAGAGCGCTGTAACCAGATCGGCTGCCGATAGAGAGCCGCCGTAATGATGCGGTTTGCCAACCTCCATCATACGGGTGATATGCAGGCGCATTTCTACCGCTTTGAGTTGTAAGGCGCGTAAATCGGGCATATTAACTCCTGACTGAGTGCAGAACCTATTGATGGGATATGTGCTATACGTCAAGCCGGGTCATCGTGGAACAGGTCAATATAGGCATCTATGCGCATATCTCGAGGATTTGTACCCAGTATCGACAAAAGGTCGCCGATTAAGGCTGCTTTGCGGAAAGCGTCCTGTTCCGACCAGGTACGGCTCTTAATTTCCAGGTACACTTGTGGCTGGGCAGGTAGGGTGATCTGGTCAATATTAACCGCGAAATCAACCCCTTGATAGCGGATATGGTAGCGCTCGCGGTGCTTGGTTATTTCCCGCACATAAGCTGGATTAAAATACTCGCGGTAAAAGCGCAAACTGCGGTCAGCGTTTGCGGTAAAGCGCGAACGTGACAACACGACGCTGTGCTCATACTCAGCCTCTTTGACCGGCCCGACCAGGGTAAGTGTGTAAGAAGGTGTCAGTGTGCCGTTTTCTTCAATCACATTATCTTCGCGATAGCGCAGCCGCCCCTGCTGCGGGTCATCGAAAAAGAAATATGTATCGTATTGATTGCGTGAAGTGTGCAGTGTCACAGTAAGTTTTGAATCATGCAGAGCCTCTAGAAAGCCATCTAACGAGGCGATGACGCCCTTGGCCTGGATTTCGTACATCTCACGCTGTTCCAGGCTGCCGCCAATGGCCACAAGTTTATCCAGAAGGCTGTGTTCGCGCGCCACAAAGAAGTGATTCACGCCCTCCGTTAACTGACTTGCCTGCGCCATCACTCGCGACTCATCGATAGTCAGCAGTTGTGCATCCCGCAGCACTATTTTGCCATTGATAATCACATCGCGGACATCGGAACTCTTGGTAGCATACACCAGGCGCGAATAGACGTTCTGGCCGGTCGTCTCAAATCGGGGGAGCTGATAGAGCTGATCCATCCTGACAACTGCAATATCAGCCCTTTTCCCCACCTCAAGCGACCCGATAATATCATCCAAATGCAGGGCGCGCGCGCCATTGATTGTCGCCATGGCTAGTGCAGAGTGCGCCGGGACGGCCATCGGGTCGCCTACGGCAGCCTTGGATAACAGCGCAGCCAGGCGCATTTCCTCAAGCATATCCTGGTCATTGTTGCTGGCGCAGCCGTCGGTTCCCAAGCCGACCGACATCCCGCGCGAAAGCATCTGCGCGACTGGGGCGATGCCGCTGGCTAGTTTGAGGTTACTTGTCGGGTTATGTATGATACCTACGTCGTTATTTTTGAGGATATCAAGCTCTTCTTCGCTGGCGTGTACGCAGTGGGCGGCGACCGTATGTGCCGCCAATACGCCCTGGTCCTCCAGCCAGCGTGCCGGCCTTTGCCCGGTAGTGCGCAGCCAGTTGACTGTTTCATCGTTCGTCTCATCCAGGTGAATGAGCTGGGGAACATTCGCCGCCACAGCCATCTGGGTAGTTCGGCGTAAAATCTCATCGGTACACATATAAACAGAGTGCGGAGCTGGCGCCGGGATGATGGTCTCGTGACCACTCCAGTGGGAGATCAAGTCGCTGCAGTAACGCAGGCTAACCTCAAAATCCGAGGCGTCGGGCGTGGGTGTTTTAGTAATGGTCTCGCCGCAGATTCCGCGCATACCGGCCTGAACGGCCGCCCAGGCGACCTCTTCCTCAAAATAATACATGTCAGCGAAGCAGGTTACGCCGCTGCGAATGAGCTCCGCGCATGAGAGCTGCGTTCCCAGGAAGCAAAACTCGGGATTCACGAATTCGCGTTCCACTGGAATAATATAGCCGTGCAGCCAGACGTCCAGACGCAGATCATCGGCCAAACCACGCAGTAAACTCATCGGGAGATGGGTATGAGCATTGATGAGCCCGGGCATAATGATGCAATCGGAGCAGTCGATAATATGCTTCGATTGGTAATGAGCTAGAACCACATCAGGGGGGCCAACTGCACTGATATCCCGCCCGGAGATAGCCACAGCGCCATCATGAAGGATACTGTATTCCTTATCCATCGTCAGGAGGGTGCCGTTAACGAGAATTATATCCGCCCAAGCACGACCTGGATTAGTGTTGGTAACATCCATAACCTAAGCTCCTGTTGAATCATCCTCGGCCGAACCTAGTTCTGGATTGTAATGCGCACCTGACAAGGCGCTGGGAAGTTGCCCGTCTGGTCAACGACCGTCAACTGCAGCCAATAGATGCCATTAGGAAGAGCGCTGGAGTTTAATACCCCCAACACACCGCCGCTGACTGCCTGGTACTGCAGGTTGCCAATGACCCGCCACTCGCCGGGTCGCTCGCCTGGGGAGTACTCCAGCTTGAAAAACTGGAATCCATCTATATTGGCTGTGCCAAATATTGTCACCTGGCCAGAGACAATCTCGCCGGCTCCGGGCGAGGAAATTACGACGCCTTCGGTGGGACAATTCGCAGCAGGAGCGGCTTGAGTTGGTTCTGGTTCAGCGGTCGGTGTCTCCTCCGGTATAGCTGTTTCGATGACGGTAGGCACCGGGGTCCGGTTGCCTCCTTCGGGTTGGGTAATGGTAATGGTCGGCGCCGGCGTTAGGGTTGCGAATACCTTCGTTGCCGGAGGTAAAGTCAGCGTGGGCGTCGGCTCACTGAGTTTGGTAATATCAATACCCGGCAGCACAAACATTTTTACTGCCGCTACGAGCACTGCCAGAGCCAGCATCACACCTATACCAATGAGCGCCTTCCCTTCTTTATGTGCAGCTACTTCGCGCTCGATGGTATAAGGTGAATTGTTGCGGCTGCGCCGGGCAATCAGCAACTTGCGGAAATAGAGCAAACTGATAAAAAAACATACTAGATAAATCCAGGGCGTGTATCTATCCAGTATGGTAATGATAAAAGCGACAACATTTCCCATGAACAAACAGTCCTTATATGTGTTGTATAATTTCCTCAATGAGAACAGCTAGCCGAGGCAAGACCATGGCCCCCGTGTTTAGCACTTCAGCATGACTGGCTACATGTGATAGCTTGCTGCTCGAATCCACCGCGATGTTGCTGATATAAGATAACCCTAAAATACGCATCCCACTATGCCGCCCCACCAGTACCTCAGGCACGGTTGACATACCAACTACATCGGCACCAACCGCCCTCAGGAGCCTGATTTCGGCGGGCGTCTCGAAATTAGGCCCGCCCACCATCGCATAAACACCTTCCCGCAGGGAGATGTTCAGTCTGTTTGCTGATTCACGCGCCAGATTGATGAGCTCTGTATCGTACGCAGCAGACATCGCAGGAAACCGCGGGCCAAACGAATCATCATTCGGTCCGCGCAGGGGGTTGTTGCCTGCTAAACCAGGTATATTGATATGGTCGGTAATTAGCACGATATCGCCAGTATCCCATCCCCGGTGTATCCCGCCAGCCGCGTTAGTCAATAGCAGCGTATCCACCCCAAGTAAGCGCAACACCCGGATTGGCCAGGTTATATCAGAAAACTCGTAACCTTCATAATAGTGCGCCCGCCCCTGCAAAAATGCTATGGGGATACCTTTGATGTGCCCCAGCACCAACCTCCCGGCATGGCCAGCGACCGACAAGCTTGGGAAATATGGTATCTCGGAATAAGGAATCACTGCGTCCGCTTCAACGCGCTCAGCCAACGCGCTCAAGCCAGAGCCAAGAATACAGGCGATACGCGGACGCAATTGGCAGTGTTCGCGGATGCTATTCACTGCCGCAGACAGGTCATCGCGTGTACACAATTGATTCATTGGTGGATAGCTTATGTGATAATTATCGGAATAGGTAAAGCCTTGATCTACTGAAGAGAGCCGCCCCTGGCCGGTTAATCAGGTTAGCAGCCGCCGGTCGGTATCAGCATCCATTCTACTTGGGAGCAACCTGAGTATAGACCTGGGTAGTTGATACATTAGCATGCCCGAGCAGCTCTTGCACCTGGTGCACATCAGCGCCTTTGCTCAACCGATGCGCCGCAAATGAGTGACGAAGTGTATGCGGTGTTACTGTTTGAGCAATACCAACCTTTGCTACATGTTTCTTTATGATTAGCCATAATCCTTGGCGGGTTAGGCGTTGGCCGCGATGGTTCACAAACAGCGCGGTTTCACCCAAATTATTATGCACAAGCTGGCTGCGACTATTGGCAATATATTGGTTGAGCTCTGCAAGCGGTTCTTGCTGCAAAGGTATTTTGCGTACCTTGCCGCTTTCATGAAAGCAGGAAATACTGCCATTTCCCCAATCAATATCCTGCAGATTGAGCGCTACTACCTCACTGACGCGCATCCCAGTTGCATACAACACTTGCAGTAATGCGCGGTCGCGTAATCCGCAGATAGCATCATCTACGTCAGGAGCATTTAGTAATTTCTCAACATCCTGCTCAGAAATAGTTGCAGGCAATGATTTACGCACATGAGGGGTTCCCAAGTCGGCGCTAGGATCCTGAGCTATCTGCCCCTGGCTCGCTAAAAAGTGGAAAAGGGACTTTATTGCGGCAACTTTGCGGGCCACGGTTGCTGAAGCATATTCGCGGTCGCCCTTTAGGCTGTTTACATACTGCACGAGCTGCTCTTTGCTGATTTGTTCCCAGCCGGATACAAGGGTTTCGAAATAGCTAGCAAACTGCCCAAGATCGTTTCGATAAGCAACGATTGTGTTTGGTGAATATTTCTTATCTGCCTGCAAAGACTCGAGAAATCGTTCGATCCCCACGCGCATTACAAGCTCCTTAATCCCAAGATCATATTAAGTTGTTTGCGCATTTTAACATAGCTTTGCATAATCGCAAAGTAGGGTGAGCTGTGGCCATAAGTGGCCTTCCGGTTGGACAAATTCATCAACGCTCCTACAATGATTCAAAGATAATATAGGCGTGCGCCCTACCAATACCTGTCGGAGGAATAATGGATATTTTCAATAAATGCTATGGATTCACTCGAGCACAGGAAGCTCGTGCGAAGGGATTCTACCCGTATTTTATTCCCCTCGAAGATACGGAGGGAACCGAGGTAGTCATAAACGGTAAGCGCTTGATTATGATCGGTTCGAATAACTATCTGGGATTAACTACACACCCCAAAGTCCGTGAAGCAGCAATCGCCGCTATCAAACGCTATGGACCAAGTTGTACGGGTTCACGTTTCTTAAACGGCAACTTGGAGCTGCATAACCAACTCGAACACGATTTAGCGGAGTATATTGGCAAAGAAGCTGGACTCGTGTTCAGCACCGGTATGCAGGTAAACCTTGGAACGATATCCGCGATCGTAGGACGCGACGATGTAGTTATTACCGACCGTGATGACCACGCTAGTATCGTTGATGGGTGCCGCCTGTCGTTTGGGGAAATGAAGCGCTTTCGTCACAACGACCTCGAACACCTTGAGCAAACATTGCAATCCTGCGATGACAAAGGCAAGCTGGTAGTGGTAGATGGTGTTTTTAGCATGGGCGGTGACATCGCCCCTTTGCCCGAGATTACAGAGTTATGCGGCCGTTACGGTGCCAGGCTGATGGTGGACGACGCTCACTCCCTAGGAGTTTTGGGAGGAGGTCGGGGAACGGCCGCACACTTTGGCTTAACCGATAAAGTTGACCTTATTATGGGAACTTTTAGCAAGTCTTTCGCTTCCCTCGGGGGGGTTATTGTCGGTGATACCATAATTGTCGATTATATCAAACACAACGCTCGTTCACTCATTTTCAGCGCCAGTATGCCCCCTTCGAATGTCGCAGCGGTAGCCGCTGCCCTGCAGGTAATGAAAGATGAACCCGAGCGCATCGCCCGTCTGAATCAGATTGCGGATTATATGCGGCGTGGTTATCAATCCCTCGGATTCAAGACGGGGCGCAGTGAAACGCCCATCATTCCAATCTTTATCGGCGATGAAACGAAAACGTTGTTCTTCTGGCACAGCTTATTTGAAGCAGGGATTTATGTCAACCCAGTCCTGCCTCCGGCTGCACCCAGTGACCAAACGCTGCTGCGCACTAGCTATATGGCTACGCACACCGACGCTCAATTAAACCGGGTATTGGATATCTTCGCCCAAGTGGGCAAACAAGTTGGCGTAATCTAGGTTATAGGGAAGCACAAAGCGAGCTGCCTATGAGGGCAGCTCGTTTTGTATAAACCGTGCTAGACGCGAACTACCTCGATCCCTGTAAAGTGACAGAAATCCTCGACGATGTCGCTGATATCGCCGTGAATCATGCTCGCGTGGTGCGTAAATCCCTCTTCGACCAGTGTCCGATACAGGTTCTTGAGATCCGGCACCTCAACCCAGGACCACGACCCGCGTAGTTTATCCTTACTCGGCAGGACTCGACCGTTGGCTATGAACATCTTGAATTCGCCATCATATTCCACCAGGCGGTTAAGGGTTACAATTCCCGGCTTGAGCTGCATTTCCATCGCCATCTCGGCTTTATCCGCACCGACAACTGTGCTCATAATGGCCTGTTCCCGCTCTGCGACTTGAGCAGGATCGGCTGCCAGACAAGGCGAGGCGTTACCGCAGTGCCAGGCCAGAAAGACATTTTCGAGTTCCTGATGTTGTATTGTCCAATCAATAAAGTGCGGCACCGTCACTTCCCGTGCAGCCTGATATTGGACCAGCATGGTCAGGGCGCCGACGACATCCACCTCGCAGGCTGCCATTATCCCCGCCTGAGTCAACCTACTCATCGCTGTACAAGCGCAGATGCCAAACTGCTCCTGCACGTCATTCCAACACGAAATCCCCATTGCGGATAACTGTTTATCCTGCGCGAATTTGGTCAGCGCCAGCTCGAGCTGAGCCGACCTAACAAGGGATTTCGGCTGGCAAGCGCTGCAGTTCGCTTCAGCCTGGATTTCCTGCACAATCGCTTGCACCTGCGGGCTTTTCTCCGGGTAAGTTGCGGCCCTGGCAAATAGATCGGATAAATTCAGCGGCACTATACGCTGGCCAAAGGCGTTTATCAGAGCGACCTCATTGGTATTGCAGGTTTCAAAACGCTCCGGGCGCAGCCCAACCATACCAACGTGTGTCCCTATAAAGGCAGATACCGCGGAACAAGCGCCCGCAAAAATCTCCAGGCTGTGTATGAATTCGGCTTCCTCAGGGAAGACGATTCCGCCAAAGGTAAAGGGTATTTGATGCCGATAAAGACCTGATGTCACCGACAAAGTGCCGCAGAAGGAATCAGAGTGGCGTTTACCGTCTGCCGTAAAAGGGCCTTCCTTGGTGCCAAAGACGAACACGGGAACACCCAATGCCTCAGCGACAGAAATCGCAGCGATTTCATCGCCAAAGGTCATCGTGCCGATGATGACTCCCTGTACCTGTTTTTCGTTGAAAAGCTCAATGGTAGCCCGCGCAGAAGCATCGTCTCGTACTAGACCGTTCTGAAAAAGGTCTTCTCCGGGGACAACCAGACTTACACCAGGCAGTTTTTCCATTACATTGAGACAGCGGCGCCGCATCTCAACAGCCCACGGCTCATCAAACGGGAAGCGGTGTGTTGGTACAAAACCAAGACGTATTTCTTTCATAGGTTTACCTCTCAGCACTAATAAATGCGTAACGGCGTGTCCATAAGGACTTACTGTTAAATGTATCACAAGTACGTGCATCCAGCTAGCAGATTCTGGGTATTTTTTCTATAGGCAGGTTACAGGATTAACATAGCATCGCCAAACGAATAAAAGCGGTACCGCTGTTGTACGGCAGTCTCATAAGCGCTGCGTATATATTGCATACCGGCAAAAGCCGATACGAGCATTAACAGTGATGAGCGCGGTAGATGAAAATTCGTGATAAGCGCGTCGACAGCGTGGAAGGTGAATCCAGGATAAATATATAATCCAGTAAAACCGTCATAAGGCTCAACCTTACCGCTTGCGGCAGCAGTCTCAAGCACACGCACCGAGGTAGTTCCAACGGCGACAATCCTTCCGCCCGTACTCTTGGTACGGTTGATTCGGTCAGCCACGTCACGCTCGAGGTGGCAATACTCGGTGTGTATCTGGTGGTCTTCTATGCGATCCTCACGCACAGGGCGGAAAGTATCAAGGCCGATATGCAGGGTAACTGTTGCCCAACCGACTCCCATAGAAGTTAAACGGTGCAGCAGTTCAGGAGTAAAGTGCAGCCCGGCAGTTGGGGCAGCCACTGAGCCTGCCTGGTGAGCGTAAACCGTTTGATACCGCCCCGGGTCGCGCAGCGGCTCATGGATATAGGGAGGCAGCGGGATTTTGCCTAGCCCAGTGAGGTAGCTTTCGAGCGGTTCCTCGAAGCACACCACCCGACCACCCGCTGCGGTGATGCTCTCGACAGCCCCGGCCAACACCGGGTGACCCTCTGCATCAGCTATTTCTAGCTTTTGTCCGGGCAGCGCGTGCCTGCCCTTAACCAGCAGCTCCCAACGGCGGGGATCGCGCCTGGTCAGGAGCAGCAACTCAACTTTACCGCCTGACGGAATCTTGCGCGCCTGCAAGCGCGCCGGGATAACCTTGGTCTCATTGGCCACCAGCAGGTCGCCAGGACGCAGGTATTCCCCGATGTCATGGAAAATCCGGTGTTCAAGTTGGCCTGTTGCCCGCTGCAGAACCAACATACGGGCTGCATCGCGCGGCTCAATTGCAACCTGGGCAATAAGCTCTTCAGGCAGTTGATAAGCGAACTCACTAGTGAGCAAAATCACCTCACAGGAACCGAACGGTCATTCTGAAGCTGTTTTACGCGCACGCCGTTCCTCGGCTTCCTGGGCGCTAAAGCCGCAACCGCAATAAGTCTGCAGGTACAGGCCGTATTGACGCGAAAGACGGGTTCTGGCGTTGTAGCCTGAGCGCATATTCTCAAAATAAAACTGCAGCCTAAACTCCGCTGCCTCTTGTATGCCAATCTCGCGCAGCAGCTCCAGGTTTTGATAAGGACTGATGAGCAGACTCGACGATATAGTGCCTATACCTCTCTCGGCGGCTACTTGCGCCGTGCGGTGCAGCCGCAGCCGATAGCAGTAGGCGCAGCGTTCTCCAAAGCGCTCGTGCCCAAGAACAGCATCGTGAAAACAATCACTATCGGAGGTTGTGTCCCACACCATCGGCAGTGATACTTGTTCGGCAAGCCGTTTAAGGCTTAGCAGGCGTTTCTGATATTCCTCCTGAGGTTCGATATTGGGGTTATACCAGAATCCGGTCAAATCCCAACCCTGTTCCTGCAAGTGTCGGCTGGTATAGGTTGCGCATGGTCCGCAACATATATGCAGCAGCAGCGTCTGGCCTGCGGGGTGCGGTTGCTCATGAGAAGGTTCAGGAGTTTTGCTAATCACCCGGTTCAAGCGGATGGTGTAGGGGTCATCGCAAACTAACTCCGCCTGACCATCAGCAAGCAAACGTTGGCTTTTCTCGCAAGTACAGGGTGATAGCTGCTGCCCCATAGAATCAAGAACGCGCACAAAGCTCATGTAAAGAGCGCCCCCTGCTCCGTCTGAGCAGTATATGGCTTGTTCATATGCATATAGGCGCGCTTGGTTGCGGTTCTTCCGCGCGGTGTTCGGTCAATAAATCCTAGCTGCAGCAAGTATGGCTCATAGACATCCATGATCGTGTCGGCATCTTCGCTCATCGACGCGGAGAGTGTTTCCAGCCCAACCGGGCCGCCCTCGAACTTGTCAATCAACGTTAACAACAGACGCCGGTCGGCATTATCAAGGCCGAGCTCATCCACTTCCAGCATTTGGAGCGCCTCTACGGCGACAGAGTGGTCAATTTTACCGGCACAGCGCACCTGGGCATAATCGCGTACGCGTTTTAGCAGCCGATTTGCCACGCGCGGTGTGCCCCGTGAACGGCCGGCAATCTCCTGAATGCCTCCCTCATCAATCGCAATTTGCAGGATAGCTGCTGAACGCTCAACAATCTGCTGCATCGCCGGCAAGCTGTAAAAGTCCAGCCGGCAGGTAAGGCCAAACCGGTCGCGAAGGGGGGATGTCATCAGCGCGATGCGCGTGGTAGCGCCGATCAGGGTGAATCTAGGCAGCTTGAGCCGGATGCTGCGGGCGGCGGGGCCTTTACCAATCATTACATCGAGGGCATAGTCTTCCATTGCTGGGTAGAGGATTTCTTCGATGATACGGCTCAGGCGGTGCACCTCATCGATGAAAAGCACATCACCCTGTCGCAAATTGGTGAGGATTGCTGCCAGATCCCCCGGTCGTTCGATAACCGGTCCGGAGGTGACTTTGATACTGACGCCCATCTCTACGGCGATGACATTGGCGAGAGTGGTTTTCCCCAGACCCGGTGGCCCATATAACAGGATATGATCCAACGCCTCGTTGCGCACTCGGGCAGCCTCGATAAAGATACGCAGGCTGTCGACCACCCGTTCCTGGCCGATATACTCACCCAATGCTCTGGGGCGCAGGTTTTGCTCGATTGGCCCTTCTTCAGGGCGGACGACCGGGGAGATTACCCTGTCGTTCATATATCCTCCGAGAGAGTACCTGTTACCCAATTATACTACATCAGGGAAACAGAGCCGAGACACAGAGCAAGCTCCTGCGGCTGCTGCCGTAGGAGCTTGTAACTCATCCGTTCGGAATAGGATCTCAGACGCCCATCAATTTCTTGACGAGGGTTGCAGCACCGGCGGCATCACGCGAGTAGCCGTCAGCACCGATCTCATCTGCGTATTTCTGGGTAACTGGCGCGCCGCCAATGACAACCTTAACCTGCTCGCGTACTCCGGCTTCCTTGAGAGCATCGACTGTGCCCTTCATACTGGGCATAGTTGTGGTCAGGAGGGCTGAAAGGCCGACCACCTGAGCTCCCTTATTCTTGACTGCATCCACGAACTTGTCGGGGCTTACGTCGACACCCAGATCGATCACCTCAAAGCCGGCGCCTTCAACCATGATGGCGACCAGGTTTTTGCCGATATCGTGCAGGTCGCCTTTAACAGTCCCCAGAGCTACCTTTCCGAGTGGTTCGATTTTCTCGGCAACTAGTTGCGGGCGGATCAACGCGAGTCCGGCTTTCATAGCGCGGGCGGCGATAAGCATTTCTGGCACATAGTATTCGTTGGCTTCGAACAAACGGCCAACTTCAGCCATTGCCGGGATCATCGCCTCATTTAGTAACTCACCAGCCGGGATACCAGATGCCAAGGCGTTTTTAGTGGCCTCTTCCACGTCTTTCATTTTGCCGTGCAAGATACCGTCAAAGATGGTTTCCTTCTGAGCCATTACAGACCCTCCTCCGTACCAAAATAAGGTTAGTATAAGCCCACGTTGAATAAGATGATTGTAACACTACAATGATAAGCTTGCAAGCAATACAACAGATACCGTAACAGCACCACCCACTAAGGAGGACACCAGGTCAACGCCCTGGTTCGTCAGCCAGCGCCAGCCACTTGTTTGCTTGGCCGGTAATCCGCAAGTGTGAATCATCTCTTCGGAATACCGCTGGCAATGCTCACAGTAAAAAGCCCCTTGCGCCGTGCCGCCAAGCAGGCTATCGACAACAACACCTGCAAGGCTTCCGAGTGTAGCACCAACCGGCAACCAATACAAGGCACTCGTCCAGCTCGAGCGGTTGGTCAATCCTATAATAAAATAGCAAGCCAGCGCTGTAAACCCAACCAGCCATCCGCTTCCGACTGCACTCAGCAGCCCCAACATCGATACTGCGCCAGGCGTCCCCGCCGCAACCGGCTGCCCACTGGTGAGCCGCTTTGGCCTGGTTCGGCTCAACGCTCCAATCTCACTCGCCTCGGTATCCCCCAATGCCACCGCTAACACGCCCACGAATGCACTTATCGCGACCGTATTGTATCTACTGCTCCTGGCCAACACCACCAGAAGGCATCCCCAGCCAAGACGGCTCAGGACTGTGCGCCAATCAATCATTGCGCGGCCAAGCAGCCGGTTAAAGATGCTCGCCTTTGGGCCAGCCCCATATAGCGTGCCGATAATCGCACCGCCAAAATACAATAATACGAGCACACCCCAAACCCAGTCACGTCCGAAGGCCACAGCAAGTAATACGAGAGCGCATGCCGCAACACCTGATACAGCAAAGACAGCAGTACGAATTGCCCACCATGCCAAGGCAACGAATATTATTGATTCCACCAAAATCGGCCAGACCATCTGCTTTTCTCACTTACATAATAATGCGCAAGGTTGCGACCCAGCATATCACCTGCACGAGGAGGCTCCCACCGAGCAGCAGTACCACAGCGAATCTTTCATTGCGATGAGCAAGGACACTGATAAGCCCATTCAAGATACAAGTCATGCTGCCAATAAACGGCACAATGAGCAATCCTGCTTTAGGGCCAACCAGCTCAATGCGGCCGCGAGGGTCAAACTGCAGCGGCAAGCGCTCGGGCAACCTGGAGTATAGGGCAGCAACCACCCCCCATAATGCCAGGTTAATTGCCGCGCTCAGGAAAACAGCTCCCCACACCCCTTTATCGCGCCAGACAGGGAGAGCAACGAGCGGAGCCGGTTCATATCTTTCCTCAACGACCCGCGTGGAGCCTTCGGCGAGCATCAGTTGAATCTCTGAGATAAAGCTAGCAGTTTCGCGAGGGGAGACGCCGAATACCCCTTGTCTAGTCATGATAATAACCTGGCGCTCAAATGGCTCGGTACTGTGGGTAATTAACTGGCTGCCGTCTTCGAGTAAGATGTGCCCGTTCAGGTATCCCGGCCAGCTTACACCGTGGAACCCCTTGTAAGCTGACAAGTGGCCGCTTGACACAACCCGTGTAATGGAGGCAAGCGGAATGATGTGTTGAGCATAACCGCAGTGAATAATTAGCTGGCTGCGGTCAAGGCGGTAAGATAAGGTGAGTAAGCCGTATAACCGGGATACGAAGACTCCACATATAAGGATGGTCCCGATAAAAAGCAAGTTGGTGAGAAAGGAGCTCAAACCGAACGGCTGCGCCGCGGCAGCAACGCGCAAATATATCGTCATGCCAGTGATGGTGCATACGATAAAGAAACCTACAAGTGCGCCCAGTTTTTTATCGGGCTTCCAAACCATTCATCTCCACCTAAAAAGACATGAACAGAGAGAATTATAAAGCTCGATGATGCTGCGTCAAACTACCGGATGCACGGCTTCTGCTGTTTTGAGGGTGTTGAAAAAGAGGTTCTTTCCTTGTACTTGCCCACTGGGAAACAGGAAGCGTCATTCTGGCGCAGGCCGGAATCCAGTATTGATATTGATCTGGTATATAGTGTAATATATCATATAATAACACGAATAAAAGCAAGCCTCGGATGGGTTCCTGCTTGCGCGGGAATGATCTGCGAGTTCGCAACTCTGTCTTTCAGACACTGCGGTATCTCCTATTGGATACTTTTTCAACACCCTCTGGATGGTGGCATTGACAGACGAGTCCGGCGGGTTTTACCA
>JAJFUJ010000065.1 GCA_021372475.1 Chloroflexota bacterium | reverse complement strand
ACTCAACGGCCAGATGAATACGCTGGGCTGGAGCCTGGTCGCACTGCACGTGGCGCTCGCCGTTTGTTTCGGATATTTTATCTTCAAGTAGCCGCGATGGGGTTCCTTGTCGAACAGCGCACCGTCCTGCTGGCAATTATTTAGTAATTTACTCTAGTATTGGACATTGGCGATATATCATGGCAGGACGGTGCGCTAGTGCGCGTGCCTGGTGTTCAAGGATCTCTTTTTATGCCAAAATACACCGTTTTTATGGTTCGATCATCAAGCTGAGGAGGCGGCGCATTTCTACACCTCCATTTTCTCCAACTCGGAGATAACGGGCGTCGCGCATTACGGCGACGCAGGACGCGGCGCAACCGGTTCGGCGACGACCGTCGCCTTCCGCTTGGACGGCCTTCTCGCTTTATGTGCACTGCCGGACGCAGGCCGAGTTAGAGGGCTATTGGGATAAATTCTTCGAAGGCGGCAAGGCCGTGCAGTGCGGTTGGCTCACGGATGAGCACGGCCTTGCATAGCAGATTGTACCCGATAGGCTGAGCGAGCTGCCGTAAACCAGCGACCCCACCGAGGCCCCGCACGTCACCGAGGCGCTGCTTGGAATGGTCAAGCTGGAGACCGCCGCACGCGAACGCGCTTACGAACCGAACCCTCGGCGTTAAGCTGAAACCGCTCGTCCTTCGCTGGCGGGTTGCTTTACTACGCTCATTCCTGGATTTATAATGGCCGCCGAAATCACAACCAGCGGAGGATGCCATGCGCAGCTTGCGGATGCTCGGCAACAGTCAGATAACGATAGTCGACACGCCCGATCCCACGCCCAAACCGGGCGAAGTGCTGGTGCGCACGGCCGTCTCGGTAATTTGTGGCAGCGAATTGCATACCTTCCGTGGCCCAGGTCAGCGGCAAGGCAACCCTGGCCACGAATCCGCCGGCGTCATCATCGCACTTGGCGAGGGCGTATCCGGCCTGGCGCTCGGTCAGCGCGTGGGTGTTACGGCCGTCTCGGGGTGCGGCGTGTGCGCGGATTGCCTGGCCGGGCGTTATACCTGGTGCCGCAAACCCGCTGTTTACGGCTCCGCCCATGCGGAGCTGGCGCTTGCGCCGGCCCATGCCTGTATCCCCCTGCCGGACGACCTCCCCTGGGCTGCCGGCGTGCTGCTGACGGGTGACGGGATGGGCGTGCCCTATCATACCAGCCGCAAGCTGTTGAATCCTGCAATAAAAAATATAGCCATCTTTGGCGCCGGACCAATCGGCCTGGGCAGCGTGATGCTGCAGAGCTATCTTGGGCGCAGGGTCATCGCCATTGATTTAGCCCCTGAGCGGCTGGAGTTGGCGCATAAACTGGGCGCAGCCGACGCGGTGGATGCCCGCACGGGCAGCGTGGTGGAGCAGATTCGCGCGTTGACGGGCGGCAATGGCCCGGAAGTATGCCTTGAAGCGGTCGGCCGTCCTGAGACGCTCAGGCAGGCGCTGGCGGCGGTGCGCACCGGCGGGATTGTGGCGATAAACGGAGAACAAGGCAAGCTGGAACTCTCGCCCAGCGACGATTTCATCCGGCGCGACATCACGATGTTTGGCTCATGGTTCTTTTTCGCTGGTGAGTTTCCAGAGATGTTGGCGCTTTATCGAGCGGGCTTCCCGGCAGCCGACTTGATCACCCACCGCTTCCCCTTCAGCGAGGCCGGCGCGGCCTATGCCGAGTTCGCGGCCGGCAAGACGGGCAAGGTGATGCTGGAGTATTAAGTTATCCCAAGCGTCGTCAGCATGCTGCGACATCTATTGCTTACCCGCCGCTGCATAGCAGGGCAAGGCAAAGCGGCTTGCATTTTCCTAGTCGCGCTTTTGTATCCTGGCTCTAAATGTGCGATACTATCCGCCGTTTCTGCATGTGAGTTTCTGAGCGAGGGGGATATACCAATGGGTCTGAGGCAGCGTATTTGCAGTATGCTCCTGGCGATACTATTACTGGCAGGTTGTTCTGTCGGTCGAGCGGCAGCGCCAGTGCCAGAACCCACTGCAGTTCCAACGCTCGTTCCAACGATAGCTCCCAGCGCCACGCCAACTGCGGCGCCCAGCCTAACGCCCACTGCCGCACCTACGCGCACGCCGCTGCCGGAAACCCTGCTCTGGTTTGACCCGGCTTTGGAGAGCGCCTTGGCCGAACCCTTGTGCACCGCCGCGCAATCCATTGGCGCAGGCTGCACCGATTCGCGCGACGAGGCAACTCTTGTCGTAGCGCCGTCAGCCGGGACGCCGTTAGCCGTCTGGTATTATGCGCCGGTGGTGCCTTTCCCCACTATCAACGACGATATTGCAATGGATGAGTTCGAAGCTTTTTGGGCTGGCGATACTGGCGCGCTCAGCATACTCACAGGAGACGGCACTTCACCCACCCTGTATGTCTCGCCCGAGACACTGGCCGGGCTCAGTGCGCTGTTTGGCGTGCCTGACGAAAAAACGCCCATCCAGGTGGCTGCGGCGGAATCCCTGGTTAACCTGGCCTGGAACGCGCGCCCACACGCCTGGGCCGTGGTGCCGTTCGATGCGCTTGAACCGCGCTGGAAAGTGCTGCGCCTGGACGGGCTGTCGCTGCTGGATAAGGAACTCGATCCTGAAGCCTGGCCGCTGACGCTCCACATCGGCGTCGAGGGAGCGCAGGCCGAGGAACTGCGCGATGTAGCCGCTAGCGCCCACGTCGCGCTGACCAACCGGGATACCGGGGAGATGACTGTCCTGATGATGACCGGCGTGACGGCCATGGTGCGCAGTATCGCCTACAGGATGGAAACAAAGGGCATCCTTTATCCCGGCCTGGAAATCAGCGGGACGCTGGCCTCGGCGGATATCACCCACATCTCGAA
>JAJFUJ010000062.1 GCA_021372475.1 Chloroflexota bacterium | reverse complement strand
TTTGATGGTGTCTATTTTGACGGCGTTACCTTTGATATCCAGCAGGCTTACGAGCTGGTGCGCAAGACGCGCAAGATGCTGGGCGGACGCATCCTGTATATACACTCCACCTGGGAGCCGTTGATGAGCCGCACGGTGTATTGCCCCTTTATCGATACTTATGCTGACTATATCTTGCGTGGCGAACACCCGGCCGATTTCGATGATGAGGATTATTTGCATTATGTGCTGGCAGGCTACAATACCAGCAATGCCATCGGTTTGGTCTGCCACTGTTATTACCCGCCTGATTTCGTTCAAGGCATCATCACCAAAACGATGAGCTTTAACGGGCGCTTTTACCTGGCGCTGCCAGAGACCGACAATGAACAAGTTCTCAAAGAGAGTTATTTGCCTGTGCTTCAGGCTGAAGGCCGCGAACGCGGCTATCTATAAAACGATTCGAGGGCAAGATGGCTAGACTAATCCCGTTATCCGCTCCAGCGGCCTGCAATCGCCTGGAAGTATCCGATTCCGATTTGGCCAGCATCGAGCGCGATGCGCTGGTGCGCATGCTCTGGCTGGTTTACCTGGTGCGCGATTTCGAAACGGCGGTGCTTGACTTGAAGGATGCCGACCTCGTTCACGGCCCGGCACATACCAGCGTCGGCCAGGAGGCTGTTGCTGCGGCGATTGCCGAAGTGCTGCGCAAAGATGACATGGTAGGTTCAACGCATCGCGCCCACGGCCACTTTGTGGCCAAGGCCCTGGCTTACTATGCGCCTGAAGGTTTCCAGCCCTTGAGGGATGCACTTACCCCTGCGATGCAAATCGCTGTGGACCGCACGCTGGCGGAGATAATGGGCTTGCGCGATGGCTGGTGCGGGGGACGCGGCGGGTCGATGCACCTCTATGACGGCAAGTCGGGCAATCTTGGCAGCAATGCCATCGTGGGCGGAGGTATCCCGCTGGCTACCGGTGCTGCCTGGGCCCAGCGCTTCCTGGGCAAGGACTCACTGGTGGTATCCGTCTTTGGCGATGGCGCCATCAATCAGGGCTGCTTTCATGAAGTGGCCAATATGGCCGCATTGTGGGATATTCCTATTATCTATCTAGTCGAAAACAACCTGTATGCAGTGGGCACCAGCACGGATATATCTTCCTGCCTGGGAGATTTAGCGCAGCGCAGCCTGAGCTATGGTATCGACAGTGTGATAGTGGATGGCATGAATCCAGTCGCGCTGTATCTGGCGCTCAAAGAGGCAACGGAGCATATTCGTCAGGAGCCACACCCCTATTTTATCGAGGCCAAGACTTACCGTTTTTACCATCACGCCGGGCGGATAGCCGGTAGCGCCTTTGGTTATCGTGATAAGCAGGAAGAAGATGCCTGGCTGACGCGCGATCCAGTTCACGTGCTGCCGCAAAAAATGATGGCAGCCGGCTTGCTTACTGACGAAGAAAACCAGGCGCTGATCAAGTGCGCTCAGGAAGCCGTGACGCACGCCCTGGATTACTGCACTATCATGGAGGGCAGTAAACGCATTATCCCCGAGGCCAAATGGCCGGCTGCGGATTCGGTGCTCGATAATGTCCGCAGCCAAATGCCGGCGCCGGTGAATACGCCAGTGGCCTCTTCCGAAGAGCAAAAGGAAATAACCTACGTCCAGGCCATCAGCTCCGTCACTTTACGCGCGATGGAGCGCGACCCTCGCGTGGTAGTGTTGGGCGAGGAAGTGGCAAATCTGCGCGGTGGGGCATACGGCGCTACTAAGGGAATTAAGGAAGTATTTCCTGACCGTCTGATTAACACTCCGATCTCGGAAACGGGATTTGTCGGCATCGGCGGGGGCGCTGCAGCGGTGGGATTGCATCCCGTCGTCGAGATTATGTTCCCCGATTTTGCGTTGATGGCCTCCGACCAGCTATTTAACCAGATTGGCAAGCTACGGCATATGTACGGCGGCCAGATTAGCTTCCCCTATATTCTGAGAACGCGTGTGGCGATCGGCTATGGGTACGGTGGGCAGCACTCGATGGATCCGGCCGGTTTCTTTGCTCAGTTCCCGGGCTGGCGCGTTGTAGCACCTTCGACCCCTTACGACTATATCGGCTTATTCAACACCGCTATGACCTGCCAGGATCCAGTGCTTATTATGGAGCACGGATTACTGTACGCCGAAAAGGGTATGGTGCCGGCCGACTCGCTCGATTTCCAGGTACCTTACGGCAGCGCCAATGTGGTGCGCGAGGGCACGGATTTGACCGTGCTGACCTATCTCTACGAAGTGCGGCCATGCCTGGCAGCGGCGGAAGAGCTGGCCCAGTCGGGCCTGAGCGTCGAGGTTATCGACCTGCGTACAGTGGATTATATCGGCATGGATTACGAAACGATCGGGAACTCACTGCATAAAACCGGCAGCCTGCTCATCATCGAGCAAGCGCCGTATAGTTTGGGAATCGGCGGGCGGCTTGCCGACGAGGTGCAGCGGCGCTTTTTCGATTTCCTCGATTGCCCTGTGGGCCGCTTGAGCGGACTCGACTTGCCCAACCCGGTCTCCCGCCGGCTGGAGCAGGTGGTTGTGCCTTCGATATCCCAAATCAAGACATCAATGCAACAGGGAGCTCAGCATCGCTTCTGAAACAAAAGACAGCCAGGCTAAACCCTGGCTGTCTTTCCCCCTTAACTTGCTGCTGAGGAGATCAGGCTTGCATCGGGTTCCAAAATCTCGAGCACCATACGGCGCTCCTCAAGCAATTCTTCGCCGGTGATGGATATTTTCGCACGGTCATATTCAGTCAGCTCAAGATTGGGCACTATTAGATACTGCCCATTTTGGACTGTTACCGGATAACTGAATACTATCCCTAAAGGGGAACCGTATTCACCGGTGCTCGGGATCGCCATACTCGTCCAATCACCGATAGGCGTGCCGTGATACCATGAATGTATGTGATCGACAATTGCCTGGGCGGCGCTTCCTGCGCTGCTTTGGCCGCGCGCCTCTATAATAGTGGCTCCGCGTTTTTGAATTATTGGGATTAGCTCTGAGCGAATCCATTCATCGTCTTGGATGACCTGCGGGGCAGGCCGCCCGTTTATCAAGGCATGGTATGCATCGGGATACAGGGTGCTGGAGTGATTGCCCCAAACGGCCGCTTGCCGAATTGCGCCGGCCGTTACACCGGCCTTGGCTGCAAGTTGGTTGACCAACCTGTTATGGTCAAGCCTCGTCATCGCGGTGAAACGGTCGGAGGGAACATCTGGGGCGTTCATCATCGTAACCAGGCAGTTCGTGTTGGCCGGATTCCCGACCACAGCTACCCGCACATCATTGGCGGCATGATCATTGATTGCTCGCCCCTGAACCTGGAAAATCGAAGCGTTTACTGCGAGCAAGTCTTTGCGTTCCATATTCTTGCCGCGCGGACGTGCGCCTACCAACAGCGCCCAACTGGTGTTGTGCATCGCGGTATTGGCATCATCCGTTAGTATCATACCGCTCAGCAGGGGATAGGCACCATCGCTTAGCTCCATCGCCACGCCTTCCAGAGCTTTCATAGCCTGGGGAATCTCTAGCAGTTGTAAACATACAGGCTGATCATGCCCGAATACATCACCATTGGCGATTCGGAAGACGAGAGCATAACCTACATTCCCGGCAGCGCCGGTGACAGTGACCCGAATTGGAGTCTTCATAGATGCCTTTCCACGGAAAAATGCATGAAGGCGGATACCTCCACTAATCGTGCAATATTACACGAATGTCTAGTTTAGTCAATAATAGCAGTTTCCCTGAATCCGTTATCTTGGGCTACAATGGGGCAAACAGGTTTCTGGGAAATGCATGCTTAACCTATATGATCTTCAGGCTGCGCTCCAAAGGGATCTTCCCGGCGTGGCAGCTCAATCCAAGATGGGTATCGATTCGCGCACAAGGCGTGAGCCCCCCCTACGTAGTGATAAGCCTCGCGATAGTGCGGTCATCGTTCTCATCTATGTAGAAAATGAACAGCTATGGCTGCCGTTGACGCTGCGTACAAACCGAGTGGCCAATCATAAAGGGCAGATATCGCTGCCTGGCGGGCAGCGTGAACAAGGGGATGCCAATTTATGGGAGACCGCTCTACGCGAAGCGCAGGAAGAGATAGGTATCCAGCGGGAAAGGGTAACGTATGTTGGCAAACTCAGCAGCCATTATATTGCTTCCAGCCATTTCATCGTAAATCCGTATGTTGGCTGGGCTGATCATTTGGGTTGCTTTATACCAAGCGACGAAGTGGCGGAAATAATCCGGCTGCCGTTAAGTACGCTATTGGATCCTTTTGCCAAAGGTGTTGCTGTGCGTGAATTGGACGGCCGCTCGGTGCAGGTACCGTGTTATCGCTACCAGGAGCATATCATCTGGGGAGCGACAGCGATGATACTAAGCGAGCTGGAGGCAGTATTAGCGAATATCATCCCCGCCTAGTACGTTACTAGGTTGAGTTGGTTGCTCCTTCGAATCAGTGAGTCGCCAGGGGTGTGGGCGAATAACGGGAATTGTCCTGGAATCGTGGGTACACCTACCCATGTAGGATAGATCTGATTGCCTGTAAAGAAACGTAACATAATCGTTATCCTGAGCCTGGTCCTGTTGAGTGCTCTTGCAGTGCAACCGCTGTTTGCTGGACTGCCCAGAGGGCATGATACGCTGCTACACTTTTACCGCATCCCTCAGTTGAATTCGCTGCTTGCACAAGGAATACTATTCTCGCGCTGGGCGCCCGATTTGATGTTCGGTTACGGATATCCACTTTTTAACTTCTATCCTCCGCTATCGCCATATGTCATCACTTGTCTTTACTGGCTGGTCGGGCAGAACGCAGTACTGGCAACCACTATCGGTTTCGGATTGGTTTTGATAGTTGGCTTGATTGGTATGTATCTTGCAGGGAAGATCTTCTACAAGACCTGGGGTGGGCTTGTCGCTGCCGTCGCCTATACGTTGGCGCCGCATCTGTTGTATCAAACTTACGAGCGAGGCAGCATCTCCACTGCTATGGCGATGTCCGCCTTCCCATGGGTTATCTGGACGTTATATAAAGCAGCTCGTAGCGGCAGCTTCCGATGGCTAGTTGGGGCGGCAGCAACGGTGATGGTAATGCTTGCCAGCCATACTTCAGCCAGCCTGTTATTCCTGCCGGCCGCTGTGGTGCTGGGAATTATGGCTGCCTGCGCCTCGGAGACACCTAAAGAGCGTCTTTCAAGTATAAGCAGGATAGCAGTTGCGGTTCTGGCTGGCCTGGGATTGGCAGCCTTTATCTGGGTACCAGCATTGACAGAATATCCCCTGACGCAATACCAGACTGCCGTCTCACCATCCAATATCCATTATTATGATTACTTTGCCGATGTGTGGAAATGGCCAGGCAAGGTGCTGGACGGCGCAATTAATGCGCCATTAGCGCAATCGCCGGGGCTGGCTCAAATGGTTTTGGCGGCGCTTGCGTTGGTTATCGGTTGTATCAGGCTGTTAACAGGGAAAACGCAATACCGCAATACACAGTGGATAATTGTGGTATGTGGGGTGCTTGGATTTGGCTATACGTTTATGGCCACCCGCTTCTCTGGTTTTCTATGGGAGCGGCTGCCTCTGCTGCTGAACCTCCAGTTCCCGTGGCGCTTTCTGGATGCCGGCACTATATTCATCTCGCTTGCTTGTGCCGGCCTTCTGGCAGACGCACTATGCAAAAAACGCTATCTGTTCCCCGTACTCGCTGTCCTGGCGATGTGCGCAAATGCGCTTCCGTATCTATATCCACCGCGCTGGCACAGCCTGCCCAGCCAGCCTTCTTTAGTGGATGCAACCCGCGTTCAATCACAATATGGTATGCTCGGGCTTACCTCGTGGGGGGAATACCTTCCTCTCACGGCCACATGGCGAGCTGACGCGCCAGCTTATGCCGGAAGCGACCAGGGTATCCCCCTGGCTGCCAAACTGCAGGCGGCTTCTTTGGTGAACGGCGAGGTGAAGGAAAGCGGGGGTAATTCGTTAAATGCGAGATTGCGCTTGGTTTTGGATGAGCCCGCGGATCTGGTGTTCGATACATACTACTATCCGGGTTGGCGAGCCATAGTTGACGGCAGACGTATACCTGTTTCGGCGAATCAGTTGGGGCTTGTCACTTTTACTGTGCCGGACGGCGACCATGTCGTCGAACTCTATTTCGGTGAGACCTGGCAGCGCCTCCTGGCGGATGGCGCTTCGATTCTCACCCTCATCCTTTTGGTAATTGGGCTATTAGTAAATCGCGGCAAGCACAAAGCGCAAGTACCGGCAACAGATGGCAGTGATTATACCTCGCCCTGGGCCGCCTGGCTCTTTCCAGGCCTGTTGGCGCTCATCTTCGTCACCAAAATTACTTATTTCGATCATTACAATACACCCGCTGTTGTCCATTACAGCGGGGGCGAATTGCCGGGGATGCGGCTCGGCGAGGCCGGCACGAGCGACGCGATTCGGGTGCTCGCCTTTTCCTATGATGAACCGGAGCTGACGTTATACTGGCAGGCTGTAGAAAAACCTTCTACCAACTACTCCGTTAGGTTGGCTTTTGAGGATGAGGCTGGTAATGTGTTCTCCAGCCAAACCAGAGATCACCCCGGTTTTAGTGCTACGGATACGTGGGAATCCGGTCAGCTCGTGCAAGATAGCTATAAAGTGGCGCTTGATAATCCGCCGCATTCGGGGAAATATCGCCTCTATGTCTCGCTTTATCAAGGACAAGTATCTGCTGATAAGCAGCCTATTATGAAAACTGAGGTGGGCTCGCTTAATATACCCGGCAAAGTGCCCAGCAAAAGCCTGGATTTGAGTTTTGCTGGAAAATTCATATTGGATAGCTTTGAACTACCGGAGACGATCCGAGGGGGCAGCGTCGAGGAGCTTGTACTAAACTGGCGTTGTCTTGAGGAGCAGAACACCGATTATACGGTGTTTATCCATTTTTTGAATGCTGATGGGACACTGGCTTTGATAGCAGATGCGCAGCCCCTGAGTGGTACCTACCCTACCAGTTATTGGAACGCAGGCGATACTGTGGCCGACGTACACGCATTTACGGCAGCGCTCGCGCCGGGCGAGTATCAGGTTGAGATTGGATGGTACCTGGCTGCGACTGGCGAACGACTCCAGCCGCAAGGGCCAGGCAGTACCGCATCCGCAAGCGCTGTTATCGGCACTATCACAGTGGAAGGGGAATAACCGATGCACATCTGGGATATTACCCGAACCATTCACGACGGGTTGTCCGTTTGGCCGGGCGATCCTACGCCGTTGGTAGAGCCGCAGCTACAGGCTAATGCCGGCGATACTATAAATACCAGCGTATTCCGTCTCGGCAGCCATACGGGCACCCATGTGGATGCGCCAGCGCACCTCTTTGCGAACGGTAAAACGGTTGATCAGCTAGACTTGAGGGTGTTGGTCGGCCCGGCTGTGGTGGTAGATTGCAGCGCATACCAGGAGATTCAGGCCGCGACCCTCGACGCGCGCGTGTGTTCTGAATACTCTAGGGTTCTGCTCAAGCTAGCGGAACCGAATTGCCTGGACGGAAGTTTTACATCCACTGTTCCGTTGACGCTCGACGCTGCCCAATGGGTAATCGATCACCATATCAAGCTCATCGGGATAACCGGCCCGACAGTAGACCGTTTCGATGCCGATGCATTGGTTATCCACCGCCGGCTCCTGGCAGCGGATATCATTATCGTCGAGAACCTGTGGCTGCAGGATATTCCGAAGGGAGAATACAATCTAGCGTGTTTACCGTTGCCAATCGCCGGTACCGATGGCGCTCCTGCGCGGGCTATCCTTTGGACCGACTGATATACTATACGTATCTGCTTATCTGACTATAATGAAGATGCACGATGGGTGTGTAACAGGAGGCAACGGTGGCAGAAATCCGGCTCGAGAATGTTGTAGTGAAATATGTGCCTAAACATGAAGTCAAGTTCTTTAATAGCAAAGGCGTCCGCAATTATATGGACGACTTCCAGGATAAAGAATTTGTCTCGCGGGTCGATGCTGCCGAAGAGGAGCAGTTAGCGACGCGCGAGTCCGGTACAGTGATGGCGCTCGACGGCGTCTCACTAACGATACCGGACGGCAAAACACTGGCTATCGTCGGGCCTTCCGGCTGCGGTAAGAGCACGCTCCTCAGGGTGGTTGCCGGATTGCAAAGGCCTGATGATGGCGCTATCTTTTACGATGATAAAGATATGGCTGATATTCCCCCTAAAGACCGCATGATTGGGATGGTTTTCCAGAGTTACGCTCTCTACCCGCATATGAAGGGGGAGGGTAACCTGGGGTTTTTCTTTAAGATGCGCAACCGTACCGACGAGGAGATGATGGAGCGCATCAAGATTACCTCTGAGATAATGGGAATAGGTTTTGATACCCTCCTTTCCAGGAAGCCGGGCAACCTCTCGGGAGGCCAGCAACAGCGCGTCGCCATCGGGCGCTGTATCGTCCGCGATCCAAGTCTCTTTCTGTTTGATGAGCCGCTCTCAAACTTGGATGCCAAACTGCGCTCATCAACCCGCGTTGAAATCCGGAGGCTGCTGCAGCGCTTCTCGATTACCGCCATATACGTGACCCACGACCAGATTGAGGCAATCACGCTGGGCGATATCATCGCCGTCATGCGCCGCGGTAAGGTTGAGCAGATGGGCACATACGATGAAATTACCAAGAACCCCGTCAACTCGTTCGTGGCCGGTTTCCTGGGTTTGCCGCCGATGAACCTGTTGGAAGGTTGGACTGCTGTCGATGAAAACAACCTGGTCAGCAGCTTCGGCAAACTGCAGCTCGATGGCCATTTGGCAGGGGCGGTCAAACCCCAGCAAGAGCTTGTGCTCGGATTCCGCTCTAGCGACGCTTATCTGGTTGCCGATGAAGCACAGGTGCCACCGCAGGGGACGCATCTGCAGGTAGAGGTAATGAACTCTGAGCCGAATTTCGCCAAGCATGTGCAATTGGTACACGTTATGGCCGGTGATTTATTGTTTGGTGTGGACGCGCCTATCGAAACTAGGGTGGGCACCGGCTGGAAGATGACAGTGGTTATTCCTGAGGAGAGCGTTTATCTCTTTGATAAAACCAGCGAAGCCAGAATCCACCCCAAGTAACAGATACCATAATAAAACCGCGCCAGAGCTATTGGCGCGGTTTTTGTTTATCGCAATGCTGCCTCTATGCAGCCTCGGTTTCCAGCGCGTCTTCTGCGCGGGCGGTGGCGATACCGCTTTGCTCATCCACTCGCGAGAGTAGAACTGCGCCGACAACGAAAAATACAACAAGGGAAACAATACCCAAACGGCTTGTGCCAAAAATGAGGGCAGTTGCGCTGAAAAGCAGGGGGCCAAGGATTCCGGCGAACTTGCTGGAGATATCGTAAAAGCCATAGAACTCGGCCGTGCGCGCTTTGGGCGTCATCGAGCCGAACAACGAACGGCTGAGCGCCTGGCTGCCGCCTTGCACTAGGCCGACAGCGCCCGCCAGAACCCAAAAGTGCCAGGCCTTGGTCATAAAGTAGCCGGCAATTGATATCAGTGTATATACAATGAGGGAGAGATAAATCGATTTCTTGGTTCCCAGGCGTTTTGCCAGCCAGCCAAAGATAAAGCTGAACGGCACACCGATAATCTGGGTCAGCAGTAGCGCACCGGCAAGGTCACCGGCACCAATGCCGATCTCGGCGCCGTATATCGTGGCCATCTTGATGATCGTACCGATGCCGTCTTCATACAGCCAGAAGGCGATCAGGAACTTGACCAGTTGTTGATACCGTTTGATTTGGTGAAATGTTTCTCCTAGCCTCTTAAAGCCCGCACGGATCGGATTTACTATCTGGGTAGCGCTGGATGCCTTTGGTTCCTTGACATAACGGAATAATGGAATTGAAAAGATAATCCACCAAACAGCAACACTTAGAAACGAAGCTCTTACAGCCGAGTTCCCATCCGTAATCCCCATCCAACCGAACCATCCTGGTTTCATATACCAGAGTAAATTAATAGCCAGCAGTATTCCGCCGCCCAGATAGCCCAGCGCGTACCCTTTTGTGGATACCTGGTCTATTTCATCAGGTCTGGCAACATGCGGCAAAAGTGAATCGTAGAACACATTAGCGCCTGCGTTGCCGATACTGGCCAGCATGTAAAAGATAACCGCCATCACCCAATCGCCTTCATGTACCAGGAAGAGCAGAGCAGTAAACACGATGGCGACAGAGAGAAAGCTCTGTAGGAACCGTTTTTTTGTGCCGGTTTGGTCAGCAATCGCACCTAGAACCGGCCCTAGAAAAGCAATCAGCAGTGTGGAAAAGGCCAATGAAAATCCCCAAATGCTCGAAGCCTGCGCTTTGGGCAGGCTAGCTGCTGCTACTCCGGAGAAGTAAGGTGGTAACAGCGCGGCCATAATCGTGGTTGCAAACGCCGAGTTTGCCCAGTCGTACATACACCAGGCATTGATAATCCGCCGATGCAGTTTCTCATCAACAGCAGCGATGGTTGCCATACTTTTCCTTTCATCCCCCAGAACTTTTAAGAGCAGATGAATAAAACTAGCATAAATATGAGGTGTTGCCAAGTGCGAAAATAAAATGGAAGTTTGCTTACTATCATCGCTTGACAAATAAGATAGTTTGCGCTACATTAGCACTGAGGTAAACGATGTTGCAATTAGTGGCTAGGATCATCAGGGTGCGCCAGAAGTAATTGTCTGGATAGTCTGCCCTGGGTTATTAGCGTCACGATCAGCCAGCTCTCCAGACGGGAGCTGGTTTTTTATTTGGAGGCATAATGATACGAACCGGGGTCTTTGGCGCATCGGGTTTTGCCGGTTTTGAGCTGATCAAGCTGCTTGAGCGCCATCCCAAGACCGTTATCGTTTTCGCAGCTTCAGAAACGCATGCGGGCAAAACGCTCAGCGACGTATATCCCTGTAACCAAAAGATAAAACTGGTTGCGCCTGACCAGGTTCCACTGGACGCTGTCGATATTGCTTTTCTGTGCACGCCGAACGGCGTTTCAGCTCCACTGGCGAAGCGTGTCCTGGCCGCCGGCGCCAAATGTGTTGATTTTTCGGCTGATCTGCGGCTGCACGACGCGACAGTTTACGACGAATGGTATGGCGTCCATCCTGCGCCCGAGATGCTCACGCAAGCAGTCTACGGCCTGACTGAGGTTTACCGCGCGCAGATCGCCAAAACTTGGCTGGTCGCTAACCCTGGCTGTTATACCACCTGCGCCTTGCTGGCGCTTTACCCGGCGGCAAAGGCTGGTTTGATCAGCAGAGAACCGGTTATTATCGATGCCAAGTCCGGTGTGTCGGGAGCGGGCGTGAAGCCCACCGAGACCACCCATTTCGTCAGCGTGCACGATAATTTATCCACTTATAAAATCGGGCATCAGCACCGTCATGTGCCGGAAATCGAACAAGAGCTTGCCGAATTTGCCGGCCGGCCTCTGCGCATCGTCTTCACGCCGCATTTGCTGCCCGTCAGCCGCGGTATTTTGGCGACCTTGTATATCACTACGCCGCCTGAGTTGACCATCTCTGATTTGCATGCCAGATACGAGACGTGTTACCAGCATGAGCCATTTGTGGACGTGCTGCCATTGGGGCAGGGGGCTACTCTGGCGTACACGGTCGGCAGCAACCGCTGCGCGATATCCATTCACAGCGCCGGCGTTCCCGGCGAGTTTATTTTAGTCGCTACCCTGGACAATCTCATCAAGGGTGCGGCTGGACAGGCTGTGCAAAATATGAACGTCATGTTTGGTCTGGGTGAAACGTCCGGCTTGGCCTAAAGGCACTACTCGGAAGGATTACTAGGTGCAAAATATCACATTGCTCAAAGTGGGCGGGGCTGAGCTGGCTCCAGGAACAAGCCTGGATGCGCTGGTGGCTGCACTCGCGCGCATGGCTGCGTGTAAACCGCTCATCATCATTCACGGCGGCGGACCCGAAATAGCCTATTGGCAGCAAAGGCTCGGGTTAGAGCCAAAGACGATCGATGGCTTGCGTGTGACCGATGCGGCCTCCCTGGAGGTCGCCGAGGCGGTGCTCTCCGGCCTCGTGAACAAGCGCTTGGTCGGCAGGTTGGCGGCGGCCGGCGTGAAGGCCTGCGGCATCAGCGGTGTGGATGGCGGGCTGCTCTGCGCCAGGCGTCTGCACTATCCTTCGGGCGACCTGGGGCTGGTCGGCGAAATCGACTTGGTGAACACGGAATTACTCACGTTGTTGCTGGATGCCGGTTACACACCGGTGGTATCGCCAGTATCTACTGGCAAAGATGATCTGACGTTGAACGTTAATGCTGACCATGCAGCGCTGGCTGTTGCCAAGGCAATGCAGGTGGCGGAGGTAATCTTTATCACGAATGTGCCGGGTGTGCTGCGAGAGGGCGAGCTTCTTTCAAGCTTAACCGCTGCAACGGCGCGCGAGATGATACGCGATGGGATAATCACCGGCGGAATGGTGCCCAAAGTGCGCTCGGCATTGGATACCCTGGATGAGGGTATAAATCGAGTCCTCATCACCAATCTAGAGAATCTGGCCTCTGGTACAGGCACCTGGATAAAAATGGATTCTGGGGAGGGCAAATGAACGGGGAAGATATTTTAGCGCTCGATGAGCGCTATGTGCTGCACACTTACGCCCGAGCTCCTTTTGTAGTTGAGCGCGGACAGGGATTGTACGTATACGATACAGACGGCAAGCGCTACCTGGATTTTGTCAGCGGCATCGCGGTAAATGCGCTGGGTTACGGCGACCATGACATTCTTGAAGCGTTGCAAGCCCAGGCTGGTAAGTTGATGCACATCTCGAACCTTTATTGCAGCGCCCCGCAGGCGCAGCTAGCGCAGCAGCTCGTTCAGGCCTCAGGATTTGCGGATAAGGTGTTCCTGTGCAACTCGGGCACTGAAGCGGTAGAGGCCGCCATCAAGTTCAGTCGCAAATGCTATTCCCAAAGCGGGGTTGCAAATAGAACGGAAATATTGGCCTTTACCGACGGTTTCCACGGACGTACCTTGGGTGCACTGGCGCTCACGCCCCGCGCACATTACCAGGATCCTTTCCGACCGTTGATGCCGGGCGCTAAAATCGCGTCTTTCAACGATCTGGATGCGGCCAGCAAGCTCCTGGATGAAAACACCTGTGCGTGTATCGTAGAGCCGCTCCAGGGCGAAGGGGGCGTGAATATCGCCGACGAGCAGTTTTTGCGCGGATTACGTAGCTTGTGCAGCGAGCGCGGGATTCTGCTCATATTCGACGAAGTTCAATGCGGTTTGGGCAGAACCGGCACACTATGGGCGCATCAGCCTTATGGGGTCAGCCCGGATATGATGACGCTGGCTAAACCGCTGGGCGGCGGCTTGCCTATCGGCGCCACACTGGTAAATGCTCAGGTGGCGGCAGCGATTCAACCGGGCGACCATGGTTCAACCTTTGCTGCCAATCCGGTCATCTGTGCAACGGCTCAGGTTGTACTGGCAAAACTAAGCCAGCCAGATCTTCTGGCGCACGTGAATGCGCAAGGACGCTATCTGGAGCAAAAATTGAACGTACTGCAAGCTAAATTCAAGTCTATCAAGTCTGTGCGCGGACGCGGCTTGATATGGGGCGTAGAGTTCGATGATGATATAGCCCCGATTATCGCCAGTGCATATGCAAATGGGCTGCTAACCTGTAAAGCTGGCGCCAAGGTCCTACGGCTGTTGCCGCCGCTCGTGGCGGATCAGCAAGCAATCGACGAGGCAGCAGGTATCCTGGATAAATGCCTGACCGAGGTTAACGGAAAGGGGCAGTGCTGTGGCAGATGAAAAAACCGACATCACGCTCCGCAGATTGACGGTGCAGGATGTCCCCAAGGTAGCGGATTTGGTCAACGGTTATGCCACGCTTGGGCAAATGCTGCCGCGCTCGCATCATAAACTATACCAGTTTCTGCGCGATTTTGTGGGCGCCTGGAATGGCGATCAACTCGTCGGCTGCGGTTCGCTGGCGCTCATCTGGGAACAGCTCGGTGAGATTCGTTCCCTCGCGGTGCTGCCGGAATGGCGCCGTAAGGGAATCGGTAAAATGATGATTGATTATCTTTTGGAAGACGCAAAAAATCTAGGACTAAACCAGGTCTTTGCGCTGACATATCAGCAAGCCTTTTTTGAATCGATGGGTTTCCGCCAGGTTGCACGCGAGTCGCTCCCGCATAAAATCTGGGGAGATTGCCTAGATTGCCCCAAGTTCCCTAACTGCGATGAAACTGCGATGATCATCAACTTAGAGCCTCATCAAGAAGGAGAGGAGTCCCTATGACAGATGTAAAAAAGTGTGTCCTGGCTTATTCGGGAGGCCTGGATACCTCGATTATCGTGGCCTGGCTTAAGGAAAACTATAGCTGTGAAGTTGTCTGTGTATGCGCCGACCTCGGCCAGGAAGAGGAGCTCGACGGCCTGGAAGCCAAAGCGTTGGCGAGCGGCGCCAGTAAACTCTACACGGAGGATTTACGCGGCGAATTCCTTACCGATTTTGTATTCCCTACCCTGGCGGCCGGCGCCATTTATGAGCGTCAGTATCTGTTGGGGACATCGTTCGCACGCCCGTTGATCGCTAAAAGAATCGTCGAGATTGCCGCGCAGGAAGGCGCCGACGCGGTAGCTCACGGCTGCACAGGCAAAGGCAACGACCAGGTGCGCTTCGAACTGACGTTCAAAGCGCTGAATCCCAAGCTCAGAATCATAGCTCCCTGGCGTGAGTGGAACATCCGCTCGCGCGAGGACGAACTCGAGTATGCCGCAGCCCACAATATACCTGTCAAACAAAGTAAGCATTCCATCTATAGCCGCGACCGTAATATCTGGCATATCAGCCATGAAGGCGGCATCCTCGAAGATCCGTGGCAGGAGCCGGACGAGGATATGTATGTTCTGACCGTCTCGCCTGAAAAGGCGCCCGATAATCCCGAGTATGTCGAGGTCGATTTCCGTCATGGCGTGCCAATTCGCCTTAACGGTGCCAGCATGGGGCCGGTAGAACTGGTCAATGCACTCAATAAGCTGGGAGGGGCGCACGGCATAGGCCGGATTGATCTCGTGGAAAACCGCCTGGTAGGTATGAAGTCGCGCGGGGTGTATGAGACGCCGGGCGGCACCATCCTACTGGCTGCTCATCAGGGATTGGAAAGCCTGACCCTGGATGGCGAGACAATGCACTACAAGGACCTGATCGCCCAGAAATATGCTGAAATGGTCTACAACGGCCGTTGGTTTACGCCGTTGCGCGAGGCTCTGGATGCATTTGTGGGCGCCACCCAGCAGCACGTTACCGGACGTGTGCGCGTCAAGCTCTTCAAAGGGCACTGCGCTGTTGTGGGACGCAAATCGCCTTACAGCCTATATCGCGAAGATTTCGCCACCTTTGGCGCAGATGACGTCTACAAACAAAAGGATGCCGAGGGCTTTATCAACCTCTACGGTTTATCGATGAAAGTGCGCGCCCTGCTCGAGGCTGAGGGACCCGGCGCCAGCGGCCTCGAAGAGCCCGATTTTAGTGAGTTCAAGCGGGATTAAGATGAGTAAATTGTGGGGAGGACGCTTCGAAGGCGAGGCAGACAGCCGTTTCTGGGATTTTCATGCTTCTATCGGCTTTGATATTCGCCTGGCGGAGGTTGATATCCGCGGAAGCATGGCCTATGCCCGAGCGTTAGGTCGTGCAGGCGTGCTCACAACCGATGAGCTTCAGATGATTCTGGGGGGCTTGGCCAAAATTGCTGATGAGTTCCGCTCTGCCAAATTCAAGCTGAATCCATTGGATGAGGATATCCATACTGCCGTTGAGCGGCGCTTGCGCGAGCTCATCGGGCCCTCAGCCGGCAAGCTGCATACCGGGCGCAGCCGCAATGACCAGATTGCCACCGATGTGCGCCTTTACCTGATGCAGCAGTTGCCGGCACTTGAGGGCGAGCTACGTTCCCTGCAGCAGGCCATGTTGGCAAAGGCTGAACGGCACCTCCGAGTATTGATGCCCGGCTACACCCACTTGCAGCCCGCCCAGCCAGTGCGTTTTGCGCACTGGCTACTGGCATATTTCTGGATGCTGCAACGCGACTGCGAACGGCTGCACGATGCTCTCAAGCGCATTCGCATGTGCCCCCTGGGCGCTGGGGCACTGGCGGGGAACGCCTATGGGGTTGAGCGCGCATGGCTGGCGCGGGAGCTGGGTTTTGATGGCATTACCCAGAACAGCATGGAATCGGTAGCTGACCGCGATTACATCATCGAGGTGCTCTCCTGGGCGGCCATCCTCGGCGGGCATCTTAGCCGGTTGGCTGAGGACCTGGTGTTGTGGTCAACCAATGAATTCGCCTTTGTTCGCGTGGCAGAGAAATACACCACCGGTTCGAGCATCATGCCTCAGAAGCGCAACCCTGATAGCCTTGAGTTAATCCGCGGCAAGGCCGGCAGACTCGTCGGCAACTTGACTACTCTGCTGGTCGTGGTCAAGGGATTGCCCTTGACCTACGATACGGACCTTCAGGAGGATAAGGAGCCTCTGTTTGATTCCCTGGATGCGCTGTCGCAGATGCTGCCGGTGTTGGCGGGTGTGATAGATACCCTGCAGCTCAACGAAAAGCGCATGTTGGAGGCTTTGAGCGAAAACTTGCTAGCCACAGACCTGGCAGATTACCTTGTGCGGCGCGGGTTGCCCTTCCGCGAGGCGCACCATGCCGTTGGACAGGCTGTTTTGCAGAGTGAACAGCAGGGAGTGCCTCTCAGCCGACTGCCATTTGCGGCATACCAGGCAATTTCACCGGCATTCGGCGAGGACTTGTACGGCATCTTGAACTATGAGGCTTCCGTCGAGGCGCGTTCTTCACAAGGAGGGACAGCGCTGCAAGCCGTGCAAGAGCAATTGTCTCGGGCCAGGCAAGCCCTGGCGTAGAGAATCAGCTTGTCTATCCAGCGCTCCTAGAGGCCAACCCCAGGGATCACAGTATTGCAAAATCCGCAGCGGCCTTCCTGCAGGTGGTACTGCCGAATGGTGTAACCGGTTCGTCGGATGATGATGTTGTGGCAAGTCGGGCAGCGCGTATGTTCGCCCTCATCGCCGGCCAGGTTGCCCACATATACAAAATCCAACCCCTCGGCCTTGCCGATCTGATAAGCGCGATGCAAAGTCTCTATCGGGGTACGTTCGTGGTCTTGCAGGCGATACATGGGATGGAAGCGGCTCACATGCCAGGGGGTATCCTTACCCAGCTCGTGTGCGATGAAGTGCGCCAGCTCTTGCAGTTCCTCTTCGCTATCGTTTAGCCTGGGAATAATCAGCGTAGTGACTTCAAGCCACACATTCCGCTTCTTGAGCTGTAGCAAGGTATCCAACACGGGTTGGAGCCTGGCGCCGCACTGCTGCTGATAGAAGCTGTTTTGGAATGCTTTGAGATCGATATTGGCGGCATCAAGTAAGGGGGCGGAATCGGTGAGGGTATTCAGTACTTCGGGGGTCATATACCCATTGCTGACCCACACATTGGCGATACCCTTTTCCCTGGCTAAAACTGATATATCGTAAGCATATTCATAGAATACAGTTGGTTCCGTATAGGTATAGGCGATGCTGGCACAGTGTTGGGCCAACGCTCCGCGCACTACCAGCTCGGGGAAAAGCTCATTGCCCTCGATACGGTTTCTATCGCGGGGCATCTGCGAAATATCGGCGTTTTGACAGAAGCTGCACTTAAAGTTGCAGCCTGCGGTCGCCACAGAGAACGCATTCGATCCCGGCTTGAAGTGAAAGAGTGGTTTTTTCTCGATTGGGTCAACAGCGGCCGAGATTGCCTTCCCGTATACCAGGCTGTAAAGAATGCCGTCCCGGTTCTCGCGCACCTGGCAGATGCCTCGGTCGCCCGGCTTGATCTGGCAGCGGTGGGCGCACAACGCACAGCGCACCCGCTGCTCATCCAGCTTGATGTAAAGACGTGCCTCGTTCATAGGCATACCTCGCCTTGTATTGACTACAACCTGGGGATAACGCAGATAAAACGCAGTAAAACCTGACCTGTGTTGGCGAACTGATGCAGCTCATTGGGAGCTACATAAACACAGTCGCCTGCCTCCAGCGCGAACTTGCCCTGAACACCGTTTACCGAGCCTGAGCCCTCCAAAACATAGACCTCGTGCTCCCAGGCATGGGAATGTTTCTCGGTAGCTGCTCCCGCCTGCACCTCAATCACGCGCATATAAAAATTCGGGGCACCCACATTCTGAGCAATTACCCAGCGCAGCGCAACGCCTGCTGCATCGGGAGCCGGTTTTGCTTCTATACTGGTGGCTGGAAATACTTGCATCGTTCACTCCTATTTTGGCTATATCCGCAGCACGAGTTCAGTTGCTTGGTGCGATCAAGCTGCGCAGCACTGCCAAGTTCTGGATATCCTCGAGCATCTCTGGCCCTTTGGGGGTTTCCAAAATCATCGGGATACGCACGAGTCGGGGGTCGTTCAGGAGCATGCGAAAAGCTTCCAGGGTTACGAATCCCTGGCCGATCTGCTCGTGGCGATCAACACGGCTGCCCAGGTCTTTCTTGGAGTCGTTCATGTGGATGGCACGCAGCTTGTCTATGCCGATAACCTGGTTGAAATGCTCCCACATCGTGCGGTAGGTATCCGGCTGACGGTATTCGTAACCTGCAGCCAGCGCATGGGCAGTATCAAAGCATACTCCCAACCTCTCGGGCATGATGCTATTGGCTATCATATAGCCCAGATGCTCGAACGTGCAGCCCAGGCTGCTGCCTTGGCCGGCGGTTGTTTCCAGGGTGATGATAACCTGGGTATCTGCCGTGGCTTCCAAAACACGGTCCAGACCGACGGTAATACGCCTTAGCCCAGCTTCTTCGCCGGTGCCCATATGCGCGCCGGGATGCAGAATATACGTGCTGAGCTGCAGCACCTGGCAGCGTTGCACCTCGGTTACCGCAGCGTCGATGGACTTCTCCCAAAGGACGTCATCAGGAGAACCGAGGTTGATCAGATAGGAACTGTGCGCTACTACTGGTGAGATAGCAATCGATAGACAGGCTTGATGGAAATCGGCAATCTCTTTATCGGTGAGGTCGCGCGAACTCCAGCGGTTGGCATTGCGGGTAAATATCTGGATCGTTTCGCAGCCTACCTGCTGGCCGCGCACCAGAGCCTGGGCAGGCGAGCCGTCGATCGACATATGCGCGCCGAGCCGTGGTTTTAACATAATGCCGACACCTCCTCGATATTGTACACGTAAAACCTTCTCACGGTGAGCATTTTTAACACCACTTGCTGACACACTGCCATACTAAAAGGAGTCTTGCGACTCGTCGTGTTCAGGTGGGTCCCCCACCTGGCAGGCGCTAGATGCTCAAGTCTTGATGCCCAGCTTGGGCAATAACCAGATATTGAGCACTAGCCCAAGTAGCAGCCCGCCGACTAGTAATAATAAACGCCAATCTATTCCAAACATTACTACTTCCTTAATCAACTGGGGCTAACTAGCCTCGACGAAGTCCTCAACCAGAAGGTGCGCAGGCGGCAGTGTTCCCGGCGCTAGCGCCGCCCGATGTGTGCGAAGTGCCAAAAAGGGAGATGCTTTTAGTACATTTGGTGCTGCGGCAATTGGGGCAAACTATCGGCTGGTCGGTAGAAGAAAAGCGCACCAGTTTCTCAAACTGCTCGCCGCATTCCTGACAGGTGTATTCATATAAGGGCATACTTTCACCTCACTAACGCTAGACTCTAGAAAATATCATCGAACACCAAGACCACAAGGGCTTAACCCAAAAGACTTAGCTGCCTCCTATTACCACAGCGCCCATACCGGCGTTGCGCCCAGTTACGTCGGCAGTATCATCTATTTAGGCTCTGATTGACTTACTGCGGCATCCAGTTTTGCTCTGAGCGCTTGCTTGGGGGCGAAACCTACCATACGGGTTACCTCGACGCCATTCGCATACACGATCAAGGTCGGGATGCCGCGGATACCCAGGTTAGTAGGGGTAGTCATATTATCGTCTGTATTCAACTTGACAAATTTCACTTTACCAACGTATTCTTTAGCAAGCTCTTCAAAGATGGGAGCCAGCATCTTGCACGGCCCGCACCAGGGGGCCCAAAAATCAACGATAACAGGCAATGTGGATTTGAGCACATCGGTTTCGAAGGTGGCATCACTTGTGTATGTTAAGTCGCTCATCTCTCTCCTGAACATCTAAATTATATACCCCCTAGAGGTATATGCACATTTTAGCATATCAGATTAGCGTTGTCAATTTCCAGCACTCTAGATTATCAAGGCTTATAATGTTAAGGAACGCCACCGATAACCTGTGGGGAAAATGAACTCTGGCGCTGGACGGACATGACGGTTTATGGATGTCAAGCGCTGCAGCAGAGGTGACCATGGAACGCTCACCGTATGCGACTAAACCGCTGCTGCTTTCTCCATTGATTAGCTACGTTGCGGTATTATATCTCTTTTCTATAATAGTAGGTGTGTCGTATATCATGATAAGGCGTTGTCGATAGGAAGGAAAGTCATGGCAATCGAAGTGAGCCCAGGCAATTTCTATCTAGGACGCGAGTACGACCCTGTAGCAAGCCAGGTGCAGGCCGATAAGCCGATTTTGTACAAGGCAGCCCATTTGACTACCCACGCGGTGTGCGTGGGGATGACCGGCAGCGGCAAAACTGGCCTGTGCATCGACCTGCTTGAGGAGGCGGCGCTTAACGGACTGCCGTCGATCATCATCGATCCCAAGGGAGATATGGGCAATCTGCTGCTCACTTTTCCTGATCTGCTCCCAGGCGACTTTCAACCATGGATCAATCCTGATGACGCGCAACGCGCCGGACTCTCCGAGGCTGATTTCGCAGCCAAGGCCGCCGCGACATGGGCCAAGGGGCTGGCGGATTGGGACGAGGATGGTGCGCGTATTCGGCGCTTGCGCGATGCGGCCGAATTTGTGATTTATACCCCCGGCAGTAAGTCCGGGCTGCCGGTCAATGTATTGCACAGCTTTGATGCGCCCAAACTGTCATGGGATGAGGAAGAGGAATCTTTACGCGAGTTAATCGCCTCGACAGTCTCTGCGCTATTAGGATTACTGGGCATCGAGGCTGACCCAATCCGCAGCCGCGAGCATATCCTGCTCTCCAATATCCTCGAATATGGATGGCGTGCGGGGCAGAGCCTCGACCTGGCTCATCTGATTGGCTATATCCAAAAGCCGCCGATGCAAAAACTGGGCGTATTTGATGTAAACACGTTTTTCCCTGAAAAAGACCGTTTTGAACTGGCGATGCAGCTAAATGCGGTGGTGGCAGCGCCCAGTTTTCAGACCTGGATGCAAGGCACTACCCTGGATATCGAGCAGATAATGCGCAGCCCGCAAGGGAAACCGCGGGTTTCCATCTTCTATATCGCCCACCTATCCGACCAGGAACGCATGTTCTTTGTGTCGCTGCTGTTGGAGCAGGTGAACGCCTGGATGCGGCGGCAATCGGGGACAACTTCCTTGCGTGCAATTCTGTATTTCGACGAAATATTCGGTTTCTTCCCGCCCGACAAGACGCCTCCCAGCAAAAAACCGCTGCTCACCCTGATGAAAACGGCGCGTGCATTTGGCCTCGGCATCGTCCTGGCTACCCAGAACCCAATCGACCTCGATTATAAAGGGCTCACGAACGCGGGCACCTGGCTCATCGGTAAGTTGCAGACATCCTACGACAAGCAGCGCTTGCTGGACGGTATGGAAGGGGTAACCAGCCAAGCCGGCACTCTCCTCGACCGCAAGTATATGGATGACACGATCTCTGCGCTCCCCAGCCGTACTTTTGTTTTACATAATGTGAATAACCCAAAACCTCTCTTGATGACGACTCGCTGGGCAATGTCTTATTTGCGTGGGCCACTTACGCGCGATCAGATTCAGACACTTATGGCGCCTTTGAAAGAGAGCAGACCCGCACAACCTGCACTATCGACGCCCGTCGCGACCAGCACAGTCGCGGTAGAGCAGCCGCCTGCTGCGAACCAGGCGCCACAACCCCCGCCGGGTTATGCGGCCGTCCAACCGCAGGTGAACTCGCGCGTCTCACAGTATTATCTAGCGTTAGAGACGACGGCCGCCTCGGCCATGCAGAGCGTCAAGCCTGCCGGCGGAGCGCGTATTCTCGGTGCCTGGCTAGCCTATGAGCCATATCTAGTGGCAATTGCTTCGGCGGTTTATGCTGATGCGACACGTTCGCAGGTCGAGGAACAGCGTACAAGCTGCCTTATGCTTTTACCCGATACGCGAACGGTGCTTGACTGGAAAAACAGTTTGGTCGAAAATATAATGCCAGAGTCGCTCAAAGCTGCTCCGCTAGGTGAGGCAATATACGGTGCGCTTCCTGTGGGGATGACGGACTCACCGCCATATACGCAGCTAAAGACAGCCTTTATCTCGTTTATTAACCGCGAACGGGATTATCCTATTTTGCTCAATAAAACACTCGGGCTCAAAGCATCACCCAGCGAAAGCGAGCAGCAGTTCCGGCAGCGCTGCGCGCAAACCGCACGCAAAGGTGCCGAAGCGGAGATCGAGAAACTCTCGGCAACTCTCAGTAATCAGCTTGGCAAGCTGCAGGAGCGTATCGACCGCGAAAAGGATGATATCGAGAAAACTAAAGACGAATACCAGGGGCGCAAAACCGAAGAGCTGCTGCGCGGCGGCGAATCAATCGTTAGCCTGCTGTTGGGCAGCAAGCGCACGCGCGTCCTTTCCAGCGCCAGCACAAGTCGGCGCATGACCAATAAGGCGAAAAACGCCCTAGAAGCGAATCAACGCCAACTCGAGGACCTCCAGGAAGAGCAGGCCAAGGTGCAGAGGGAAGCTGATTCCGCGATGCAGGAAGCGCAGCAAAAATGGGACCGGGCTGCGGCAGATATTACTACAGGCGCACTGCGCGCTGCCAAGAATGACATCCGCCTCGAAGCCCTGGGCATCGCCTGGGTACCGTTCTGGTTGATCCCGCTTGGCGATGAGCGGGGAGTTGATAGATATGAGCGAGTGGTGGGAGCCAATCTGAAATCTTGAGAATGGGTGGTGATTTTGGGTAGGGATGATGACATTGAATTCATTTTCAGAACTCGTATTGGGATATGTGGCGCAGAAGGACTACTGCATCCAGATAACGGATCGCGGCGCCGATGTGACGCTTGCTGCCGTCCATGGCGGGCTGATCGAACCACTCACCAGCGAACTGGTGCATGCGATTGCTGGTTCGGAACACAATATCTATGAGCTCAAGGGCTTGATAGATGGCGCCAATACTGTCATGCGCATCCCCTCCGCGCGCTTCAGTGAGATGCGCTTGAATGCTCTGGTTCGCCGTTCTCTCGTCTGCGTGGCAGTGGATGGTGTCCCGGGCAGTCAGGAGCTCATCCACCTGGGCGGGAAAAACACCCGCTTAAAGGCGATACTCGCTGAGCAGTTGGCGCAATCCGGCTTTACGGTAGCAACTTCCTACTCATTGGGGGCGGCGCACGACCCGACCAGGTATTACAATGTGGCCAAAGATGGCGGTGTGCTCTTGGAGTTGAGTGAAGCCATGCGCATGAGTATGGTGAGTGTTCCCTTGACAGGCACAGACTGGCAGCAGCCGGCAGTGTGGTTGAGCAGCTTTTTCCAGTTTGCCACAACAGTGAACTCTGCACTGTACAGCTATCTGGAGTATATCCAATCCGACTTGTCCCAGGCCATGCAGCGTTTCGAGGAAGCAACCTACCAGATGCCCAGAGCACTGCGCTCCGGGCATCATCACAGGCAGGAAGAATAGCGGCACAGAAGATCACCCGATTTGTACGCCCAGAGCAGTAAGGATTGCCACTATCAAAGGGGCAATAGCTAAAGAGGGCAGCAAATTAGCCACTCTGATCTTTTTTATATCGAGCAGCATCAGCCCGATTGCAACGATCATGATGCCGCCAGTCGCGGTCATCTCGTTAATCATCGCGCTGGATAGTATTTGCTGTGCAAAGCCCGCTAGTAGCGTAACGCTGCCTTGATAGATCAGGATTATAAATACCGAAAACAGCACTCCCACTCCCAGGCTAGAAGCGAAAACCAGGGCGGCAAAGCCATCGAGGAGCGACTTGACAGCCAGCAGGCTGTAATTGCCGGTTAAGCCGTCTTGGATGGAACCAAGCAACGTCATCGGCCCGATACAAAAAACCAGGCTGGCGGTGATGAATGCCTCTGTAAAATGCCCCAGTGAACCTGCTGGCGCGCGTTTCTCCACCTGCCGGCGAAGCCACTCGCTCAAGCGTTCGAGGCCGCGATCTATCTTCCACCATTCGCCCAGCAGAGAGCCAATCAGAATACTGCCCATCACGATGAGTATCTCGTTCGTTTTTAACGCTAGGGAGATACCGAGCAGCACTGTCACTAATCCCAGGCCGTTCATGACGGTTTCGCGCATGCGCTCCGGTAAACGCGAGCCCAGAAGCGTCCCTAATGTTCCGCCAACCAAGACGCTGCCAACATTAATGAGCGTTCCGATCAAGATACCTCACAGAAATATAGCTCCCGGGAGTTAAGCAGGGAAGCCAAGATGATTTAGCGGGAATCAGCCTTCAAAGAATGGTTTTTCCTTCTCGTCAAAGTACCACGCACCGTTGGTTGACAGGTATTCGTGGGTCTGCTGAATGAAGGTATAGTGTTTGTTCTCAGCTTTGGCGAGATAGGACCACATTTTCATGGCTTCAGGATCGTCGGCAGTTGACGCTTCTTTCTGGTAGAGAACATAGCCTTTGTGCTCGAATTCCATGGCCATCTCGAGCACTTCCAGGTCGGTAGCGGCAGCTTGAATAAGCTTGCCAACCGCTTCAGGCGCTGGGAAAATATCCGCCGGTTCAACGGAGCTGGCCAGCTTTAGCGCATCTTCACGGCTGATCCAGCCCGATTTACGGTCCGACAGCGCGCCGTATTGGCCGCGCAAAACCTTGAGGTGAGACTCCTCCTCGGCAATCAGGCTCTTAAATACCTCTTTGCCGGTTTTGTCGGTGGTACGAGTGAGCGCTTGCTGGTAAAAGTTCAAACCCCAGATTTCAGTATTCATACCAAGCTTTAGTGCTTCGAGAGCTTTCTGATTATCCATAGGTGACGCTTCCTTTTATATGTACAGGCTATACCCAGGTGCCGCGAGCTTCTAGTGCTTCCCAATTGGACATCAATAGGTTAAAGTGGGTCATCTCGGCGCTGGCCAACCATCGATACATTTGCTGGGCAGGGCCTGTGGTTTTTGGAACCTCAACACGGTAAAGGTCATAACTCTTGATTTCGTTTTCCATCGCCAGGAAAAGCACTTCCTGCTCGGTGGGATCGGCACCGATTTTCTTTTCGACATCTGCAACAGATGGTGGGAATAACGGTTGCCCCAAATCGATCGGCTCGACATTCAGGTTAGGGAGCAGCACATACATGCCATCCCCTTCCACCGCATGGAGCTGGGTGAGAATCATATCCTTGTGTTTACGCTCATCGTCTGCAAGAGACATAAACAGTGCCTTGCCTCTGGGATCGACCGTCTCTGCGGCTGCTTTTAGGTAAAAAGCCAATCCCTCCGTCTCTAGCCTGGCGGCCTGGCTAAGCACATGGAGTGAATCGATAGCTGACATGGAGACCTCCTCATGCGGACTAGAATTTCATTTTCACTTCGTGTTCCATATTCAACCGGCGGACGCGTATGCTGACCATTTGGCCAGGTTTGATGCGGGCGACAATCGATTCTAGATCGAACGCCGAACGTACAGAATGCCCGCCGATAGCAATAATGATATCCCCCACCTGTAAGCCTGCTTGTGCTGCAGGGGAGCCGGCGCGCAAGCGCCCGATATAAGCGCCTTCAACGACCTCGGTTTGGCCGGGGCGCACCATACTTGAAGCATCCGTTACGGATGCCCCTAAATGTGGACGTTGGGCCTGCCCAATCAACTGTTCAAGGTGCCGCCTATCAAAACCTACTACCACAGTGCCGTCAATAACGGTTACCGGTACTCCGCGCTGACCGCTTAGGCGCACCATCTCTGCCGCTGCGGCGGCATCCTGCGATACATCGTGTTCATTATACTGTATGCCCTGTTGGGAAAGAAAATCTTTCACCTGGACACAGTACGGACAGGATGGTGTTGTATATACTACTACCTGCATATTCTAGTACAGCTCCTCGATCAACTGGTGATAATCGGCTGCCGGCCTGGAGTGCAGAGGCTGGGCAGCCAATGCGCCGGCCTGCAAGGCGGGCACCCTTTCCTCGTATGACGGCACAGATTCATCCTGATAAATAATGCCCAGAGGAATTTTGCCGTCCGCCCCCGGATATTGAAAGGCGATTTGCAAGGCAGCATCGCGGTCAGCAGGGGCGTGGTTGGCATCGGCAACCTGGTACACATGCTCGCGATACCACTCGTAACTCATCGAACGATTGAACGACACGCACACCTGCATAACATCGATTAAGGCATAGCCACGATGGTTTAAGCCAGCAACGATGAGTTTTGATAGCTGAGCGATATCGAGCGCAAAGCCGCGCGCTACGAACGTTGCGCCTTGCGAAATAGCCAACGCCAGAGGATTCATCGGCCGTTCAATTGCTCCATCCGGCGACGTCTTGCTCACAAAACCGCTGCGGCTGGTGGGCGAATATTGCCCTTTGGTGAGGCCGTATACATGGTTGTTTTGCACGATATCCAGGATGCCAATGTTACGACGGATAGCCTGGATAAAATGGTTGGCGCCCATGCTGTATCCATCGCCATCGCCGTGGATGGCCACAACTTGCATGGTATGGTTGGCCAGCTTGTAGCCGGTGGCTAATGCCAGGGTGCGGCCATGCAGACCGTTCAGCCCCGGGACGTGCATATAATCCGGCGTCTTGCTGCCGCAGCCGATTCCGGTGACCACCATCACCTGCTCAGGTTCAAGCCCGGCATCTACCAGGGCGCGTTTGAGCGCGTTCCATATCCCATAATCACCGCAGCCGGGGCACCAGGTCGGACGCACATTATTGCTGAAATCCTTGACGGTTGCCATCTTACACTGCCTCCAGGTGCGCCAGGATGTAATCCGGCGTGAATCCGCGTCCGTCATAGCGCAGGATCTGCTGCTGTACCTTGATCCCTGCCTCGGCCTGCAGCAGGTGCGCAAACTGACCCCTCGCGTTGGCTTCAACACTGACAAGGGGCCTGGCGCCTGATAGGGCAGCCTGAGCTAGCGCAACCGGGAAAGGCCAGATATCCACGAAGCACAACACGTTTGCGCTAGTACCTTGTTTTGAGAGTTCCTTAGCGGCTTCCACTACCGGACCGTATGTCGCTCCCCAGCAGATAAAGGTGAGATCGGCTTGTTCAGGGCCGAAGCGGAAAGGCGGGCGCATATCTACGAGAGCTGCCTTCATCTTGGCCAGGCGTTTTTCCGTCATCCTGGAGGCGATGATGGGATCCTCTGTGATATGCCCTTCCTCATCGTGCTCATCGCCTGTCGTAAGAAAGACCGCATTCCTGCTGCTGGCAGGAATCGCCCGTGGCGAAACGCCGTCATCCGTCAGTGCAAAGCGTTTATAGTTCGGCATCGCATCGACTTGTGCCGGGCTTAGCAGCTTACCGCGGTCGATGGTCAGATTATCCAGATCAATATCGGCAGCTTCCACCGTCTGGTATGAGCTGGAGATCAGATGGTCGCTCAGCACCAGCACCGGGCACTGGTATTTCTCGGCAAGGTTGAATGCCCTGATACCGCAAGAGTAAAACTCGGGTATCGTATGCGGGGAGAGCACAATACGTGAGAACTCGCCGTGCCCAGCGTACAAAGCCAGATTGAGATCAGCCTGGTTGCTGCGCGTGGGCAATCCGGTAGCCGGGCCGGGCCTCTGCCCTAAAAACACGACGACCGGACTTTCCATCATTGCAGCCAGCGATAACCCCTCGGTCATCAAATCAAAGCCGCCGCCTGAAGTGGCTGTCATGGCGCGGACGCCCGCGTTAGCAGCGCCAACCACCATATTGATCGCAGCGACCTCGCTCTCGGCTTGCTTCATTACCAAACCCCAGACATCGGCATGTTGAGCCATATACTCCAGCACCGGCGTCGTGGGGGTCATCGGGTAACCAGCCACGAACTTGCAGCCGGCCATCAGCGCGCCCAGGGCAAATGCCTGGTTGGCGTTGACCGTCAGGCGTTTGGGGGCGGCCTGCGCCTGGATTCGCCAGGGGAAATCAGGATGATGCTCACGTACCCAAGCGTGTGCGGCGGCTGCCACGCGATGGTTGGCTTCAATAATCCCCGTGCCCTTTTTACCAAAACCGTCTGCAATCACGCCGATGACATATTCCAGGTCGAATTCTGTCAATCCTGCCATAACTGCAAGACCGGCGGTATTCACCATCACTTCATCACCTTCGGCGCGCGCAATTTCTGCCAGCGGCGCCTGCAGCAGGCGGATATCGCGGCCAGCCAGCAGCGACATATCAAAGGCAATGCCCTTATCGATAATGACCGCGCCCCCTGGGACGAGATGTTCTATATGGCGCGCCACTGTCTCGGCATTGAGTGCGATGAGCACTTGAATGCCATCTTGTACGGCATAGACAGGCTTTTCGGACACACGAATGGTGAAAAAGTTATGTCCGCCGCGGATTCTGGAGTAGTAATCGGGCACAGCCATTGTATAAAGCCCAGCCCTGGTAAGGGCTTTGGCAAAGCCGGTGCCGCTTGATTCAACTCCCTGCCCGGCTTCTCCGCCGATGCGGAAAGACATATCGTTTATCGGCATAATAACAACTCCCCAGGTGCCTCGAAGTAGATCGAGTGCACAAGATATCCGAGCAGCGTCCCTTGTCTGGGAGCCTTGGGACGATACCTTTATAAGGTTACGCCAGAACCAAGATCGAGCCGGCCAGCTTGACGCGCAGGGCTAGCGTTTCGAAGAGATGCAAGCACTGGTTCATCCCCGCGTTGCCGGTATAGGCCGTCACGGCATCTTGCCCGACGACCAGATCCATATTCCAGCTTTTGGGGCTCAGCACGAGCACTTTATCCTCAGGCATCACCGGGCTCTGGAAAATTCCACCGCCGACCAGATGCTCCACCATCTCCAGCTCCTCACGGCCCTGTTGCATCGAACCGGCCAACTGTGCATATCTAGCCGGGTTCAAAACGAGCACATAAGGGGCATCAAATCCGCTATTCTGTAGCTTTGCTGCTGCTGCTGCGACGGCTTTGAAGGCAGCGCCGAAAGCGTTCCAATCCCCGAGGGGCACCGTATTCTTTTTCCCGGCATCCAGCAGGCCGTGAATTATAATCTTGTCCTCTTCCCTGGCCAGGTTTACGGCTGCCAGCGCAACGGCTCCCAGATCGAGAGCGAAGGGAGTATCCTCTGCGATCGCCAATTGCTTGGCTTTTATCACCGCGTCGGTGCTCACTTCAACGAGCGGAACATACACTGCATCCTTGGCTACAGAGGCACCGTCGACCGCTGTAAAACTGGTGAGCGGCACATTTTCGGTTCCCCAGCCAAGGGGGCCGACCAGGTCGATAAAGCGCCGGCCGACCAGCATCGACTTGAGTACATTTACAACCATCTCATCTATCTGCGCCCAAACTTTGGAGCTGAACGGTGCGGCATCGCGCATTAAAAGAGCATCCATTTTATCCTCCTGCAATGACTCAACTAGTTACTTTAGGCTACCGACGGTCGGGATCTTTTTTGTGGTGGATGGAGCTGCTGTATCCGGCTGGCATCCAGCAGTATGTTCCTCATCCTCAACTTGGTCCAGCAATCCGCTGAACTGATTGTCATGATATATCTCATGGTCACGAATGCGCTCCAGCAGTTCTGCCAGGCCGGGGTCCTCGACTTCAGGAATATGCCGGGAGTACGTCTTGGTTACATCGCGTTCAACAGCGATATCTGCCTTGAGGTTTGTCTCTGCATCCGGGGTGAGGACCAAAGGGGTATGCGTAAAATCTGGCCGGCCGCCGCGGGCTGTGAGCGCTTCGGATAGCCAGCCCATGTGCTGCATTTCGTTGATGGCGATATTCTGCCAATCTTCGGCCAAGTCTTTGTCCTTCGTCATAAAACCGTGGAAGAGATACTGCAAGGTGACGGTATATTCGTGGCGGACGCCCTGCTTGAGGATATCCGCAGTGCGCGGTTCCAGCGTGGCGCCTTCGGCGTTAGCCTTTTCGATAACACTGGTCATCTCGCTGACTTCATCGACAAACTTGACGAACATCCCGTGATGGGCGAGCTCGTCGTGCAAAATCCGGGATAAGAGCAAGCGAATATCCGGAACATCGATGGCCTCAATATGCTCGCGGTATTGCGCAGCTGCCCCCTCTTCCAGGGCGACATCCTTGAGCATCTGCTCGTTTAGGGGAGCCGCTGTGAAGTCGGGTGGAACCGGCTCCATGTTAGGTTCCCCGCCGAGACCAGTGATAATATCTGCGAGCCAATCCAAATGCCGCATTTCTTCGCGGGCGATCGCTTCGATTTCTGCAGCCAGACCACTTTCGCCGACTTCATAAGCATGCATCAAATACATCACGATGGCTTGATGTTCACCTCGAATATCCTGCTGTAATAATTCGATGATCTCTGGATTCGTCATATTCACCTCCCCTTATGATGCCAATATCAACTCAGACTTGCAATATTCAGGTCTGGCTCCAAAAGTCGATTTTCCTGCCCAGTAATTCGTATCTTTCTTTCTATAAGGGTATTGATGCTGCGCACATTGGCTCGGTCGCCCAGCAAAATGGCTCCAACTACAATGCCGTTGCGGATGACAAGCTTCTTGTAAATGCCCGCCGCATCATCCCGCTCACGTATTTCGCTATAACCTGGCGCCTCGGGATTAACTTCGCCGATGGAAGCCAAGTCAATCCCCGTGACTTTAAGCGTCGTGCTTGGGGCAACCATCTGATAAGGGCTCGTTAAATCGCCGCATAAAGCAGCAGCGCCTATTCTTGCTTGGGCCAGGGCAACCGGGATAATGCCAAAGACACACTTGTTGTGCTCTGCAATATCGCCGACCGCAAAAATGTCGGGCGCACTGGTACGCATATAGTCGTCGACCACGACCCCTCGACTACAGGTTAAGCCGGCAGCCTGCGCGAGTTGGATATTCGGACGGACGCCTGCTGAGACCGCGACCAGTTCGGCTGGCAAGGAGATGCCGCTTTTGAGCATAACCTGCTCGGCATGGCCATTCCCTTTTACCTCAACGCATTGGTCATTGGTAATGATGCGCAATCCCCTGCGGGTGAGGAGGGCAGTCAACGCGCTGGCCCCCTGCTCATCGAGTTGGCGTGGCAGCAGCCACTGCATCATCTCTACAACGGTGACTTCTGAGCCATTCTCTTTGAGAGCCATCGCCAAGTCAAGGCCCAACAATCCTCCGCCGAGGATAACGGCATGCTCAGCAGCCTGTGCTTGTTTTTTGAGGCTAAGGGCGTCCTGCAGCGTGCGCAGCGAAAGGATACCAAGCTCAGCGCCGGCAATCTGCGGGATATAACTGGATGCACCATTTGCCAGCAGCAGACAGTCATACTTGACGCTAGTTCCGTCATGGAGGGTGATTTGATGCGTATCCGCTGCAATGCTAGTGACGCGCTTGCCTAAATGGACGCGAATGCCGCGTTTTTGGTACCAGTCCTCGCCGTACTGTGGCATTGCAGAGGTTTCCACTTTACCGGCTAAGAAATCGATCAGTTTCGGGCGGGGGTAATACAGATATGGCTCATCGGTAAATACCTCAACATCCACAGAGGCATCTCTTTCAGTGACAAGGCGCGCTGAAGTTGTACCAGCGATTCCATTTCCAACAATTACCAACTTCATGCAGGCACCTCGGCATATTGAGAGATAACTAGGCCGGCGATCCGTAAAGCCGGCCTGGATTCCAGGTATCTATAAAACTGCTCAGCTCTACCGTACGTGTTAGCTTATCGGGCTAACCTTCCATTTTCTCGAACATATCCTTGGCTGCGCCGCACTCTGGGCAAACCCAGTCTTCCGGCAAATTCTCGAAAGCGGTCCCGGCAGCAACACCGTTATCGGGGTCGCCTACCGCAGGATCATAGACGTAGCCGCACACTAAACACTCATACTTGGTCATTTTGGCCTCCCTGTTTCTGATGGGGATTAATTTTCCTGGTAGACAAGCTCGTCGTACATCATCTCAACGCGGCGCTTGTGCGTTAATTCCTCATTAGCCAGGAACTCGAACAGCTTGACGGTATCCGCATCACCGGCAACGCGCGCCAAGGCCGAATAGAGCTCAAAGCTGCTCTTTTCGCGTTTGCCTGCAATGATGAGAATCGCCTGCAGGTCCGAATCTGCGCTCAGCGGTTCCTCAACCAAATAATCTGTGATCTTGAGGTCGACAACCTGCTTTTGCTGTTTTCTAGTAAGAATTTTGAATGTGTCACCTTTGAGCATGGCTTCGAGGCGGTTACGGTGCCCCAATTCCTGAGCGGCCATATCCAGCAGTAAATCACGGGCGTGCGGCGTAGCTGCTATTTTAGCAGCGTTGGTGTACAGCGCATGTGCATCGATTTCGCGCTGAATAGCGGTGTGAATAATGGATTGTAACGGATTAGTAGCTGTTGACATTCTCTCACTTTCTCCTTGTTAGCTCGGTTGCTTACTTGATATTCTAAGCTACCAGTCTCTTATCGTCAATACCCTCACCGGAGTTGGGTAGCTGCTGCATATCCTTATCTAATATATCATAATACTTAAGAATAGTCAACCGAAACATCTGCCTACCATTTCTGCTGGGTCTGCGAGTGGGCCGATAAGCCGAATTCTGTTCCCTGCCGAGCAGGGTGGCGATCATCTCTCTACGACAGCAATCACTCGCTGTCTCTAGCGATCTACCCGAGGCTTTGAGCGAGCAGCCCTTTGGGTGGCGAACCATCCCCGCCTCTTGCTTGATCTTGCTCCCGAAGGGGTTTGCCGAGCCAGCTCAGTCACCTGAGCTGCTGGTGGTCTCTTACACCGCCGTTTCACTGTGACCCTGACGAAATTGCTTCCGCCACGGCTACTGGTTTTCTGTTGCACTTTCCGTCGAGTTGCCTCGCCTGGGTGTTGCCCAGCATCGTGCTCTGCGGAGTTCGGACTTTCCTCGAGCTCTTACGAGCTCGCGATCGCCTGGCCCACTCTATTTGATAATATCAGAATGAGAATAATGTGTCAAAATAAACCCTGCCATCGCCTGCCATTGTGCATAGTGTACCTGCTCTGTGTTAGCTACGGCTGACAATTTGGGCTTACCTGGAAAGGGCAGTATCATCATCAGGCTAGTTAGCATTATCAGGTGCAAAACCATATGAGCTGGCAAGCCATCCAGCAAGCGAAAAAGCTGTTAGCGACCGAAAAAGGGGCGCTGGTACGGGATTGGGGCGGCAAACTGCCACTAGTCTTGACTTATGCCAACAGCTATGCCGTGGGCATGTCCAGCCTGGCGATGCACAGCCTTTACCATTGGTTTAATGGTATTCCCGGCATCGCCTGTGAGCGCTCCTTCGCATGGCTGAGCAAGTCGCCCAAGCCGAGTTCGCCCCCAGTAACGCTCGAATCACAGCGTCCACTGCGCGAGGCAGCAGTACTGGCTGTGTCGCTCTCGTTCGAGATGGATTACTTTAACCTGGTCTCGATGCTGCGGCAGGCCGGGATTCCGCTGCGGGCTGCTGAACGGGAGGAAGGCGTTCCGCTGGTCATTCTAGGGGGGCCAGCGGTATCCGCTAACCCTGAACCACTCGCTCTGCTTGCGGACGCCGTCGTGGTTGGCGAGCTCGAACCGGTTCTCAACCAGCTTGCCAATATCCTCGTCGAGCGTCTGCCCGAAGGGCGCGCCAGGACTCTGGACGCATTGTCCGCTCTGCCGGGCCTTTATGTGCCTAGTCGGTATCACGGTCAATCCATCCAGCGGTTGCTCCAGCCAAATCTGGACGAATTTATGGTAGCTTCAACAGTTCGTTGTCCTCAAGCCGAGTTCGGCGATCTTCACCTGATTGAGATATCGCGCGGCTGCGAGCATGCCTGTCGATTTTGCCTGGCCGGCTGCTGGTATCTGCCGCAGCGCGAGCGCAGCCTCGACCAGATCATGCAGCAGGTCGAGTTCGGCGTGAAAAACGGTCAGCGTATCGGCCTGGTGGCGGCTGCTGTATCCGACTACAGCCGTATGGAGGAGCTGCTCGACAGGACGTCCGCGTTGGGTGCGCGTTTGTCGGTATCATCGCTGCGCATGAATACTCTCACGGATAAACTACTGGCTGCGCTTGCCGCAAGCGGTGAGCGCACCATTACCCTGGCCCCTGAGGCCGGCTCTGAACGGCTGCGCCAGGGTATGCATAAAGGCATAAACCAGGATGATATTCTACGGGCAGCTCGCATGACTGCTCAGTATCCCTTTGAGGTTATCAAACTGTATTTTATGGTGGGGCTCCCGGGCGAGACCGAGGGCGATCTCGCTGAGCTGGTCAGGTTAACCGGCTTGGTCCGGCGGAATTCCGGACACAATGTTATCGTAAATATCACGCCGTTTGTGCCCAAAGCGCATACCGTCTGGCAGCGCCAGGCAATGGCTCCCACGGATGAGTTGAATGCTGCATACAATTGGTTAAGGAATGCCTGCGCAGCCGAACGTATCACCTTGCGCGCCGAATCCGTCAGAGAGTCGGTTACTCAGGCGCTGCTGGCCAGGGGTGACCGCACGTTAGGTGAGCTAATGCTGACGCTGGATCATCCCTCCGGATCTTCTCTGGCAAAGGCTGCTCAGATAAGAGGCCTAGATCTTGCCACTTACCTGGGTGCAAAGGGCGTTGGCGAAGGGCTTCCCTGGCAGTTTATCAAAGGAACGCAGCGATGATGTATCAGGAACGCCGTAACGGCCTCAGTTACTATCGGTTTGCATCCCTGGATAGCACATTAGTCGCCGACGCCATATTCACAAGGCAGGGCGGAGTTTCCGATATACCTTTTGACAGCTTGAACATCGGCTCAACGGTCGGAGACGACCCGCACAACGTGGCCCAAAATACGGCGCTGATGTTCGGCGCCCTGGGCATTTCTGCGGACCAAGTGGTTACTTCTCGCCAGGTGCATGGGCGGCACACGGCCAGAGTAGGGCGTGTGCATGGCGGGACAGTCATACCCGATTGCGATGCTTTGGTTACCGATGCACCGAGTACGTTTCTGTTGATGCGCTTTGCTGATTGTGTGCCTGTGTTGCTCTGGGATCCGCTGCATGCGGCTGTAGGGTTGGCGCATGCTGGCTGGCAGGGCACTCTCAGGCAGGTAACTGCAGCCGCAGTCGAAAAAATGCAGGACGAGTTCGGTGCGTATCCTCAGGATTTGCGAGCAGTAATCGGCCCTTCGATTGGCCCTTGCTGCATGGAAGTTGGCCCCGAGGTGGTTGCGCTGGTGCATGACGCTCTGCCGGATGCAGAGCAGGTGCTGAGTAGTTTAAACCCTGGCGGCCACGCACAGTTTGATCTTTGGCAGGCCAACTACAATCAATTGCTGCGCTGCGGGGTGGGCTTGATCGAAACGGCGGATTACTGCACATGCTGTCATCAGCAAGAGTTCTTTTCGCATCGCGGCAGCCGGGGGAGAACCGGCCGTTTTGGAGCGATTATCGGGTTGCGCTAGACTAGAGCTGTTTTCTATTGCGTGTACAAATAAAGGATGGCAGTGAGTTGGCTGCTGAGCTGAACCGCAAAATTGCTGGTAACCTTGCGCGTGTGGAAGCACGCCTTGCGGCGGCGTGTATGCGCGCCGGTCGGCAGCGCAGCGAGGTGACGCTCGTGGCCGTGAGTAAGACGCGCAGCCTGCCGGAGACTATCGCGGCTTGTGCTTGCGGGGTGCGGCATCTGGGCGAGAATCGAGTGGAGGAGCTGCAGGTCAAGGTGCCGGCGCTGGCTCAATGTTGGCAAGGCGAACCACCAATCTGGCATATGATCGGGCATCTTCAGAGCCGTAAGGTGCGTGATGTCGTGTCGCTTTGTCAGGTGCTGCACTCGCTTGATTCTCTCGTGCTGGCCACCAAGCTGGAAGCTCAGGCAACACAGCGCGACATGATTTTGCCTGTGTTGCTGGAGTGCAACGTTTCAGGAGAGCCTAATAAATACGGTTTTCACGCCTGGGAGCAGCCGGGTTGGCCGGCGTTGGCAGAGGAACTGCTGCATTTGGGTGAATGCAAGCACCTTCAGGTGCGCGGCTTGATGACTATGGCGCCCATTGTGGATGAACCTCAAGCAGCGCGGCCTTACTTTAGCAGATTGCGCGAGTTGCGAGCATTTCTGCAACGACAGATACCAGGTGTTATTGGCCCGGATTTATCTATGGGAATGACGGATGACTTTGAGATTGCGGCCGAGGAGGGCGCGACGTTGGTGCGTATTGGAAGAGCTATTTTCGATTAAAGGCTGGTATACATAAATATGGTTAAGAAATGGGTAGTAATCGGCGGTGGTGTTATGGCAGAGGCGTTCCTAGCAGGCGTGCTTGCAAAGGGAATAGCTACTTACGCAGATATCGCTGTAGGTGAGCCGCTAGCTGACCGATGCGCCTATCTGAAAGAGCGATACCACATCAACGCAATTCAGGATAACAAGATGGCGCTGGCCGGCGCGGACGCTGTTCTGCTGGCCGTAAAGCCGCAAGTCGCGCGTGAAGTATTGGCTGATATCGCCTCCGCGGTCGAGCCGTCCACGCTGGTGCTTTCGATTGTAGCCGGCTTACCGGTTTCCGTTATTAGCCAGGCTCTGCCGGCGCGGGCGATTATTCGTATAATGCCGAATACGCCTGCTCAGGCGGGCGAAGGGATGTCGGTATGGGTAGCCACGCCAGAGACGTCGGCCGCGCAGCAAGCCTGGGCAAAGGCAATATTGGCATCTTTGGGTGAAGAGCTACAGCTTGCCGATGAGAAATACCTTGATATGGCGACTGCCATCAGCGGATCTGGTCCGGCCTATGTCTTTTTGTTTGTAGAAGCATTGGCCGATGCAGGGGTGCACCTGGGGTTAAGCCGCGATATTGCACTCAAGCTGGTGTGGCAGACTGTACGCGGTTCCGCGGCTTATGGCCAAGGTTCAAAACAACATCCTGCTGTGCTGCGGAATATGGTCACCTCACCAGGCGGCACGACAGCCGAGGCGCTCGACCAACTGGAGCAAGCCGGCTTCCGTGCGGCCGTCTCCAGTGCAGTCTGGGCGTGTTATGAAAAAGCAATCCAACTTGGTCAAGAGGCGCGCCAATGAGATTCCTGAGCATCTTTATCTCGATACTAACCCAGGTATTTAGCATGGCTATCCTGGTGCGGGTGTTATTTTCATGGGTACCCTCACTGCAGCAAGGCCGTTTTGGCCAGTTCGTTTATGATATCACCGAACCGATACTCGGTCCCATCCGCCGGCTAATTCCCTCGCTCGGGATGCTGGACCTTTCGCCGTTTATCGCCCTGGTGGTTATCGAGCTGGTAGCTCAGCTTTTGCAGCGCTTGGTGGGGTAACTAATCTGGGGTGGCTATATGAGCACGCCTGGTATGAGTTCATTTACCCCAGTTAGGTAGTTGCTCGAACGCCTGACTGGATGTCAGGTTCAGACGTTTGCCGGTTGTTATCTCGAGGGTATAGATATCCCAACCGTGATCCCGGTTGGAGTAAAAAACGATTTGCTGGTTGTCACTCGCCCAGGAAGGCCCCTGGTCGTCGGAGATTGGGTCCTCGGTAACGTTCTGCGGATTGGTTCCATCGGCGTTAGCCACGTAAATCTCCATATTGCCGTCGCGATAGCTAGCCCATGCGAGTAGCCGGCCGTCGGGCGACCAGGCAGGCGATTGATCTGTCGCCGGATTATCCGTAAGGCGTTGTTCTTCAGTCGCTTCGAGCTTACGCGAGTATATCTCCAGGTTGCCGTCCCTATCGGAGACATAAACCAACGATTTACCGTCAGGCGACCAGGCGGGCGAATATTCTGAAGACACATTGTCGGTGAGACGCGCGGGACGGCTGCCATCTGCGTTCATTACGTACAGTTCCCAGTTACTATCACGGAAGCTAGCGAACGCGATATATCGACCGTCAGGCGACCAGGCAGGCGTCCAGTCTTCGGCAACATTGCGCGTAAGGTTAACTGGATTGCTGCCATCTATCCCCATAACGTAAATCTCTCGGTTACCGTCGCGGTCGCTGACAAAAGCTATCTTTTGACCGTCGGGCGATAACACCGGATTGGTGTCATTTTGTTCGCCGGTGGTGAGTTCCAGCACATCCGAGCCATCGCTTCGCATAATGTAGATATGCCAGTTTGCGCTGCTATCCAGTTTACCTTGGTAAACTATATTGGTAAGGATGGGTGTGCCAGCGCCCGTCCCGGCTGTAGGGATGGCCGTCTGCTTACTCACGTTAAAGTGAGTCATCCGGAATAACCCTGTACTACGAGATTGCCAAAGCACGATGATACCCGCAACCAAGGCAACCGCGGCGACCCATAAACCTATGCCCACCCAGTCGATATTGTGCAGCTTCCAGGGAGCAGGTTTTCGGGCGCGTGTTCGTCTGTACAGGTGGTACTCATCGATGACATCCATCAAAGGATGATTGTGCCTGAGCCACAACCTGAATAACTCACTCTTGAACTGCAATACCCCGCCGCCCAGACGTACCAGATAGTCGCGGTCGGCCAGGTAGGTAATCGTCTTTTCTATCTCTGTTTTAGGCGCCTGGATGTGTTCACGGTGCAGGTAGAGCGCAACATCCTCAACGGAGCCTACGCCGTGGTGCCCCGTCATCGCAGCAAACGCCGCTATCATCGTACGGGCCTGAGGTGTGGCTTCCTCCCACAGCGCTTCGAATGCGGGAGAAGCGAGCTCTTGGGCGGGTTCACCAATCGTATCGATCGCATTCGGCCCGAGCCAGCTAGCTGTTCCGCGGTTATCATAGAGGAGTTTGGCGATTATTTGGACAAGATAGGGATCTCCGCCCGCTAAACCGCCGATTTGGCGAATGAGCTCGTAGTCATAGACCAGGGTTGATCTGGCCGGAACCCCGACCAGATCCTCAACTTCCTGCTCATCCAGCGGTCGAAAGGCGATTTGCGGCAGAGCAGCAATAGCATGCGAAGTGATTCCCAGCGGATGTCCCTCTGCCACCACCAAAAAGGCTGCTGAAGGCAGGCTGGCAAGAATATCCTGCAGGGTCGTGATAACGGTTTCCCACTTACCATCCGCATGCAAGCTCTCTATGCTGAGTGAATCGAGGCAAAAAAGGGTCACATTGCGGGTGCCTTGTCCGCAGACTAGCTTGAGGTAATTCAACCCATAGACATAAGGATTATCGCGGTAGGACTGCGTATCCAGCATCGGTTTCTTGGTTATATCGCTGATGGCAGCCAAGAGTTCCCAGAAAGGGTCCTCGCTTTCCGCCATAGAATCCCAGTTAATATAGGCGAGCCGATAGCCTTCACGAAGAACGTTAGGTAGCTGGTTGATAAAGGAGGTTTTACCGCTGTAGCGTCGTCCGCATAACAGCAGCATCCGATCGCCGTCAGTCAAGAACTGTAATAATTGGGTGAATGATTTTTCACGGCCAACAAACCAGTCGTGGTCTGTTAACGGACGGTCGATGATGTATGGGTTAGCCAAAAATAGACTCCTGTATGCCTGCTGCGCAGCTCAGGCAACGTAAAGGATGCGGCCGCAGCCTTCGCACAGGACGATATCTTCGCCGGCTTCCACCAGGTAGGCTTTACGCGAGGGTACCGAAACGTGGCAGGTTTGACAAGAGTTTGCCACCATTTGAGTCATAGCGTTGCCCCCTTTTTTCGCCCGTAGCTCGTCATAAAGTGCAAGGTCGGCGCGTCCCAACGCCCCGCGCAGCCTGTCGCGCTGTTCCTGAAGCTCATGCAAGCGAGAACGCAGAGCATTGGATTCCTGGGTCAGATTGACCTGCTCGACAGCCCAAGTGTTTTCAAATGCACGCAGAACGACCTCGGATTCCTTGAGTTGCTCTTCCAGCTCCTCTGTTTCAGACATCAAGGCAAGGGTATCATTCTCGAGGTGCTCAAGGCGACTTTTCAGGCTTGTGCTTTCCTTCTGCAAATTATCCAAATCTCTGGGGTTCAATACATGCCCGCTGTACAAGCTTTTTGTGACTTCCTTATACTTAATCTGCAGAGTAGCCAATTCTAGTTCGCTATCATGCAGCTTGGCGCGGGTTGTAGATAGATTCTGCTGAACCTTTTCGTGGTGAGTGCTCAATTTGTCATGTTCACTTGAATCAGCGAGGAGGGTACGCACCGTTTGATATCGGCGTCCCTTGTCATCCCATTCATAATCCACTGCCCGCAGGTTCATTAACCACTGCACACGGTTCATGCTAATATCCCTTGGTAAGCTGTAAACTTGCCTGATGCAGTGACGAGTATATCATAGGCTTGAGATGATACCAAGTGAGGGTATAAGCCTTGTAATGCTAACCCTTGGTAATACGAAAAGGGGCCAGCGCGGCATACGCGCCAGGGGAATGCGCATATTCAACGAGTTGCTGGACTTGATCTTTCCGCCGCATTGCGTGGTCTGTGGCGCCGGCGGCGCCTGGTTCTGCTCAGCATGCCAGAGCGCAGTCGTTCCGTTGCCAGAGCCAGGCTGCAGCCACTGCGGGCGCCCCCTGACGCGGCCAGGGACCTGCCATCGCTGCCAGTTGGAGGCTTCGCACCTGCTATCGATAACATCCTGTTCGGCGCATCGACAGCCGCTGCGCCAGGTGATTCACGCCTATAAATATAGGGGCATGCGGGTTTTATGCGAACCGTTAGCCGACTTGCTGCAGGTAGCCATGCGGGCGCACCAGATTACCGGCGATGTTATCGTGCCGGTTCCTTTGCATCGCGCTCGCATGCGCGAACGAGGCTACAACCAGAGCGCTTTGTTGGCTGGCGCGTTGGGCAAGCGCATCAATGTGCCAGTCATAGACGATGCCCTCATGCGGGTCAAAAATACCCCTGCCCAGGTGGGGCTTTCGCGCGAACAGCGCCGGCAAAACATGAGCGGCGCGTTTCGTTGTGGACAAGTGATTCCAGCCTGGGATATCGTGTTGGTTGATGATGTTTGTACAACAGGAGCAACTTTGGAAGCCTGCGCAGAGGAGTTGCTTCGAGTTGGGGCCGGCAGCGTGCACGCCCTGACACTGGCACGTGCGCTGTGCCGTTACCAGGCTGAACCGAACCGAAGGATGGTATGATATGAAGCTTTTGATTGCAACGCACAACGTCGGGAAAAAGCGCGAGTTTGCTGAGCTGTTAGCGGGACTGAAGCTGCAGTTGTATACGCTGGATGAACTCGGTATCACGACCTCCATCCCTGAGACGAGTGAAAGCTATATCGCCAACGCGCTAGGCAAGGCTCAGGGATATGCTAACCTCGCACAACTGCTCACGCTGGCCGATGATTCTGGGCTAGAGGTCGATGCCCTGCATGGTGAGCCTGGCGTATATTCGGCAAGATTCGGTGGTGCAATTAGCGATGCGCAGCGCTGTGAGATGCTCCTGCAGCGCTTGCAGGGAGTGCCCTATGAAAAGCGGGCAGCGCGCTTTCGCTGCGTCATTGCTTTATGCTGGCCAGATAACAGGCAGCAGTGGGTTGAAGGACTCTGTGAGGGACATATCGCAACCGAGATGCGCGGCAAAAACGGGTTTGGTTATGACCCGATTTTCTGGGTCGATGAAGCCGGTATGACCATGGCCGAACTGCCGGCTGCGGCCAAAAACCGTATCAGCCATCGGGCTAAGGCAGCCCAAAAAGCACGAGCTGTGCTGGTGCCGTTAATCGCCAGGGAATGTAAATAACGCCGGCTGTAGACTAAATATATCGCACGTCGAGCAATTCCGCGTGCAATTCACGCGCTAACGCCTCTGCCTCTGGCTGACCAATTCCTTGGACTTTAACGGTTATAATGCGGTTGGTCGGGTTATCTCCCAAGAAGGTGCCCAGGGCAATGATATCCGCTTTCATCCCCGCCAATGCGCTTGTGACCTTCGCCAGCACGCCAACTCCCTCCGGCACGCTGAGCGTTATGCGCAGACCTTGTTCACGGGCTCCCAATAGTTCGATAAAGATACGGAACAGGTCGCTTTCCGTTATCATCCCAACCAAGCTGCCGCCTTTCATCACCGGCAGACCGCTGATGTTATTATCAGCCATGATTCTGGCAGCTTCTTCCAGCGGGCAGTCTTCATCTACGGTGATGACATTTGTAGTCATCAACTCGCTAATTTTAATCTTGGCTATGAGGTAATTCATCTCATAGATAGATAGAGTGGTAGCTGGCGATGGTGCTACATACAAAAGGTCCTTTTCCGATACGATGCCAACTAGCTTGCCGTCAGAATCGACAACTGGCAGCCGTCGGATCTTTTCATCACGGATGATGCGTAACGCATCGAAGAGCGAGGTATCTGGAGTGACCGTGATCGGATGGCGTGACATGCGTTCTTTAACGAGCATAAAGTTGCCTCCTTATCCGAACCCGCGATGCATCAACCAACTTGAGTATACAAGGCACAACAAGGGTTGTCGAGTGTCCATGTGTTCTAGGGATTTACTCTTCCGCAGGCATCACATAACCGAGGTCGCGCAGGATGTGTTCGTCCTCGCGCCAATTGGCTCGCACTTTAACCCATAACTCCAAGTATACTCTGGCTTGTACCAATTTCTCAAGCTCGAAGCGGGCTTGCTTGCCGATTTGCTTAAGTTTGGCCCCGCCTTTGCCAATAATAATACCCTTGTGCGAATCCTTCTCACATAATATCGTCGCCGAGATAAAGATATCGCCGTTCTCTCGCTCTTTGTACTCATCGACGACAACGGCAATCGAATGCGGCACCTCTTGTTCAAGCTGCCGTAAGGCTTGCTCGCGTACAAGTTCCGCTGCGATAAAGCGCTCTTGCTGGTCGGTTGTCTGTTCCTCGGGGTAAAACCGAGGGCCCAGCGGTAGGAGTTGAGTTACAGATTGGAGCAATTCTGCACAACCGATGCCTTTTAGCGCGCTGATAACTGCGCTGCTGTGCCAACTTCCCAGCGCCATATAAGCCTGATAGTTATCAGGCCTGGAAGCGAGGTCGGCTTTATTGAGCACTAAAATAACTGGCGCTTGTACTTCACTGCAATATCCGGCAATTGCTGCATCAGCTTTGCTTGGAGGCTCAGAGCCGTCCACAAGAAAGAGCACAACATCCGCTTCACGCAGCGCTTTGAGGGCTGTATTAACCATAAAGTCGCCTAGCTTGCTGCGCGGTTGGTGGATGCCGGGAGTATCGATAAAGATAATCTGTGCGTCGGGCTGGGTGAGAATACCAAGCAGACGGTTGCGGGTTGTCTGCGGTTTGGGCGATACAGCAGCTATCTTGAGGCCGACCCAGGCGTTTAGCAATGTCGACTTGCCGACATTCGGTTTACCGATGATAGCTACAAAACCGCTGCGATGCCCGGCCGGCACAGCGCCAAAAAGAGGCGTCATCTCACTACTCATTATTGACCGTCCGTTTATCGAACAGTTTGAAGGGGTTAAAATCGGTGAGACGGTCGTAAATTTCGAGGCTTTCGGCGCGTTTCAATGCCCGCACAACCCAATAGGTAACCGGCGTCATTATCGCTTCCACTCCGCATTTGAAGACATAGTTAGAAACGATACCTGCCCATAGCGTTGAGGCTGGCAGCGTGCCATAGAAGGCAATCACCATAAACAGCAGTGAATCGACGCCTTCTCCAACCAATGTGCTCGAGATGGTACGCATCCATAACCAACGCCCTCTAGTCAGCACCTTAATCTTCGCCATGATATATGCGTTTGAAAATGATCCCGCCCAATAAGCAATCAGGCTGCCCAATACAATACGCGGTGTTGTTCCGAGAATTGCGCTATACGCCTCTTGCTTAGTCCAACCTGGGGCGGACGGCAGCGCGCCAACAAGCGCGAAAGTGCCGGCCATCAGTGCGGCTGCCGCAAAACCGGCCCATATTACCCGCCGTGCGCTGCGATATCCGTATACTTCAGTCAGGATATCGCCAAAGATATAGCTGACAGGGAACAGTAAGGTACCGCCATCGAAGGTAAATGGCCCAAACACAAGGAACTTGGATGATGCGACATTACTGATGAGGATGACAGCTACAAAAGCAGCCATTACTAGGTCAAAATAACGGTAAGCCGCTGGCCCTTCGTTTCCAGAACGCTGATTATTCATCCGCCTGCAACTACATTCACAAGTTTAATCTCATCTCCGGGCATGATGGTGGTTGTGGCGGTAATTACCTGGCGGTTGCGCAGCGGCACCACCTGTTCAGCGTCGATCCCGAGGCGTTCCAGGGTCTCGCGCAAGGTTAGGCCGCTTGCCACGAACCATTCCTGCCGATGGAAAACGATATGCGCTTTTTCCATTAAGCCTCAAAGGTGAAAGACTAATCTAGTCTAGCGCCAGGTTTATCCGGCGTCAAGAATACAAGCAGGGAACGTTCGTCCGCTGCTCCCTGCTGTCTGAATGCCTATGCGTTCGGGATTGGCGCGATAGCCCCTTCGCGCATGAGTAGCTCGATCATTTCGCGCGCCTCGCACATCTTGCGGCTGGCGGTGGCAAACAACTCGTCTCGGCTGAGCGTAATGCGCGCTAATCCCTGTTCCTGAGCCTTCATGCCAATGGCGACGGCTTCACGGGGGAAGACATCCCAATCGCTCATAGTTGGGACGATATGCTCCTCATCGATACCCTTTTCCTCGGCGAATTCAGCCAGCTCGTGGGCGCAGGCCAGGCACATCTCATCGCTAATCGTGCGTGCACGCACATCGAGCGTGCCGCGGAAAATAGCCGGGAAGCCGATCGAATTATTCAACTGGTTCGGAAAGTCGGAACGTCCGGTGCCGACAATCCGCGCTCCGGCTTCCTTGGCTTCCCACGGCCAGATCTCGGGCACAGGATTGGAACATGGGAAGACGATGGCATCCTTTTCCATCTGCGCAATCCACTCCGGCTTAATCGTGCCGGGTCCTGGCTTGGCAAAGGCAATACAGACGTGCGCCCCCTTGAGCGCTGCATCGACGCCGCCGCGCAGGTCATCGGGGTTACTCTCCAA
>JAJFUJ010000058.1 GCA_021372475.1 Chloroflexota bacterium | reverse complement strand
CGGCGCGCAGGTGCTGCGGGCGGATTGGCAGCCTTTCCATATGCGCCTATACGTGAGCCTGCCTGCCCAAACCAGGCTGGTGCTGCGTACCTTTTACTTTGAGGGCTGGCGCGCCACAGTGGACGGTGCGCCGGTCGCAGTGACTCCCACCACACCCTATGGCCTGATCAGTTTGGAGGCGCCGGTGGGCGAGCACGAGGTCAGCGTTCAATTTAGCTCCACGCCTGTCAGGGATGCAGGCCTGGCGCTCAGCCTGGCCACCTTGCTCGCGGGCGCGTTGTGGACGCTGCTTGCGCGTCGGCGCGGGTCGCCTGCCTCCCCCGAGCCGGCTGCTCCGGCGACCGCTCCCTGGCTTACATATGGGCTGGCGCTGGCCGCGCTTACGCTCTCTCTGAGCGTAAAGATGGTTTTTATGGACCCGATGTTGGCATCCTATCCCCGCATCGATCCCCCCGGCGAGCTCTCCGTCGACTATGGCGGTGAGATAGAGCTGTGCGGCGTGCACGCGGATGCCTCGGTGCCCTCCGGCGGTCAGGCGCACATTACGCTCTATTGGCGGGCGCCGGATTATGTGATGACGGTATACAGCGCCGGTATTTTGGTGGTAGATGAACAGGGCGTAGACGCCCTCTGGGAGCATGCCGACCATCAGCACCCCGGGAAAATCCCCACTGCATGGTGGTACCCGGGCGATATCCTGCGCGACGCTTATACCATCCAGGTGCCAGCCGGCACTCCACCCGGGCGATATACGCTGCGGGTGCAGGTGTATCCTTACAGCTCGCCTATGGCTGCGCTCGACATTCAGAATCCCGGCGAGGGAGCGCACGGCAAGGGTTACGACGTCGCTGTGATCGAGGTCACGCGCCCAAGCGCGGAGGGCAATTCGGCCGGCATTCCGCAGGGCACAGCTCCCCAACCTCTGGGGGAGGGGATTATACTGGTTGGACACAATGCGCTGCCCTCTGGGGCGCGCGCGGGCGATAGATTGCTGCTCGAGTTGTATTGGAGCACGTCGCGTACGTTAACCAGCTCGCTGACCGCGCAGCTTGCCTTCACCGATTCCGAGGGCAAACGGACGGGTGGCGCGACTTTTGAGCCTGTGGCGGGCTATGACACCAGCCTGTGGCAGGCCGGCGATACCTGGCGGGGGATTCACCTGCTGCGGGTGCCGCCAGCGCTCTCGGGCACCTACACCGTCTCGGTGGAGTTGCAGGGCGGCGCGCAGGCCACGCTGGGGGAGCTTACGGTGGCGGCACCAAAACGTGTCTGTCAGGCGCCCGCCGTCAGCGCCAGCACGGCGGCAGCCTTCGGCGAACTGGCGGAGCTCATCGGTTACGATGCGCCCGCAGCGGTGCAGGCTGGCCAACCGTTCAGCATCACCCTCTACTGGCGCGCGCTGGGGGAGACCGAGCGCGGCTACAAAGTGTTCGTGCATCTGCTGGATGCCGAGGGGCGTTCCGTCGTGGGGCACGACGCCGAGCCGAGCAACTGGCAGCGCCCGACGACCTCGTGGGCCGTGGGCGAGTATGTCGCTGATGAGCACGTGCTGGCGCTGCCCGCCGATTTGCCGGCCGGCAGCTACCGGATAGAGGTGGGCATCTACGACGGTGCGTCGGGCGAGCGCCTGCCGCTGGCTGACGGCAGCGACCGGCTCATCCTCCCTCAGCCGGCAGAGGTAACGGCGCCAGCGCAGGAATAGGCGCGATGCGGATATGTTATTTTGGAGCCGCGGCGCCCACGCCGCGGCATTCATCCAGTAGGGTAAGCGCTGTGAGTACGTTCCTGCTAGGCGTCATACACTCGCGACCTTCAGGTCGCGAGTCCGAATCCGGTTGTTGGACGTGCGGCATCCGCGCCAAATGCCGGCGCGATGGATATATGCGCGACGTTTTGCGCTTGAATTGCCAGGCTATTCTTCCCTCTACAGGGCAATCCCTATAGGGGGCATCAGCGTCTACTCGGCTTATCCTGGCAATCCCTTGACAGGAGCACTTCAGAATGTTATAAAAGAGTATCATCCATGCCGTGGCAGAGCGGATTGCCTGCGCGGCTCAAATGTCCGTTCAGGTAGGAGGTGCCGGGGATCCAGGTTTGGGCTGATGCTGAACTGGGAACAGCTCAGCACAATTGGTTGGTGTTAGCGTGGATATTATATTTGAAGGAGGCAGAATGATGCGCACGCGGAAAATGACCCTCATCACCATATTGGTGGTTGCATTGTTGCTCGGTTCGACGATGGCGGCCGGCGCCATTACCAACGGTTCGCCGGATGCCGGCCAACACTCGTATGTTGTCCTGATGGTATTCGATGATGCTTCCGGTCCGGCATGGCGCTGCAGCGGCGCGCTGCTCTCGCCCACACTGGTGCTGACGGCTGGCCACTGCACCGAGGGCGCCGTAGCCGCCAGAATCTGGACGGACGAGGATGTTACCCGTCCGGCCAATAGCGAATATCCATATAGCGGTGATACCAGCTATGATGGAATGCCCATCACCAACCCGAATTTCTGCAACATGTGCTACGGCCCGAGCAACGGGTTGCCAGCGTACTCATACCGCGATGTGGGCCTCGTGGTGTTGAGTGAGCCAGTGCCGACAAGCGTCGTCAGCACTTATGCGCAACTGCCTGCGGCCGGCCTGGTGGATACGCTTAAGAACAAGACCGCGGTTGACCTGGTGGGCTACGGCGTACAGGAACAGATCCATCTGGACGGCGGCGGCAAGGATTGGACCGGCCTGCGGGTGCGGCTGTACGCCCCCAGCGAGATGGTCTCGGGCAACTTTGTGCACAGCGAGGAATATATGCGCCTGGCGCTCAATAAGGGCGGCGGCTCGGGCGGCACCTGCTTTGGCGATTCAGGCGGCCCCGATCTGCTGGGCGGCACTAATACGGTGCTGGCTGTCAACTCGTATGTGACCAACTCGAACTGTGGCGGTGTGGGTTACTCCAGCCGGGTGGATATTCCAGAGGTGTTGAGCTGGATTCAGGGATACATGGATTAACCTGAGCGTTTACAAAGAGCCGTCTAGCCGACGGCTCTTTTTTTATGGGGATTGACCGCCGCGCGCCCGAAATAGAGCGCTGATGCGCATCCCAAATCGTTTTGCCGCGTATAGCATACAGCCGTGCAGATATGCGCTATGACCTTTCGGATGCGAGGAGGGAAGTATGTCCAATGTACCCGGGCAGCGTATTGGCCGATTTGGCGCCGTAGTGGATGCCGTCCTGACTGCGGCGATCCTGGTATGGTTTGATTTCTTTCCCGAATATGTCGGTTATATCACCTCGTGGGGGTGGCCCTTCAGCTTTAATCAGGTCTTGCTACCGGTTTTTTCGCGCTACCTCGTCGGACTCAATCTCTGGTGGATAGCCACTATCGCGCTCAGCCTGATTAATATCGTTGTCGGCCGCTGGACGTTTGTGACCTGGACGGCCGCCCTGCTCACCCGCTTCTATGGCGTCATCGTGCTGCTGTGGATGATTGCCGGCCCGGTTTTCCTGACCCCCTTTTGGCTTAATATGCTCATCAAGATGCTGCTCTCACTGGGTGTGCTCGGGATGACAGTGGATAGCATTCGCGATGTTGTAGCATATCTGCGCGCGGTGTATGCTAGCGGGCATGAGTAGATGCATTGTGGGCATGGCGTCTGCCGTGTTGGATGCAGCTACGGCGCCCTGATGACGTCTTTACATAAAGTAACAACATAGGTTAGGAGGATTGAAATGGCCAAGAAAGAAAAGAAAGCCAAGAAGGCTAAAAAGGGAAAGAAGGAAGCGAAGTAAATTCCTGGTAAAGAGACTGCCTTCGCGTAGGCGGGGGTGGGAATCCAGAAGCGCAACTTGATGCATCCGCGGTGCTACATGAGGGTGTTTTCTTGGGAGCCACGTCCTGTTCATCCGGTGGAACCGCGCTGGGCTGACTGTCGTACGGTCGCGACCTGAAGGTCGCGAGTCCAAATCCAATCGTGTGGGCGTGCGGCGTCCGCGCTCCATTCGTCCGGTGGGACTGCACTGGGCTGACTGCCGCATGGTCGCGACCTGAAGGTCGCGAGTCCAAATCCGGTCGTTGGCCGTGCGGCGTCCGCGCTCCATTCATCCGGTGGAACCGCACTGGGCTGGCTGCCGCATGGTCGCGACCTGAAGGTCGCGAGTCCAACATATGAGCTGCCCATCGGGGAGCGCATTGCGCGAGCCTAACCAAATAGAGGAGAGATGCGTTCCGTGCTTGTCTTCCTTGGGCAGCTCAGCTCAATACGGGTAATAGCTCGCGGCCGTGTCGAACAGCGCGCAGATATTCTCGGGCGGCGTGCCGGCCTGGATGTTGTGCGACGGTCCGAGGATATAGCCGCCGTCCGCGCCCAATACCTCGATCAACTGTCGCACCTCGGCGCGCACAGCGTTGGCTGAGCCGAACGGCAGGGTCGCCTGCACACTCACGCCGCCCTCAAAGCCTAAACGCGCTCCAAAGCGCCGCTTGAGGTCGGCGGGGCGCATGCCCTCGGCGTTGAATTGCAGCGCCTGCAGCACATCGATACCCATCTCGACAAGCCCGTCCACCAGGCTCTGCACGGCCCCGTCCGAGTGGTAAATCACCCTGACCCCCTTGAACTCGTGGATGGCGGCGTTGAGGCGCTTGTGGTACGGCTGGATGAACTCAGCCCACATCGCGCGCGACATCAGCGGCCCGCGCTGGCCGGCCAGGTCGTCGGCGGTAAAGATGAGGTCGAGCGCGCCGTTCGCGGCACTGAGCGTGCGCCGATTGTAATCGATGTAATAATCGCAGACGCGGCTCATCAGGGCGTGCACCAGTTCGGGATTGATGACCATATCCAGCAAGATGCGCTCGAACCCGCGCATATACCAGGCCGTCTCAAAGATGTTGCCCGGACCGCCCACCAGACAGTATTCGCCGCCCGCCTGTCGGGCACGGATGCGCGCCGGGAAGCCGGCGTAATCGAACCAACCTGGGTCAGGCCAGGCCTGCGTAGCGAGGTCGCGCGGGTTCTCGGCATCCGCCAACGGGTAATGCACGATTTCATCGTAAGCGCCGCTGCCATAGCTCACCGGCGCGCGCCTGACGCCCCAGATATCCGTATCGGGCGCGAGGCGCGGCCCGATGTAATCCGGCCGGATCTCGATGACATCGACCAGCGGCTGCAGATAGGCGGCTGCGGAGATCCCGCGGGTGCGCTGCAGATAGGCTTCCAGTTGGGCGAGGGCCGGCGGATTGATGCCCGCGCAGACCATGCCGATGGGGATACGGTCGGTGGTATGGTGCGCCAGCGCCAGCGCAACGCGTTCGCGGTGCGAGAGCTCAGATGGTTTCGGCATAGGTTCGAACCTCCTCGAATACTTTCAGGCACACATGATACTACGCTATAGACGAAAGCGCATGCCCGATGGTAGTTGGGGCCATGCTCTACATCTCCTTTGGAGGCGCGACGCCCCCGTCGCGGCATTATATTGGATATATATCCGCGCCGTTTATGCCGGTGCGCTACCAGCGCGGCCCCTTGATTGGGGCGATGCAGCCGCGATGACAGATGAATCGTCCGACGGCAGCATGTGCGCGGCTGCATCGCGCCCTACGGCAATCGGGATACTCTGGAGGCGCGATGCGAGCGCCCCGACCGGCGACACGCTAAAGCGTAATGCGCAGCCTGATATGGAGGGTGTTGAAAAAGAGGTTCTTTCCTGATACTTGCCCCAGTGTGTTTGCTCGTGGGGGCACGCGCAGCGTGCCCATTCCGGCCTGCGCCGAAATCCAGTATTGATCTGATATATAGTGTAATATATCATATCATAACAAGAGTAAAAGCAAGACTCGGATGGGTTCCTGCTTGAGCGGGAATGATCTGCGAGTTCGCAAGTCGGTCTTTTCAGACACTAGGGTGTCTCCAACTGGATACTTTAATACCCTCCTGATACGAACCCTTGACAACTCATTATAGATGCGTTAGGATATAGACGTTGTTCGATGCTTGCATAATCCGTTGGTGCTGCCCAACGAGGTCAGCCCTGCGGCTTGGTGCAGGCGTTTTTAGTTGATGAAAGCACAGGATAGCCGCATACGTCTCATCCAACGTGCGTGTTGATAGCGATTCCCCCAGGACCAACGCGGGCTGCATCCCTTCGTCCATCATTTTCACCATCTTTGTATCCAGACATAATGCGCTGTTTCAGGCGGCGTATTGGCCCTGTAGCGTATGGGCTGACCTGCCATATTGCCCTTCCTGATGCCGAACCGCATGTCAGATGGCGCATTCAAGCTCACCACCGGAGGTACGTCCACTTTTATGACGCAGCGTAAACTCAAGCGCAAACTCAACCTGCTGCAATTAATCATGCTGGGCACAGCCGGCACCATCGCAGCCGAGATTTTCGTGTTGACCGGCTATGCCGCGGGATTGGTCGGTCCCGCTGCTGTGCTGGCGCTGATAATCGCCGGCCTGATGAGCTACGCTATCGCTTTTGACTATTGCGAGCTCGCCACGATGTACCCGGTGACGGGAGGTGGGGTCACCTATGTGCGCGAGGCCTGGGGCACCAACCTGCTGACGTTTCTGGTCGGCTCGCTCGACTGCTTGTCAAGCACCTTTTATGCAGCGCTATCGGCCGTCGGGTTCGCCTGGTCGCTCAAAGTGTTCATCCCCACGCTGCCGGTAGTGCCTACGGCGCTCGTTACCATTCTGGTGTTCATTGTGCTCAACATTTTGGATGTCAGTAATATCGGCAACATTCAGATAGTGCTCGGTACCATCCTGCTGGCCTGCCTCGGCATCTTTATCGTGGCAGGTTTCGTCGCGCCCAATGGGTTCAGTTGGGCCACCTTTACCGAAGGTGATTTTTTTATCCACCAGGGCGTTGCTGCCAACACCGCGAAAATCCTGAATACTGTGGCGCTGGTCTATTGCGCGTATATCGGCTACGAGGTAATCGCCCACGATGCCGAGGAGGCGGAGAATCCTTCCCGCAACCTCCCGACTGCCATTCTGGTGAGCCTGACGATATGCGCGCTGGTGTATGTGCTGATTGCCCTGGTGACCCTGGGCACCGTGCCATGGCAGCAGGTGGCAGGCTCGGAGACGGCCCTTACCGACGTGGTCGGCAATTTCCTGCCTAAATATGGCGTACCGATGATGGCTGTGGCGGGCATGATTGCCACGCTGACCTCGGTGAACGCCGCGTTGCTTTCCGGCACCCGCGAGGCCTTTACGCTGGGGCGTTCGGGGCTTTGGCCGCGCAGTATGTCGCGCCTCAGCCGCTTCCGCACGCCCTACATCGCCTGCTGGTTCATCGGCGCGATTACCTGCCTGGTCGCTTCGGTCGGGATGGTTGATTTCCTGAGTTATGTCTCCAGCGCCGGGCTTCTCTTTGTGCTTTTCTTTTCCAACCTGGCGATGATTCGCCTGCGCAAGCTGCGGCCCAATGCCGAACGGCCGTTCAAAGCGAAGCTGTTTCCGCTCACGCCGGTGCTGGCTATCCTCTCATGTTTCCTGGTGGTCAGCTTTTCCAGTTGGCAGGCGCTGCTGTTTACCGGCCTAGTCCTGGCGGTATGCACGGTATTTTACTATACCTACAAGCCCCTCTCGCGGGTGTGGGCTGAGCGTGCCAAGGCGCATGAATCCGCACGCGACCGCATCCTGGTGCCGGTAGCGTCTCCCGCGACGGCGCAGGGGCTGGCGCGCCTAGCGTTTGTGCTGGCGGAAGCAAGCGAGGATACCAGCATCTGCATCCTGACGATTAATTCCAGCGTGACTGCGCTGTCGTCCGCCATTCGCGGCCGCATTGCCGGGCAGCTCAACCCGCGGCGACGCGTCGTGCTGCAGCAGATCACCGACGAGGCGCGCATCCGCAATGCCGCGCTCTATACCAAAGTGAGCAATTCTTCTACTGTTGCCCAGGGTATCCTGGATGAGGTCGGCGGCAACGTCAAGCTGGTGTTGATGGGCTGGCCCGGCCCGCTGACCCCGCAGCAGTTGCCCGACCATCCCGTCAAGCTCGTGCTGCAGAAAGCGCACGCTCATGTGGCGGTGTTGCTCAACCGCGGGCTGGATAACGTGCAGCGTATCCTGGTGCCGGTCGGCGGCGGCTTTCACTCGCGGCTGGCGCTGCGCCTGGCTTACGAGATCGGCTTCCCGCAGCACGCCCAGATAACGGCCGTGCATATCGTGTGCCAGCCCTGCGACAGCGAGGAGCTGGAAGACCACATGCTCAACCTGCGTGAAATCATCGAGGAATCGCTGGGACAGATGCCGCCGGATATTACCACCCGCCTGGTGTACGCCAACGATGTGCTCAGCGGGGTGCTGCAAGAGGCGCAGCGTTTGCCTTACGATTTGATTGTCATCGGCGCCTCGGAGGAGTGGCTCTCGCGCACGCAGCTCTTTGGCGCGCTGACGGACGAGATCGCCGAAAAGACCACCTGCTCGGTGCTGCTGGCGCGGCGCTATGAATCAGCCGCCATGGCCTGGCTCAAGAGCCGTTCGCGGATGCTCACCGGAGCTGCCTCTAATACCGCTGCGCCGGCGCATAACGGCGGCAGATAACGCAACGAGGGCTATCCCAGCCCTTGTGGATACGGTATAAGGGCTTGTTGCACAAAACAAAAAGGGCGGTTCGCGAACCGCCCTTGGCTTATCTTGTACCGCACGGCAGCAGCGCCATTTTTAACGCTGGGCGCTCAGGGCGCCGGATATGCTCCCATGCCGCCATCCAGCGGCGCCAGGATCGGTGTGCCGCCGAGGGCCGCCGCATCCTCAGCCACGCCATGGCGCAGCCGATTGATGCGCACGATATAGCCATCCTGTACCAGCAGCGTGATGCTGGTTTGCACGCCGCTTCCCTGGAAGATCAACGCATACTGCCCAGCCGGCCAATATACCTCGCTGGGGGCATCCGCCGGCACCTCGTAAACGGCGTAAAGCCCGCTTGTCTGCAGGTCTAGGTAGGCGTCAATATTGGCCCGGCGGGCAAACTCACCTTCCTCGCCCAGCACCGGGAAAACCTCTACCTGGCTGCCGTCGCGCTCGCCCTGCACGCACTTGGGCGGGCCGCCGGCGCCTTCCGCGGTGGTGCAGGCCGTCAATGTATAACGCAGCAGCGCCTTGAGCGCTTCCTTGTCGTTGGCCAAGGCCGCCGTGATCACCGCATCCACCTCGTTGATCCCAGTACGTATGTCGGCTGGATAAAGCCCAGGCGTGGAGGGGGCTGCGGTCGCTCCAGGGGCTGCGGGGTAGCTCTCAGGAGGCAGGGTGGCCTCCTCGCCCGCACCTTGCTGGGCCGGATAATTCTCCGGAGTCAAGGTGGCTTCTCCGCCCGCGCCCTGTTGCGCGGGATAGTTCTCGGGGGTTTGGGTAGGTTCACCGCCGCCCGATGCCTCCTGCGCTGGGTAGTTCTCAGAGGTTTGTGTGGGCGCGAGGGTGGATGCGCCCGCCCCGGGCGCTGCGGTAGGCTGCGGCTGGCAAGCGCTCGCCAGCGTCAACACCGCTGCGAACGCAAGGCACACCGCGAATCGCATATTATAATGATGTCGCATTTTCCAGCTCCTGAAAGAAATTGGGTACCAGCACAGCAACGCTACGTCGTATCAATATTATATACAATATGCCATCCGCGGGTAGGGCGTCCTTGGAAAATACAATCATCCTGCATCGCCGATGCACCGCCCGCGCGAGATAGCTCAGCCATATGGATGTGCGCTGTAATCCGGTTTGCGGGTTCCTGACGCCAGCCTGTCAACGTGGCGCTCGAGCCATTTCCCGATGTCCTCATCATAATGGAATACCAACGGGTTTTCCTCAGCCCGGGGAGGTTCCATACCGGCAGCTATCTCTAGAAAATCATCGCTGGAAACCTGACGCCGCGTCTGCTTCCTTACGTTCTCCAGCCAGCGCTGCCAGGCGACGGGATACGGTGTATCAACATAGACGACAACGAGCAGCGCACCGAACTGTCTGGCGATATCTGAGGTATGCTCACGTTCAGCCTTGCGAAAATGCCGTGATGCGTCGATGACGCTCCTGCCCTGCCTGAGGTATGCGCTGATTTGAGCGTCAGTTTCACGGTAAATTGTTTCCCATTGTGTACGAATTAAGTCCTGGTCCTGGACACTCTGCCCATACAAACGGCATTTCGTTTCGTCAACATCCGCCTCTACGTAACCAAATCGTTCGCAGATAGCTTTTGCCAGGGTGGACTTGCCGGCAAATGACAATCCGCACACGATAATCAGGCGCTGTACGCGTTCTGCTTGCATTGAGCAGGTATCCTTCCTCATTCGCCTATTTTCATCATATTACTCGATGGATAGCTGGTTGTTAAGCAGCAGTATCGCTCAGAACTGAGCGCATGGGCTCTAGCTCCCATGTATTGTTACCCTGGTGGAGGCCGTAGCCCATTATACCTTCAGACATAGGCAATGCATCGCACCCTACCGGCTATTGGGTATGCGGCTTATAGGTTGCGGTGGGCGCGCACAAGGAGTGCGGCGGCTTGCCGCTGCATGGCTACATGTGGCTCCAACCCAGGGTAACGGCGCCGATTCCATGCAACCCCGTGGACCTGTCCATGTCATTCGCGTAAGCGCAGCATTGTATATAACATATATGGCAACAAACACCTTACTGGGCAACGCGGGTCTCGACCGCGAAAGGAAATAGTATGACGCGCCCACCGCCGCTTTGGTCCCCTGATGTCCCCTTGCCGGAAAGCGCCGCCTTGCCGTTGCCCGACCGTATCGAGCATCTGGTGATCCACCGCTCGCGCGTCCCCTGGCAATTCGCGCACGAAGCTGCCCTGTGCGTGCACTGCGGCAGCCTGTATGTCGCCTGGAACGCCTGCCCGCGCGCCGAGAATGAGAAGGGCGCAGTGGTGCGCTGGATGCGCTCACAGGATGGAGGGTACACCTGGAGCGAACCGCTGCTGCTTGCGGGACCGCTTCGCGCGGATGATACCATCTGGGAGAGCTGCCAATTGCTCGCACACGGCGGGCATCTGTGGGCTTTCGTCGGCCAGGCGCATCCCCAGCCGCGTACCCCTGAGGAGACCGGCGGGCGCATGGCGATCCTGCGACTCAACGAAACGGACAATGCGTGGGAACAAGTCGGCGGCGTCGAGGGATTTCAGCCGCTCAACCGTCCGCAGCGCCTGCCCGGCGGCGTGCTGCTGATGGGCGGCCAGTTCAACCTCAGCCAGCCGCGTGTCGCCCGCTGCGTCGGGGACGATCCGACGCGCTGGGAGGTGTTCGAGATCCCCTATCATGACGGCGACCGCATACGCTTTGCCGAGACGGCGCTTATCTGCGCCGGCGACGAGATAACCGCCTGCATCCGCAGCGCTGCTCCCACGCTTTATGTTGCTGCCAGCGCGGATGGCGGCCGCACCTGGAGCGCACTGGAGCCCTCCAATCTGCCGGCGGTCGATTCCAAGACCTGCGCGGGCATCCTTTCCACTGGCCAGCATTACCTTGTCTATAACCTCAGGCCGGCGCGCTTCGGCAGCCTTATGCGCGACGTGCTGGTTATGGCGCTAAGCGCGCCCGGACGGATGCCGTTGTGCAAGACGGTGCTCATCCGCTCAGGCACTGCGCCGCGGGCGCGCCAACCAGGCTTTGCCAAGGAGGAGCAGTGGTCTTACCCTGCCGTGGAGGAATTGGACGGGCGGGTGTACGTGGCTTACTCGATTACCAAGGAGGATATAGGACTCTCGATTCTTCCTCTTGAAGCGCTGATAGTGTAGCGGCTCCAAAGATTATTTTCTTTTTGGAGCGGCGGCGCCCTAATACCGCACAAAACGGTTGCATATTTGTTTATTTTCTGTAATAATTATCTTTAAGCTGTTTTTAGTTGGCTAGGGTTTTCTCAACAGGGCAGCCTGCGCCACGAAATAAAATGACCCCAGTATCCCAGCTCGTAAGCAGAAAAGGTATCTACAATAGGTAACTTGGCGGTTCAGCATTGGTGCAATTGACATAGCATATAGGGTATCCCGGGGAGTAAGAAGATGCTGATTACTTATTTGCGCGCGATGAACTGGCTGCAAGGGCGTTGTGAAAAGGGACAAACCCTGGTCGAGTATGCAATGATTATCCTCCTGGTCGCCATCCTGTTGATTTTGGCGCTCACAGTGCTCAAGGACACGATCTCGAGTACATTCTCACGCATTAGCAGTAGTATCCCCTCGTCCTAAGCGGAGCATCACAACTTGCGCAATTGCCAACATGACATAACGGCAATTGGCCGCGCATATACAGCGCGGCAGGCAAGCTGCACAGGTGCTGGTAATGGCGCACATTTCCACCAGGGCAAGGGGCGAAAGCCTCCGCCGGCAATGCTACGAGCCGGATGAAGGAAGGTGCGGAGAAAGCGTTCAGTTGAAGACACCTCAGCGTCTGAAAAGGCCAGGCCGCGAACTCGCATAGCATTCCCGCGCAAGCAGGGATCCATTTGAGCCTTGCTTTATTCCTGTTATGATAGGATATATTCCACTATATATTAGATTGATACTGGATTCTGGCCTGCGCCGGAATGATGGTTGCTGTATCTCAGCGGACAAGGGGGAGAGCAGAACCTCATTTTCAATACCCTCGAGTGAAGCGCCCTTGACACGCCCGCTCACATACATAATGATATAGGCGTTATACGCTGGGAGGACAACGAGATGGGAAAAAAGGTGCTCGCCGTTGTTGGAACGGTACTCGTCTGGCTGCCGGTCGCGTTTATGGTCATCACAGGTGTAGTCGGGAGCATACAAGCCGGCCGGTTACTGGTGGATTACCTAATCCCCCTTGAACTGTTCTGGATGGTGTTTCTCGGCAGTGGGCTGCTGCTGTGGGCAGCCGTCCTGGCGCACCGCCGACAGCGCCTCTTTGGATGGGGGTTGGGGCTCATCATCTGCCTGTTGGTGTTGAGCCAGGTTATTGCGATGTTGACCGGGCTGGCCTCTGGGGAGCACGAGGCGGAAGGCTGGCGCATGGTGATTATGGTCGGACTGATAGCTAGTTATCTGCTATCCATCGTCGTTGTAGGGAGCAGCGGGATTATGCTATCCCGCGAGCTGCTGCGCCGCGAGCAACAACCAAGTTAGCTACTTCTCCCTTTATTGGAGCGCCGTCGCATCAAGTTTTCATGCTCATACACGGTGTAAAATATAATGCCGCGACGAGGCGTCGCGCTCCAAAGAGGACATACACGAGCCGCGCACAGCAATATGGTCGCGACCTAAAGGTCGCGAGTCCAGCTCCGTTTGCCGTAGGGTGCGATGCAGCCGCGCACACACTGCCATCGGACGATTTATTCGTCATCGCGGCTGCATCGCCCAAATTGGGTTGACGCGTTGGTATCGTACCTGCGTAGATGGTGCCAATATGCGGCCAGTATTAAATGCCGCGACGTGGGCGGCGTGGCTCCAGATAGTTTATCCCCGTTACCTGTGCCGGCGGCCAGCGCCTACACCGCCCCCGCCCATGCTGATTGACAGCCCCAGGATAAAGCCCAGATTGTACCAGTTACCGTTGTTGTGCACTTCATACATATTCACCGTATCCGAAAAAAGCGAGATGATGAAGGTAATCGGCGCAATGATGCCATGCCACAGCCCGCGCCAGAAACCCGCGGTATAATCCTGCTCATTGGGGACTTTTTCATAGGGATTGCCCTGTGCGGCGCAGCCGGTGAGTGCGAACACCGCGAGCAGCAGGCAGACCACCAGTAGAACACGAACACCCGTCATGATTCCTCCTCTACTATCTGAAAAACGACCTCAACACGCAACTATACGCTGAGGGCGAATCCAGGTTGCACAATGCAGGCGTGGGCTGTGGCGTATGTGCGGATGCGAGGCTGTTAGGCCGCGCCCGCAACTCGAATCTTTGGAGATACCGTCTCGATTGTCAATAGGCAAAAGCCGCGACGCCCCGTCGCGGCATTACATTGGCCGCACATCTATCAGCGCTAAGGCTGGGCACGCCCAGCGTGCACCTACCTTACGCCCGGGTAACCCGAGGGCTGGACTTGCGGCCTTTAGGTCGCGACGGTATGCCGGCCAGCTTGACCACACTCACGGGACGCGGCAATCCAATATGGGCGATGCAGCCGCGATGAAAGATGAACCGTCCGATGGCGGTATGTGCGCGGCTGCATCGCACCCTACAGCAACCGAAGCCGGACTTGCGACCTTTAGGTCGCGACCATATTGCCGTGCGCGGCTCGTGTATGTCCTCTTTGAAGATACCGTCTCGATTGTCAATAGGCAAAAGCCGCGACACCCCGTCGCGGCATTTCATTCTCACAATGTATAAGCATGAAGACCCAATGCGCCGGCGAGGCTCCGCCGCTCCCCCAAAAGGAAGAGGAAGCGTGCGGCATCAAGCGCATGCGCAAGCAAGCTTGCGCACTCCAGGCTTACACACTCCACAGTCAGGCGCGGCGCGGACGCCGCACGTCCGGCAAGCCGAACTGGACTTGCGACCTTCAGGTCGCGACCGTATTGCTGAGCGCGGCGCGTGTATATCCTCTTTGAAGCTGCAACGCACCGTCGCGGCATTTCATTCTCACAATGCATAAGCATGAAGACCTAATGCGCCGGCGAGGCTCAGCCGCTCCATTGTGAAACCTATCACCTGAACATAAAGCTGAGCATGACCGGCCGGCCCGTGAACTCGCGCAGCACCTGATCGAGCGCAAGGGT
>JAJFUJ010000037.1 GCA_021372475.1 Chloroflexota bacterium | reverse complement strand
CAGGGAGCACTCCCATTTGCCGGCGTGGTCGTAGCCGGTGGCGTTCTGCACCGCCGCGCTCATGCAGGGCAGCACGGTGATCCAGTTCCAGGGGTTATCGCTGCCGTCCAACTGAGCATAGAAGGCGGCGTTATCGTTATTACCCCACCAGCCGCGGCCGCGGGTATCCTCCAGGTACTCGAACACCAGCTTTTTGCCCGCTTTCATGCAGGCCAGGGTCATCGGCAGCAGGGTCTCCTGCTCGTACTGGTGGTGGATGAGCAGGTAGATGTTGCGCCACCCGCCGTACAAGAGCGATTTCAAGATGCAGTACACATAACTCTCGAATACATCGACATCCACCTCGATGGTGTTTTGCTCGGGACCGGCCACCGCGTAGCTGGCCACGCCGTACCAGATCGGCGGCGCGGCGACCAGCTCCAGCTCCTTGGCCAACTGGTCAACGATCCCGACGGCGATTTGTGTATCGCAGCCGAGGGCGCAGTGCGGTCCGTGATACTCGATGGTGCCGACCGGTATGATGAGCGGGACGCGGCGTTGTTTCGCATCCTCGAGCTCGCGCGGAAAGCCGAGTTCCAGTTTCATGGTTCTTTCTCCTCGCTAGATTAAAAATCCAGCTCATAGATCTCACCGATCGGCTCGCACAGGCTCGCGAAGCCGTTCTCGGTGATGACGATGCCCTTTTCCCAGCGGATGCCGAAGGTGCTGCCGGAGACAAAGGTATCGATCTGGAAGGTCATATTGGGCTGCAGCGCATAGTTGGAGGTGCTCTCCATCCAGGGCGCCTCGACCTCGATCATGCCGGTGCCGTGGCAGGGGCCGTAGACAAAGTTGTCCTGGTAGCCGCGGTCGCAGAACAGCTTGTAGAAATCGCTGGCGATGCTGCCGGCAATCACGCCGGCCTTCAATCTCGTCTCCGTCCACCGATGCGCCTCGAGGCCGAACTCGACGATGCGGCGCTTTTCCGGCGTGAGTTTGCCCATACACACGGGGTAGCCGATGCTCGGCGAGTAGCCGTCCACCTTGGCCGAGAGGTTGAGCTGGACGATATCGCCCTGGTTTATCACCCGATGCGACGGGCGCGAGATGGCGTGGCTGGTGGATTTCTCGCTGAACACATACATCGGCAGCCCCTCGTATTCGGCGCCGTTCTCGTAAATCACGCGCTGGGCGATGCCCACCATCTGCAGCTCCGTCACGCCCGGGCGCAGGTTCCGGCGCACTTCATCCATCGCAAGCGACGTGATGCGGAAGCCCTCGCGCATGCAAGCGAGCTCATTCTCGGATTTGATGCTGCGCAGTGCCACCATGATGTCAAAGGCATCCACAATTTCCGCGTCGGGGTAACATTCCTGCAGGCCGGCCATCATCACGACGGTGGTATCGAGCAGGCTGCACACGCCGATCCTGATTTTAGCGCCCTTGACGCCAATCCCGGCAAAGACATCTCGGTAGGTGCTGGTTACGGTCTCGGGATAGGACGGGTTGGCGGACTCGCGGTAATACAGGGTCACAAACACCTTGCTGATGCGGCTGACGTCGGCGCCATATTTGGCGCTCTCCGGCCCGACGAGCAGGGCGGCATCCCCCGAGGGGGCGATGGCCACGCCGGCGCGTTCGAACAACGGCCAGTAGCCGGAAAAGTAGCGCGCATTGGCATAGTCGGCTTCGGTCGAGTTGACCAGCAGCACATCCAGGCCAGCTTGAGCGGTTAACTCGGCGGCCCGCGCAACCCTTTGCCTGTATTCTTCATCGGGTATGCAGATTCTCTTCATAAAGCCTCCCCTTACGCTTATTTACATAAACTGGCCGTCATATTTTGTAAACAGGATGTCACGGCACCCGGGTGAATGATATCGCGCGCCAGGCATCTGTCAACACAAGCGCCGTTTCAACCTCCGCTAATGTATCACGGCGTATTGAAACGCCTGGCCGGCGGCGTTATAATGCGGGCATACATTGCAGAGGGTCGCGTTTAGCTGCTGGATCCCAAAGGAGGGCTGCCATGCCAAAATATCGCGAAGCGGTGTACGGGGGCGAGACGGTTGTGCTGGAGAACGCTACCTTGCGCCTGGAGCTGCACAAACGGCGCACCGGCTGGGGCTGGGGCGAGTTGTATGTGCCCGACGGCGCGGGCGGGATGCGCTTTTTCGCGGTGCTCGAGCACCTGGGCGAGCTGGATGCCGAGGGCTTGCCGCATCCGCTGCGCCTGGAGGCGGAGGCCTGCCGGATTGTGGAGAACGAGGCGGGTAAAGAGCTGCATTTCGCCGTGCGCACGCAGCGGGTGGAGCCGCCCGACAGTTATTACGGCAATGAGTCGCCGCTGGCCGGCACGGTGGTGCTGAGCCTGGCGAAAAATGAGAATGTCATCGGCTACAAGATGGTGGTGGACGCCCAGTTCGGCTTTAAGCTCAAGCGGCTGCGCGGCCCCTGGCTGCGCGTGGGTGCGGATTCGTTCGGCGCCGACAAAACCGATGCGATTTTCCCGGGCATCGAATGGCTGGAGGGAGCTGAGTGGTCCTCCGGCACCGACTGGTTCGATCATCCCGAGCGCCTGCGCCTGACCCCGCATCCACACAAGGTTTCCTTCCCCTGCCTGGCCATCTCGCAGAGCGGGATGGGCCTGGGGCTGTGGTACAAAGCGGACGAGATCCTGAACACGACGCCGCCGGCTTATCCGCAGGCGCTTGTGCGCTATCCGCAGCCGGTGTTCGCCTCGCCCAACTTTATCGACTGCCGCAATGACCACATCCTGGGCCTGATGTGGCCCAGCGTGCGCCAGGGGTTGGCCGAGAACGCCCTGGCTGCGGCGGATTTCAAGGCCGCCCCGGGATTGCGCTTTGTGTTTGACGCAGAGATCGCCGTCGTGCCAGGGCGCAGCCTGGACGTGCTGGCAGCCTGGGTGCAGCGTTACGGTCTGCCCGACCCGGGCGAGCCGCGCTGGGATTGGCCGGAGGCTTACCGCAGGATAATCCACGCTTATGATACCAACCTGTGGGTAGAGGGCCAGGGCTGGGCCAGGCGCTGGATGTTTCGCGGCGATGGCGAGTTGTATGTGCCGGAGTGTGTGCGCACCTATATCGCCAAAGGCAGCGACCAGGCGCTGGTCGTCAGCCTCAAGCGCAAGGTAGCCTGGGTGGAGGAGCAGCTCAGGCTTCAGCCTGAAAAGGAGTCGACCGGCGAGTGGGCGCTATTAGCCAGCCCGTATGCATCGATAAAGGCCAAACCGCAGCTTGCTGCGCAGATCGGCGATAGCCTGCTGGCGCTGCAGACGCCCGAGGGCGACTTTCCGTTCGAGCCGCAGGGCCGCCACAACACCGGCCACAACGCCAATGCGGCCTACTGGCGCCCGCTGGGGCTGGCCGGCGACTCGGCGGTGGATTTGTGTGCCACAGCCACCCTGGCCCTGCTGGAGGCCTACAAGCTGACCCAAAAGGAGGCATACAAGGAGGCCGCGCGCCGCGCGCTGGAGTTCGCCATGCGCTTCACGCGCCCCGAGGGCGGCGATTGGTGGGAGACACCGCTACGTTCGCCCAACCTGCTGGCGGCCGGCAACGCGGCCATGGCGTACTATCTAGGATATGAGCTCTTTGGCGAGGCAAAATACAAGCAGAAAGCAATCTGGTGGATTCGCGGCGTGCTGCCGTTCACCCATTTGTGGCAGCCGCAAGACCTGGCGATGCTCTACAACACCAAGCCGTGCTTGAACACGACGGCCTGGTTCCTGAGCGACTGGGTTTCCAAGCACGTGCAGTGGGAAGTATTGCAGGTCTTTGAGCAGTCGTGGAAAAACGGCATCGACTGGGGCGCGGTGGATCCCGATATCGATTGGCACACCTACCACTGCGGGGTGGTGACCGCCGTGCTGCGCTGGATGATCGATCACAACGATGCGAACTGGATGTTCCGCTGCGAGTATCCGCGCGAGTGGGTGGGCGAAGGCCAGTGGGATATGCTCTGGGCTGATACGTTCGATCCGGTCAAGGGTTCCTACGGCGGCGGCCCGATTACGAGTTCTGAGATCGCCGAAGGCATCCATATCATCATGCAGTATTCGCTCTAGTTGGCTGAGCGGGCATTCGGCCTAATATAGCGGGAATGTACACTTGTAGCTACTTTGTGAAAACGCGGAGTGAACGATAACCAAATGGCGAATAGTAGCAATAAACCCTTTCGTATCCTGGTGCTGACGGATACGATGCCCTGGGGACACCGCTCGATTGCGCGGGCAATATACGGCCATTTGCGGCGGGTAAGCACCGAGCATAACTGGGAAGCACACTACACCGAGGTCAAGGCCGAGACCGGTGCGATCCCTGAGCTGTATTCGCTGGTGACGCGCTATGCTCCGGAAACCTACAGCCTGGCCTTTAGGTTGTCGGCGCAAAAGATCACCAACAAGGTGTTGAGCGATGTCTCACTGGGCGCGTTGGCGAACATCAAGTCGGTCGTCAACCTTATCGCCCCTGACCTGATCATCAGTACCTACTATCTGCATACACACTGTCTGGCGCGCTGGAAGAATAGCGAGGGAAGGCCTTTCAAACTCTGGACGGTGGTCAGCGACCCCTGGACGGTCAGTTTGGCCACCTATGTGCCCAACGGTGCTGATTTACACCTGGTTTATGATGAGGTCGGCGAGCAATTTGGGCTCGACGTGGGATTAGCCCCAAGCCAGATACTCAAGACCGGTTGGTGGGTGCGCGAAGAGATGTATCAGCAATACGACCGCGCCGCGGCAAAAAAGGCATTGGGCATCGAAGAGGGGCGGCCGGTGGTGTTTGTGGGTGGCGGATCGTTGGGCAATAGCGCCATCCCGCGCGCCATCCCGATGCTATTGGATTCCAAGCGGCCGTTGTGCGCCATCTTTAACAGCGGCACCGACAAAACAGCCCATTTGCTGGTCGAAGAATACGCCAAAACATACCGGCGCTCCAGGAAGAAATACAAACCGGTGCAGCTCATCAACTTGGGCTGGATTGATAATATGGCCGAGGTGCTGGCTGCCTGCGATATCGTTCTCGGGAAGGCGGGTCCCAACTTTATGATGGATTGCATCGCCCAGCGCAAGCCGTTTGTGGCTATCACTCACGTCGCCGGTAACGAAGATGGCAACCTGGACCTGATTCGCGAGCGCGGCCTGGGTTGGGTGCGCGAAAAGCCCGAGGAACTGCGCGATTTTCTCAACGCCTATCTAGAACGCCCGCAGGCCTATAATGAGAAGTTCAAGGACACAATTGCTCAGGAGGCTGAGCGTAACCAGCGCAGCCTACCGCTAATTGCCGAACGCATCAGCGTTTTGCAGGCGAGTTGGCCGCGTTAAGTAGGCAGCAGATAGTCGGCAGAGGGTAACTCCTCTGCCGTTTTTGCCTCATAGCGGCCAGAGCCGTTGTTTAGCCTCCGGAGTCAGGCGTGCGCCGTAAGGGCAGGCCACAAATACCTCGGCGTGCTGTACGCGGCTACCACGCTCTGCCCCATAACGCGCGATGAGCTGCCGGCGGAAGCGTTCAGCCGTATTGCGTTCATCCACCTGAGGGCGCAGCCAGGCTTTGCGCTCCGCTTCGCCCGCGGGCACCTGCTCCAGCCTGCCGGAATCGTAAGGCAGCCATTCATACACCTGCGAGGTGTGGCAATGCACCATATCCACCTTGGCATCGAAAGCTTCGTCGATATCCACCACCACAAGCTCATCATCGGGTGGAAGCTGCTTGAGCCCCCCGCCAAACTGGCAGATGACCGGTGCGTGCGGGAGAATCGGCGCCAGCGGGACAGTGTTGGGCACACCTACCAGGTAGGAAGCGTCCTGCACCAGCACGCCCACGGCGCGGTGGTCGGGGTGGTACTCATCGGCGCGATGGGCCAGCACCAGATCGGCCTGGAACTCGCGCATCATGCGGATGACCATCCGACGGTTGGCCAGGCTGGGCTCAAGCTCGCCGTCATGGATATCAGTAACGATGTACTCGACGCCGGCCACCTTCGCGGCAGCCTGGGTCTCAGCGTAGCGTCTGCGCGCCAACTCGATCCCGCCGATGGCATAGTGGCCGGCGTCGCCGTTGGTGAGCGTCACCAGGCGCACCTGATGGCCGGCGCGGGCAAAGCGGATGGCGGTGCCGCCGGCAGCGAAATCGCAGTCGTCGGGATGGGCGCCCAAAATGAGAATGTGCAGTGGACTTGAGTTCATCTAGCCTCCTTTAGTGTGGCCGCAATGCGCGCGATGCGCTCGATACTCAAGGGCAGGGCAGCTTGCGCCAATACCTCGGTGAGCGCGAGCAAGTTAGCGTTGCTGACCAGATTTTCAGTTGACATAATAATAGCAAGATGATTACCCGGCGCAGCCTCGCGCAGCAAGTCGAGGGCAAAGCGCTGCACGGCCTGTCCTCCCAGCGCATATACCGCGCCGGGGAAGCCCAGCCAGATACATTTATCCGGCCACAAGGACAGCGCTTCGGCCAGTGCCAGGTCGCCCATCGGGATGGGGTGAAAACCGTCCAGGATATCGATGGGCGTGCGCGCGATGAGATGCTTCAAACTGGCCAGACGGCCGTCCATATGTACAGCCAGCAGCTTACCGCGCGCGTGCAGCGCGGCGGCTTCGGCTTCATACACGGGCATCAGGTAGCGCTCAAACAGGCGTGGGCTAATCAGCCAGCCGTCCACGTTATCGCCGTGCATCGCAACCTGCGCGGGAGAGCGGGCGGCAAGCTCATACAGCGGCAGACGTGCCTTGCAGAGAGCCTGGTAAAGCTCATCCACCAGGTCGGGGTAATCCGCCAAGTGGTAGAAAAAGCGGTTGTCGTCGCTGCCGATCCAGCTAATGAGCAGGGTTTGCAGCGGCGAATGAGGCAGGCTATCGAGCACGATGCCTTCGCCTCCCAGCCAGTCATCGGCCTGTTCAATAGGGAAGTAATCTGCCTGGTACTCTGTATGTTCGGCGATGAAGCGCATTACCGCATAATCCGCCGGTCCCTTAATAGGATGCTCGACCAGCCAGGGAGTGCTGTCGCGCCAGGAACGGTTGGCGTGCCACTGGCCGGTGCCCGGTTCGCGATACTCGGCCTGCGTGACGGAACCCAGCGGAGTCGTATAGGTGCGGCGCACTACCGGGCGTCCTGCCAGGATGGTGTATTCCTCCGTAACGCGCACGTCGTGCAGCACTTCCGCATAGGGCGGACGCACCCAGCAGATCCCCATCCCCTGGTTGCGCGCCTGGCGCTCAGCCCAGCCAACCTGGCAGTGGCGCCAGTAATGGAAAAAGGGCAGGCGGTCGGCGCTCTGCCCACGGCTAGCAACCAGGATACGCTCTCGATTGGTGGTCATAGCATACACCTTCAGATTTACGCTGCTACATAGCATAACCATGTATGGCACAGAGTCAAGGGACAAGGGATAGTCATGAGGGTGTTGAAAAAGAGGTTCTGTCCTTATACTTGCCCACTGGGGAACAGGAAGCGTCATTCCGGTGCAAGCCGGAATCCAGTATTAATCTGACATATAATTGAATATAGCATATAATAACAATAATAAAAGCAAGACTCAAATGGATTCCTGCTTGCGCGGGAATGCTATGCGAGTTCGCAAGTCGGTCTTTTCAGACACTATGGTCTCTCCAACTGGATACTTTTTCCACACCCTCCTAGTCATGACTATTGACAAAATGCTGTATATTCATTATAGTTAGACGGCTAATTATTGGTCGGCTAAACATAAAGGAGCAAGCGTAATGGCTGTTAACGATGAGCCTGAGTCGCTGGATTGGCTTTTAGCGCAGATTTGCCACCACCATTATGCGCGTACGCATGCTTTGCTCGAAAAGACCGGCCTTTACCGCGGGCAGCCGCCGCTCCTGAGAGCTCTATGGGAGCAAGAGGGCTTGACGCATAACGAATTGGCCGAGCGGCTGCATATCACGCCGGCCACCATCACGCGCATGTTGCAGCGTATGGAACGGACAGGGTTTATCTACTGCGAGCCGGATCCCAGAGACCAGCGTATTTCGCGCGTGTATTTGACGCCGGCGGGCCGAGCGGTGCGCACAGAGGTGATGTCCATCCATGCGCGCATCGAAGATGAAACCTTCAGCGGGATGACGCCTGAAGAGCTGCAGCAGGTTCGGGGGTATCTGGTGCGCATGCGCGACAACCTGCGCGATG
>JAJFUJ010000010.1 GCA_021372475.1 Chloroflexota bacterium | reverse complement strand
TTGAGAAGTTTATAGAAACGCTTTCGGGCTACCTGCCAGGCGACCATAAGCTGGAAACGCGTTTCTATGATATCGCTGCGCGGGTGCGCGAACGGCGCGGATTCTGGATCAAATCGTTTACAACCCGTAGTGAAATGAAACGATGGGTATCCAAAGCGGTCAGCGTCGTCAACGAGGCTTTCAGCGATTTCGGGGCGGATTATTATCCTGTCCCCATGGAGGAAGTGCGGCTCTCGGCTGGCAGCATCGTTGAAATCGCCGACCCGCGGCTGGTCAAATTGGTTATGCACGGGGATGAAATTGCCGGATTTATTTTCTCGTACCATGACATATCGGCAGCGCTGCAGCGCTGCCATGGGCGGTTGCTGCCTTTGGGCTGGTGGTATATCATGCGCGAGCCATCCCGCACCGAGTGGGTCAATATCAACGGCCTGGGGCTGCTGCCTAAATATCAGGGATTGGGCGCCAATGCGGTGCTCTATACCGAGTTGGCTGATACGCTGCATCCCTTCGGCTTCAAACATGCCGAGGTAGTAGCGGTTTCTGAAACGAATTTCAAGAGCCGCTCGGATATGGAAGCTCTCGGCGTGCGCTGGTACAAACGCCATCGTTACTATAACAAGTGGCTCTAATCGGTTGGCAGTGCCAATTTAACCAAGGCGGTAAGGATGAAGGAAATCCTGGAAGCTGGAATGCTGATATGTTTCGGGGTGTCGTGGCCCATTTCGCTGCGCAAGTTGTTCCGCTCACGCACCACCAAAGGCGTGAGTGAGGTGTTTCTCTGGCTTGTTTTCACCGGCTACATCATGGGTTCGGTCGGCAAAGCCATCTACAACCCCACCTACGTGTTGGTGGTGTACCTCTTTAACAGCGTGATGGTCGGGCTGAACATCATCGTCTATTACCGCAACAAGCGTCTGGAACAAACGGCGGATAACGAACAACCTCAGGAGCCGCTCAATCGAACGGAACCAGGCTGATTTGTCCGTGGTCATCCAGGAAGCAGAGCTGCACTCGCACGCGGGTGCGCAGCAACTCGCTGGCTGCCGAAGCGTAGCGCCGCATCTGTGCGCTATATTGCTCGATTTTAGCGCTGCGCTCAGCCTCACTTGAGATACAATCGGTCTTGAAATCGATGATTTGCCAGGTTCCGTTCACCCGGTAAAGCAGGTCAATCACACCTGCCTCAGCGCGGCCGCTCACCTGGCGGATATACGGAACCTCGTGCAGGCGCTCCGCTGCATCCGCGATTTCCTGGTATAGCGGGTGCTTGTGTAAGCGCGCCAACAGGTGTTCTGCCTGGCTCGCGGCCTCAGCCTGCTGCTCCGGCAGCACCAGCCCAACGCTCTGGGCAGCGCTTGTTAACAGCGGTCGCAGGCGCGCATCGCCGGGGAAAAGCCACAGTTCGAGCGCCTTGTGCACCATTAGCCCAAGCGCTTCCGGCGGTACCTGTCCCGCGCGGCTGATGCTCCAGGGGTGGGCTTCCTCCGGCTCATCCGGGCTAAGCAGCGGTGGTTCTGACATTGGCAGCGGCTTGTACAATGGTTCAGCGTCGGATTCAGGCCAAGCGCTTACCGGGCCGGGCGTACTGGCGGCTGTCTCAGCCGTGTCTGCCAAAACGGCGCGCACAGGATGCCCGCAAGGCGTGGTCAAGATATGCGCTTCGCCGGGTTTGTTGCACAGCATGTCCGGCTCCACTCCGGCGGCAGCGCACAGCTCCTTCAACCAGCCCGCCGCGGCTGCCTTGCCGTCCTCACTGATCGTCAGATGTCCGCTGATAATCAGCTTGTCGCGGGCGCGCGTTAAGGCGACATACAGCAGACGGCTGCGTTCGGCTGCCTCCTGCAATGCGTTGCTACGCTCGGCCAGCCTGGGGAAGAGGGCGGGCCGCTTGAGCTGAAACGTCAGTCCGTAATCCTGTAGAAGTAAACAGGCGTTCTTCGCTGCGGGCGGCCTGCGGGACGCATCGGCCAGCACGACAACCGGAAATTCGAGCCCTTTGGCGCGGTGAATCGTCATCAGGCGCACCGATGCCAGCGCCTCAGCCGGCGCTTCGCCTTCGCGCGCGGAGACGTCATCCAACTGGGCGATATAGTCGAGAAAATCGCGCACAAGAATCTGCTGGCTGGATTGGGCATCGCTGATGAGCTTATCCAGGTTGCGCCACAAACGGCCGCCCGAGTCGGAGCGATTGTCGAGCGCCAGGATGGCGCGGTAGTCGCTAGCCATCACCAGGCGCTGCAGCAGCTCGGCGACGGGCACGCGGTCGACTATCTCGTACAATTCAGCCAGGATCGCATTGGCGCGCTGCGCCTGGCGCCGGTCTTCTTTCGCGAGAATGCTCAAATCCTGCGCGAGCGATTCCGAATACGGCGTGGGTTGGTCGTTGCGCCAGCGCAGTTGATACAGCGCGGCGTCGCTCAGGCCAAACGCCGGTGAACGCAGCAAGCCGGCCAGCGCCAGATCGTCGGTTGGGTCGGCCAGGGCGCCGAGGATGTTGAGCACGTCGCGAATCTCGGGACGGTCGTACATGCCGCGGCCGGCGACGGTGACAAAGGGGATACCCGCGCGCTCAAAGGCGTCCTCATAGGCGCTGAAACCGCTGGAGGAACGCAGGAGCAGCGCCACCTCATCCCAGGCACGAATCTGCCCCTCGGCGCGCAGCTCTAACAGCCGTCCGGCCAGCGCCTGCGCGGCGGCCGGACGGGCCGATTCGGCATTAGCGCCTGCCCCTAGCACCAGCTCGATGTGCGGAGCGCACAGATAAGACTCCGGCTGAGGACGCATTGCCTTGAGCGTTGTAAATGGCACTTCATAAGGCCGCTCGGGCTTATCTGCAGTGCCCATTGCCGCGGCCAGCAGCTCGCCGGCAGCTTCAAGCAGCGCTGCGTGGGTTCGGAAACTCTGGTCAAGGTCTACCGACAGCCCGCCGTGAGATGCGGTGTACGCCTGCACCTCGCGAAAGACCGTCACGTCGGCGCGACGAAAGCGGTAGATGCTCTGGCGCGCATCGCCCACGATAAACAGGCGCCCGGGAGCGCCGGCCAGCGCCTCTACAATCTCGCGCTGGCGCCGGTTGGTATCCTGGAACTCGTCGACCAGCACGGCAGCGAACTCATTTCGCCAGCGGCTGCGCACTTCGGGCAAGCTCAACAAGCTATGGGCGCCGCGTTCGAGGTCGTCGAAATCGAGCGCCTGACGCTCGCGCAGCGCCGCGGTGTACCTAGCCAGCAGCATATCATAGGCCTGCCAGGCTGCTCGCTGCACCTCAATGAACCGCTCTTCATCCTGCACGGCCGGCGGCTGGCTGTCAGCTTTTCTGCCACCGATGAGCGGGTCAAGCAGCTCATCGTAACGCCCCTGTAGCTCTTTGATGAGTTCTTTGCAGCGACCCTGCTTGCCAGCTCTGAGGCTCATCCCCTCGCGACGCGCCCGATATAGCGCTCCTACAGCGCGGAAGGGTTCCCCGGCCGCGAGCGCCTGAATGGCGGTATCCCACAAGTCAAGCAGCGCCAGCACCTGAGGAGCCAGTTTGTCACCTGCGTCGCGCAGGAGTTCAGTGTGAGGCAACGCGCGCAGCTCGGCGATATTAGCGGAAAAAACTGGATCATCCAACGCAGCATTTAGGCGCCGGCTGGTTATTTCCAGCGGGTTCAGGTCAGCGCCGCGCAGCTCGGAAGCATCCAGGCGCTGCGTAAGCAGGGAGGTGAGAAGCTTTTCAAGCTGCTTCGCCTTGAAAGCGCTGAAAAGCGGTTCGCAGCCGGGCGTCTCGACCAATTCATTCAGGGTATCCTGCACCGACTGGCTGCACAGCAGCGCTGCATCAGCTTCAGTCAACACCGTAAAGCGCGGATCGATGCCGGCCTCTGCCGGGTGCGCGCGCAGCATCTCGGCGCACAGGCTGTGGATGGTGCCGATGCGCGCCGCGTCGAGGGTGGATGCCAACACGCTCCAGCGCTGGCGCTCGTCCTCGCTGGCGGCACTTACGCTCAACGCACTCACAGCCCGGCGCACGCGCGAGCGCATCTCGCGGGCTGCCTTTTCGGTGAACGTGACGGCTAAAATGCTGCGCGGTGTGCAGCCATCGGCCAGCAGCGAGACGTAACGTGCCACCAGGGTAGAGGTTTTGCCGCAGCCGGCGCCGGCCGTCACGACCACATCGCGACCGCGCTCCAGGGCGGCTGCGTGCTGCGAATCGGTCAGATGAAATCCGGCGATGGCGCGTTCACGCGCAGTGTTATCCATCCGTCACCAGCCGCTCGTTTGATAACGCCAACACCAGTGGACAGCCGGGCAGTAATCCGGGCAACCGCCGTGCGGCGGAACAGGGGCGAAGCTGCCGGCGCAGATTCCGCTCATAATACGCTCCAGATGGGCCAGCAGCATGCTCACGGCGCCGCCCATACCCGATCCCAGCGGCGACGTGAATCCGCTCAGCTTGAGCGCGCTGGCGCCTTCTTGAATTTTCCAGTAAAAACCTTCGCTCGGCTCGCCGTAACCAAGCGCATCGCGGGCGGCCAGGGCATACAATGGCAACTGCAGGCGCCGGCCGCTCAGCAGGTCGGTATTGGCAAGATGCGAGCTGCCCGTCTTGTAATCGATGATGCGCACCTTGCCGTCGGCGCTGCGGTCGATGCGATCGATAAAGCCATGAAAGTGAACCGGGCCTGCTTCGAGTTCAATGCGCAACGGCGGCGCCTCATTATAACCAAATGCGCTCTCGAAAGCTGCTGGCGTCCAACCATCACTGGCGGCGTTCAGAGCTGTGATGGTTTCCTCCAGCATGGCGGTATGCTCCGCGCACTGGAAATCCCAGAGCGCACCCGGGCGGAAGCCGTATTTGCGCGGAGCATTTGCAAAGACCTGCTCGGCTGCGGACGGCAAGGCCGCCAGAAGCGCCTCCAGGCTAGCGGAATTTTGGGACGTCGCATAGGTCACTTCAAGGATTTCGTGTAACATCGAACCAAGCTGGGCTGCGTTATAGCCGACCTCGGGGGGAACACAAGGCTCCAAAGCGAGGGCATCTTTTACATAAAAGTAATAAGGACATGTGCCATAGTACTCGAGACGCGAAGCGCTCCAGGGTTTGCCCATGGCATAACGCTGAGCGAAGGCATCGGCTAGCCGGTTCAAGCCGCCTTCATACGGGCCGTCCGCGGCAGGGATGCGCCGGCCGCGCAGCACCTCGCGCGCTAAACTCAAGCGCTCGAAGCGTTCATCGAGCTCAGGATAACCCGTGATATCGCCGCGACGCACGCCCGTAAAGAGCAGCTCCTGGGACGAGGCCGCCTCCGCCAGCGGACGGGGATCATCCGGATGTATCGTGTGCAGCACCGTATCGGGCAGCAGGCGCCGAATCTCGAGCCAATAAGGCGATTCCTCCCAATCCTCGCCGCCCTCCGCCAAGTACGGTCGGGTGAGCAGTAGCCGTTCGTCGGCGCGGGCCAGCGCCTGGTAGAAAAGCCCGGCCTGTTCGCGTTCCAGGCGCGGTTCGAGGTCGAGGGTGCGTCGTAGGGCCTCATCCAGCAAAGGGTCGGGATGTTCGACGATTGGGAAAATGCCCTCGGAAAGTCCCAGTATGGCTGCGGCGCGGAAGCGTACCCCGCGCGCCTCGAGCATGCGGCCGACCAGCAGGGCGCCTTCCCGCGGCGACGGCGCTTCGGGCAGCGGCGCGCCCAGGAGCACGACCGTGAGCTGTGCCAGGAAACCGGCATAAGCAACCGGCTTCTCGCCCGCCACGGATTCAGTGGCGACCAGCGCGCGCAGTACCTCGCGGAAGGCGTCATAGGCGAGCTTGTCGCTGCCTTCTCGCGCCTGCGCGCTAAAACCAGCCTTGTCGAACAGCTTCTCGAGCCATTCGACCCAGGAGCGCAGGGGAAATTCGCCATCGAGCGGCTGCAGCAGGGCAAAGGCATTATCCAGAGCCTGCTGCAAAGCGGCTGCATCCTGGCCGTGGGGCAGATTCGGCAGATCCTCCTCCACATCATCACCTTTGGCTTCAACCAGTGCGGCAGGGATGAGCCGCTGCCAGGTTTCTGTCCACTGCTCGCGCCCCTCCACCACTTGCGCAGCGCGGCTAATCACCTCCAGTTGATCCACCTGAGCCGTCGTCAAGCCGAGTTTCAGGTAGGGCGAATGCAGGGCTTTGAAAAGCACGCGTGTCTCATAATTGCTGGTGGGAATGGCCAGGAAGTTGAGCAGCGCCGCCAGAGCCGGCGAGCGGGATAACACGTCATACTGAGTGAACTTGAGCGGGATACCGTACTCACGGGCTGCCGCGCACAAGAGCGGGCGATAAATATCCAGGTCGGGAGTAAATAGTGCGCAATCGTTAAGCGGAATACCATCGCGCACAACCCGCGCCTTAAGCCAGCGCAGCGCCTCGCGCGCCTCTTCGGCGGGCGAGCGCGCCTGCAGCAGCTCGATATGTTCGGCGTGCGCGAGCCTGGCAGGCGAACCTGCAAGAAAAGACTGCTGTATATAATGTAAATCGGCTGGCAGTCGCGGCGCGGCTGGCAGCGTCGTTACTCGGGGATTCAGTTCGTTGATCAGCTTGTCATAATTCCTGGTAAAGCGCCTTTCGGCAGCGCGTTCCGAGCCCGGCGTAAGCGGCAAGGTGATGACCATCTCGCCAGCCTGAACCGCCAACTCGCACAGCGCGCGGCGTTGCGCCGCGTTAAAGGTGTCAAAGCCGTCAAAGACGAGCAGATCGTAGCAGCAGGCCAGGCGCGGCGCGTCGCGCAGGGCTGCAACCGCCAGCCACGAATAGCCCTCCTGGTCGGCCCAGTCCAGCTCCTGCAGGCGCGCCTGATAGCGCGCATATATGCGCGCTAGTTCCTGCTGGGCGGGCGTCTCCCCGGCAGCGTAGCGCCGCAGGTCAGCCGGGTCCACCATAGCGCGCTTCAGCTCGGCGAACGCCTCACCCAACGCCTGGTGAAAGCCGGGAAGAGCGTGAATCTGCTGATAATGGTTCAGCTCGCCCGCCTGATATACTGCTTCCACGGCCTCCTGAACAAGACGGTGAGCCAACGGCGCCGAGATGAGCGGCACCACGCGCCCGGCGTGCTGCAGAATCTCACGATACAGGCCGCCAAAGGTGCCCACCGCCGTGCCGATAGCTCCCCCAGAGGCAGCCAGGCGCCGGAGAAAGGCATCGGCCTGCAGACGGTCCGGCACCACAATGCGAACCGCTGCCATAGGCTTGTGCGCACGCAGTGCCTGGATGTGCTGGATGCAGGCGCGAGTCTTGCCGCAGGCCGGCGGAGCGCAGAGCAGCTCGACGCTCATCGTCTGCATACGGTTGAAGGCCGGATGAGTTGCAGCTTGAACATGCCTCTAGTTTACGCTATCTATATCGCTGCACAAACGCTATGTACAATCCGAATACAGTTGCACGCCATTCACAGCGTGCTATACTTGCCCTGCATTCTGGTACAGCGGAGGCGGCATGCCCGAACATTACAATATCCTCTACCTGCACTCGCACGACACCGGGCGCTACATCCAACCTTACGGTTATGCGGCGCCGACGCCCAACCTGCAGCGTTTGGCCGAGGAAGGCGTGCTCTTTAGCAACGCTTTTAATGCCGCGCCAACCTGCTCGCCCTCGCGCGCGGCGCTGCTGACAGGCCAATGTGCACACGCCTCTGGGATGATCGGCCTGGCCCACCGCGGGTTCATGCTCAAAGACTCGCGCCAGCATCTGGCGTGCGTGCTGCGCGAGGCGGGTTATCACACTGCGCTGGCTGGCGTGCAGCACGAGATTAAGGGCGACCCCAAGCTGTTGGGATACCAGGATGTTCTACCGCTGCCGAAACCTTGGCAATACCATGTGGGTGCTGCCGCAGCAGACTGGCTGCGGCATGCGCCCGCCGGACCTTGGTTTCAATCGGTAGGCTTTTTCGACACGCACCGCGAGTACCCGCAGGTGGAACCGGGAGCGGGCAAGTATGTCCTGCCGCCGGCTCCAATGGCAGCGACGCCCAAGACGCGCGATGATATGGCGGCCTTTATCGCCAGCGCCGCGCGATTGGATGCCGGCATCGGCGAGGTGCTGCAAGCGTTGGAGGACTCAGGTCAGGCACAGAATACCCTGGTGCTGTGCACTACCGACCACGGCCTGGCCTTCCCGGGGATGAAGTGCACCCTGACGGATTATGGGATGGGCGTTTTCCTGATTCTACGCGGACCGCGCGGTTTATATGGCGGCAGAGTATGCGACGCGTTGGTCTCGCAGGTCGATATTATGCCTACGTTGTGCGAGCTCATCGGCATCGCGACGCCCGCATGGGCTGAAGGGCGCTCGCTCTGGCCGGTGCTGGAGGGCTGGGCGCCCGAAGTGCGCGACGAACTGTTCGCCGAAGTGACCTACCACGCCGCCTATGAGCCGCAGCGCTGTGTGCGTACCCGGCGCTGGAAATATATCCGCCGCTATGGCGAACGCAGCACCCCTGTGCTGCCGAACTGCGACGATTCGCCCAGCAAAGACCTGTGGCTGGCCCACGGCTGGGCGGAACAGCAGCTTGCGCGCGAACAGCTCTATGACCTGGTGTACGACCCAAACGAGGCGCACAATGTGGCGGATGACGCACAGTATGCACCGGCATTGAAAGAGATGCGCGCGCGCCTGGAGGCTTGGATGCAGCGTACGCACGACCCGCTGCTGGCGGGAGACCCGGTGCCGGCGCCTTCCGGCGCCGAGGTAAACGACCCGGCCGGGCTTTCACCGTACGAGCCGACCCGCCCGGCGAACTAAGCAGAGCCATTACAGATCGTAAATTGCCACATAATATGGAGGGAACATGAGCAAGGTAAAGATCGGATTTGTGGGCGTGGGCGGGATGGGGCAGTGCGCCCATCTCAAAAACTATGTAACGGTGCCCGATTGCGAGGTAGTGGCGATTGCTGAGATACGCCCCGAACTGCGCAAGGCCGTGGCAGCCAAATATGGAATCCCGCGTACCTATGCCGACCATAATGCCATGTTGGCAGCCGAAAAGGTGGATGCCATCGTCTCTGCGCAGCCCTTTACGCGCCATGGCACGCTCATCCCCGAGCTGCTGCAGGCCGGCGTGCCGGTGATGACCGAAAAGCCGCTGGCCGGCTCAATCGAGATGGGCGAAAAGGTGGTCGCGGCCGCCAAGACCGCGGGAACCTGGCAGATGCTCGGATATCACAAGCGTTCCGACCCGGCCACAATATATGCCAAGGCGGAGATCAAGCGCCTGCTGGAGACGAAAGAGCTGGGCGCCCTGCGTTATGTGCGCGTGCTGATGCCCGCCGGCGACTGGGTGGCTAACGGTTTCATCGACCTGGTGCGCTCCAACGAGAGCTATCCCGAGCTGCCGGGCGACCCGGCGCCAAAGGATATGAGCGAAGCGCTGTATAAGGAATATATCAGTTTTGTGAACTACTATATTCATCAGGTGAACCTGCTGCGCCATCTGCTGGGCGAACCGTACAAGGTGACCTACGCCGATCCTTCCGGTGTGCTGCTGGCCGTCACCAGCACAAGCGGCATCGCCGGCACTATCGAGATGTCGCCTTATACCACCACCATCGACTGGCACGAGTCGGCGTTGGTCGCCTTTGAACACGGCTATATCAAGATCGAACTGCCTGCGCCGTTGGCCTCCAACCGCCCCGGGCGCGTCGAGATATTCCGCGACCCGGGCCAAGGCGAGACGCCGCAGACTATCATCCCGTCGCTGCCATGGGTACATGCCATGCGCCAGCAAGCGATGAACTTTGTCAGCGCCGTCAAAGGCGAGATGGCGCCGATGACCGATTCGGCGGAAGCGCTGGAAGATCTAAAGGTTGCGCGCGAATATATCCGCCTGCTGCGCGGCGCCTGATGCAGGACTTGAAACCCGGCGAACGTCTGGTGCGCTGCCTGCTGGGGCAGCCGATCGACCGCGTGCCCTTCGGCATCTGGTTCGGCTGGCAGCCCTGGGGCGATTCGCTCGAACGCTGGCGCGCGCAAACCGGCATACCCAATCTTGAGCTGGCGGAGTATTTCGGCTATGACCCCGGCTTTGCCATCCCCGAGCTGCGTTGCGGCATCTGGCCGCCGCTGCCGACCGAGGTCATCCGCGAGGATGCCGAGTTCGTGGTGGTGCGCGATGAGCGCGGGATAATCAGCCGCTGCCGACGCGACGGGCTGTCGATGCCCGAGTGGCTCGATTACCCGGTGCACACGCCGGATGACTGGCACAAGCTCAAACGCGAGCACCTGCGCCCGGATGAGGCCGGGCGTGTCGCGCAGGATTGGGACGCCTTTCGGGCGCAGCTTGAGCGCACCGGCGAAGCCGTGCAGGTGGGAGTCTATCCTTGGGGCGTCTTCGGCTCCACGCGCGATCTGCTGGGCGCGGAGAGGCTGCTGGAGTGCTTTTACGATGAGCCCGAGATGGTGTACGACATCATGGAGCATATAACCACGCTCTGGCTCAGCCTGTGGGAGCGCGTGGCGCGCGAGGTGCAAATCGACCATATCCACATCTGGGAGGATATGTCGGGTAAGCAAGGCTCGCTCATCTCGCCCGCCATGGCGGAGCGCTTCATGATGCCACAGTACGAGCGCATCGCTGCTTTTGCGCGCGCGCACGGCATCAGGCTCATCTCGGTGGATACCGACGGCGATTGCCGCGAGCTGGTGCCGCTGATGACTGCTCACGGCGTGAATGTGTTCCTGCCTTTCGAGGTGCAGGCGGGCAACGACATCCGCACCTACCGCGCGCGCTACCCCGAGCTGGGGATTATTGGCGGCCTGGACAAGCGCTGCCTTGCGCTGGATAAGGGCGCCGTGGATGTTGAGGTGCAGCGAGCGCGCGAGATGGTGCACCTGGGGCGTTATGTGCCCAGTTTTGACCATCTCATCCCGCCCGATGCCGAGTGGGAAAACCTAGTGTACGCGGCGAACGAAATAAAAAAGGTGTGCTACACTCTTTAGTGTATAGCTGCATTTTAAACTTAACTGCATAGAGGTACCTATGGATATCAAACTTATCGCGAACTATGACTGCATTTGTGGCGAAGGCCCGCTGTGGCACCCGTTGGAACACAAGCTGTACTGGGCGGATATCAACACAGCGCGCATCTTCCGCTACGACCCGGCTGCTGGCAGGCATGAGCAGGTCTCGCAGGACGAACCGCTGGGCGGCTTCACCATCCAGGCCGACGGCAAGCTGCTCCTGTTCGGGCGCAACGGCGCCGTGCGCACCTGGCACGATGGCATCATCGAGACGGTGGTCGAAGGCATCGAGGCCGAGCAGGGCTGCACCTTTAACGACGTCATTGCTGACCCCCGGGGACGCGTGTTTTGCGGCACCATGCCGGGCAAGGGCCATCTCGGCAGCCTCTACCGTCTGGATCTCGATGGCAGCATCACCCACCTGTTCGGCGGCATCGGCTGCTCGAATGGCATGGGCTTTACCGCCGACCTCAAGCGGATGTACTACACCGACTCGACCCCCGGCAAAATCTATGTCTTTGATTATGATATCGAGACCGGCAGCATTACCAACCAGCGCGATTTGGTGAGTGTGGATACTAAAAAGGATGGTTTGCCTGACGGCATGACGGTGGATGCCGACGGCAACCTCTGGTCGGCCAGGTGGGACGGCAGCAGCGTGTATAAATTTGCGCCCGACGGCACACAGCTCGACCGGATTATCCTGCCAGCGCTCAAAGTCTCCAGCGTCACCTTTGGCGGCGATGACCTAATGGATATGTATGTCACATCCGCCATCGGCGCGGAAGGCAAGGCAGGCCAGGGCGAGGGCGCCGGCGGCTTGTTCCGCCTGCGTCCGGGCGTCAGGGGCGTGCCCGAGTTTTACTCACGCATCAAACTGTAAGCGCTGCCAGCCTGTTCGGCGGTAATCAGCCAGACGAAAGCGGTGGTGCAGGATGACTCCGCACCATCGCTTGTCATAATATAAGGCGGTCTATAAAGCCACGACGCGTTTGGTCTGCGCGGATTTCTTTTCCGCCAGCACCAGGCGCACCGATTCACGCGATTCAAACGGCGTGATGATCTCAGGCAACTTTTGGCCAGCCACCTTGCGCACAAAATAGGCGATCTCGATATTGTATGCCGAGTCGGCCGTAACCTCGGGCGCAAAGGGATCGCCGGTGCGCGGGAATACCTGCAGCGAGGGCGTGCGCGTGGCGTCGTACACGACCGAGGCATCCTCAAACGCCATATCGAAAGCCTGGCGGAAGCCGAACGCGCTGGTCATCATCCAGCCGCCGACACCCGTCACGACCACGTCGCCGTCATACAGATACTGGGTGGCGATATGGTCCGCTTCTTTGGAGGGGCCGCAGTAGGCGCACGAATAGACCGCGCGCGGCATCCCCAGCAGATACTGGACGAAATCGGCATCGTGGATATGCAGGTCGAGGGCGGCTCCGCCCGACTTGTCGCCATCCAGGAGCCAGTTTTGCCAGCTCCAGGTGGGCGTCTGCGAGAGGCGCTGGAAGTGCGCGGCCAGCAGCTTACCGTAGGCACCTTCCAACATGGCCTGGCGCGCCCAGACGAACTCGGGCCAGAAGCGGATGACGTGCCCGACCTGCAACTCCCTGCCGCTCGCTTCCGCGGCGGCGATGATGGTGTCGCACTCGGCAGGGTCTATTGCCATCGGCTTCTCGCAAAAGACGTTGACGCCGGCCTGCAGCGCCATAATGGCGTACTTGGCGTGCAGGTAGGTGGGCAGGCAGATCGAGACGATATCCAGTTTTTGCTCAGCGAGCATCTTGGCCGCGTCGGTATAGAGTGCGACAGCATCGAGATTGAGTTTCTGCTGGGCGCCGCCAATGTTGCCGCTGATGCCGCCAGCCTGTTCGAGCCGCGAGCGTTCGATATCGCACACCGCGGCGATCTTCACCTCGCCCTTGAGCGCCTCATAAGCGTGGTAGTGCACCTGGCCGATAAAACCGAGACCGATAATCCCTACGCGCAGCATATTGCCTCCTGTCACTTGAATATTTTCTTCAGCGCTGCGGCCGTCCGGCCTGGGCGCTCGGGCGTCCAGGGCATCATCTCGGCCGTCACATACCCATCATATCCTATCTCCGCCAGCGCCTGGCGCACGGCCGGGAAGTTGACATCGCCCTCGAGCAAATCCACAAAGCCGTCGCCGGTGCCTATTGAACGTTTGAAATCCTTGACATGCACGCGCGCAATGCGCTGTCCGAGGATGCGAATCCACTGCTCAGGGTAACCGAACTGGATAACGTTGCCCACATCCAGGTAGGCGCCAACCCAGGGGGTGCGGAAGGAATCGATGAAATCGCGCATCTCGAGCGGGCTGAGCAAGAACATATTCCAAACGTTCTCGATACCGAGCCTGACCTGGCAGCGCTCCGCGACGGGCGCGAGCTGGCGCACTGCCTCCTGGGCGCGCTGGTAGCACACATCGTAAGGAACCACCTCGGCATCCGGGTTGAAAAAGACCGAGACGGCGCCCGGCACAAAGAGGTAAGCATCCGTACCGAGCCAGCGGGTCACCTGCAGGCCGCGGGCGGTAAAATCGATGATGCGTCGGCGCACGGCCGGGTCGTTGGCGGTGGGCGAGCTGGCCCAGCTCTCGCCGGAGGCCACCGAGGCAATCTCGATGCCGATGCGTTTAGCCTCAGCGGCGATAACGCGGCATTCGGCTTCGCTGGTGCGATCGGTCAGCACACCCGAACTGGCGACGCACAGTTCGATGGCGTCATAGCCGAGCGCTTTGGCCTCGCGCATTGCCTCGTCCACCGGCTTGGCGCCGTCCAGGCCGCCTTCAAACATCCAATAACTGGCGCTGATTTTCATGGGTTCCTCCCAATAACTAGAATGGTTCTCTAAGGGTTAATGATGATTTTATTGCGCTCCGGACCAGCCATCACCTGTAGGGCTTCAGCGATGTGGCTGAGCGGGAAGCGGTGACTGATGATGCGCGAGGTATCCACCAGGCCGGTCTCCATCAGGCGGATGGCGCGCTGCATCGCCAGCGGGGTAGTGCCAAAGGAGGCATCCATGCGCCCCTCGAGGAAATGGGTCAGCCCGCCGTCGAGCTCAAAGCGTTCGTGGGTAGTGATGCCGAACACATTCCAGCGCGTGCCGCGCCGGCGCAGGTCGGTCATCAATTTGACGGCCTCGATCGGCCCGGCTGCCTCTATCACCAGGTCGGGGCCATCGGGCAGGATGCTGTATATTTGGCTTTTGGCGTCGCCCGCAGCCGGGTCGACCGCGTGGGTGGCGCCCAGCCTGAGCGCCTGCGCCCTGGCATAAGGCGAGGTATCCACCGCGATAAGCCGTCCTGCACCCGCGGCGTGCGCCACCATCAGGCAGAGCATGCCGATACTGCCGACCCCGATGACGACGACATCCTCGCCCACCTGCAACTCGCTGTACTGGATGACGCCCTTCCAGGCGCCCGAGAGCGGCTCGGTCAGCGCCGCCGCATCGAAAGAGAGCGCCGCAGGCTTGAGGTATAGGGTGTTCTCCATCGTGAGCATATACTCGGCGAAAGCGCCCGGTCGGACGTCGTCCGGACCGTCGCCGCCGGTGGTAAAGGCATGCTCGCAGTAGTGCGTGTTGCCAACCCGGCAGTAACGGCAGTAGCCACAGTAGCCGGAGGGCTGGACAATGACCGCATCGCCCACCTTAAAGTGGCTGACCGCCGGTCCAACCTCGGCCACCACGCCGCTCGGTTCGTGCCCGGCGATGAACGGGAAGCGCACGTTGCGCCGCTGGCCGGTGATGGCCTTGAAATCGGTGGCGCAGATGCCGCAGGCATAGATGCGCACCACTACCTGGCCGCTCTGCTCCGCATGCGGGCGGGGAACGGCCTCCAGGCGTAAATCATTAAAATCGTGCAGCACTGCTGCGAGCATGGTATCCATTTAGTCCTCTGGGCAACCGGCGTTTATGCCATTATGCCCTCGTTCAGCAGGTCGCGCAAGCGCTGCGCTTGCCAAGCGCCGTTCAGCGCGCTATCATTTTGTTATCATAAAACAGGAGCAGCCCATGCCAGACTGTCGACCCAATATCCTGCTCATTTTTACCGACCAGCAGCGCGCGGACACAATTCATGCTGGAGGCAACTCGGTTATCCGCACGCCCAACCTGGATAAACTATGTCGCGAGGGCGTGCGCTTCTCGAGTGCCTATACGCCTTCTCCGGAATGTGTGCCGGCGCGCTGCTCGCTTATTTTCGGCAAGTACCCGCATCAGGCGGGCTGCTACTCGAATGCCGAACCGATGCCCGAATCCGCTGATACTTTTATGGCTGCCCTCAGTATGGCGGGCTACCGCACCCACGGCATCGGCAAGATGCACTTTACGCCCGCAGCGACGGCGTTGCGCGGATTTCAGAGCCGCGAGGTCCAGGAAGAGATCGGCATGGCCGGCGAGCACGATGATTACCGACGCTATTTACAGGGCGCGGGGCTGGACCATATTTACGACTTGATGGGACCGCGTGGGGAAATGTACTATATCCCGCAGCCCGCGCAGATGGCTGCCAAACATCATGCCACCGCCTGGGTGGGGGAGCGCTCCGTGGAGTTTATCAGGCAGCAGCGCGGCGGCCAACCGTTCTTTTTGTGGAGCAGTTTCATCCATCCGCACCCGCCCTTTTCACCGCCTACGCCCTGGAACAAGCTCTACCGTGCGGCGCTGATGCTGCAGCCGCATCATGTACTGGATGAAGAGTTCCTGCAAACCTACATCAACAAGGTGCAGAATCGCTATAAATATCGCGACGACGGCTCGGATCTGAACCTGCTCAGGATGATGAAGGCCTATTATTATGCCTGTATTTCCTTTATCGACTTCCAGATTGGCCGTATCTTGGGCGCCCTGGAAGAGGTTGGGCAACTGGATAATACCCTGATCCTGTTCAGCTCCGATCACGGCGAGTATCTGGGCGATTATGGCTGCTTTGGCAAGCGTGGGATGCTCAATCCGCCCGCCAATATCCCGTTGCTGGCGCGGCTGCCCGGGCGCTTTGAACAGGACGCGGTCTGCGATACGCCGGTTAGCCTGGTGGATATCTACCCGACCATCCTGGCGGCAGCCGGGATCAGCCCTGCTGCGGACGGCTTGCCCGGCATCGACTTGGCGGGGCTGGCCGGTGAACACGCCGCCGCATACTATGGGCGTACCATCTACAGCCAATGGAATCGCAGCGCACTTGGGCTGTATATGGCGCTCAACCGCAGGTTCAAGTATATCTATTCGGCCCCCGATCGGCGCGAATACCTGTTCGACCGCAGGGCTGACCCGCGTGAGGAGCGCAGCCGCGCCGATGTTGTCTTTTGCCGGCAGGATTTACGCGCGATGCGCGAGAGCATCCTGGGCTATTTCAATGCTGAAGGATATACCGAGCCATTGGAAAGCGGCGGATGGAAGCTCTTCCCTCAACCGGTGCTGCCCGACGACCCCGATGCCGGACTGCTGATTCAGGACCCGTCCTGGGCGGAGCCTTATCAAGTTATCCCCGGCTATACGAATGTGGAGGAGTAGCCAATGAGCGAGCTGACGGTCAGTTATGTGGGCGAACGCTACAAGGCGCTGGTGCCCGATACGCTTGATCTTGCCGAACGCGCGCGTCTGGCCATCAGCGGCATTTGCGGTTGCATCGACCCGGAGTTGGATTATTTTCAATGGTTTAACGTCTTTTATGCCTGGCGCCAGCCGTATATGAGCCACCACGGCGCGGATTGCACCTGCGACCCCAAGTTCACCGAGTCGCTGCCGATGCTGCGCCTGATGTGCGGCAGCGACCAATATCTGGAGCTGGAGGACGCCCAGCGGCGGGCGCTGCTCGGGCGCATTGAGGGCGACCTGTACTGGAACAAGGTGGATGTGCGCCGCCCCTGGCGCACCACGTATAACCCTGCCTTTGACGGCCGGCGCCGTGAGGATGAGGACCTGTGCTCGACGGGCGGCCTGGCGCGTATGCTGCGCGCACTGGTGACGCTGCGCGAGTACACAAGCGACTCAGCCTGGGATAAGCCCATCCGCGCACTGGTGGGCGGAATGCGCCGCATCGCGCTTTACCGCGACGATTATGCCTACTACCCGGACGGTGGTTATGGTGAGCCGTTCAATTACCCGCGTTCCGGTTGGCTGCGCACCGACGAACCCGCCAGCGAGACCGAAGGCGGCGAAGGCTCGGTCGTGACTTACCAGAGCCACCAAATCCAGGCGTTGGCGCGCTGGTATGCGCTCTCTGGTGACGAATCGGCGCTGGAGATGGCCGGGCGATTGACACGCTTCTGTATGCAGAGCAAGTTTTGGGGCGGCCTGCCCGATCCGCGCGGCCCCGATGAGACGATGGTCGGGCACATATCACGTCGACTGCCCGACCCGGTGGGCATCGCGGGAGCAGAGCTGGGCCATTGGTTCAGCCATTTTCACGCCCGCGCCATCGGC
>JAJFUJ010000005.1 GCA_021372475.1 Chloroflexota bacterium | reverse complement strand
CTGGGAGGCGCTCAACCAGCAGGATCTCGGGACGGACTATGTAGTGTTCGCCCATCTGCTCGATAAAGACGGCAAGGTGATTGCCCAGCACGACGGCGCACCGAATAACAGCACGGAACCGACCTCAGCGTGGGTTGCAGGACAGATTGTAACGGACCCGCACACGCTGACATTTCTCGAAGGAGCCGCATATACAGGTCCGGCTGCGCTCGAGATTGGTATCTATGACCCGCGCACGTTCCAGCGCCTGACGCTGCCCGACGGCCAGGACCATATCATCCTGCCGATGACGGTAACAGTGGACTAGCCAAATATTATCATGTTCGAGAGGTATTTATGCGCGAAATACTGTGGCAGAATGGCAAATTTGTGCGCCGCGACGGCAGTACGTTTATTCCGTATGGGGGCGTGTTCGCTGAAATTATCTATACCGATCGCTGCGGTATCAAAAAAGGTAGCCGACCTGATGCGGATGATACCGAGAATTGGATGTTCTTTTACGATGCCACGGAGGAAGAGCTGCGTATCTGGCTGCACTACCTCAAGAGCGAGAGTATGAACTACGTGCGCTACTTTTGTCTTTCCGCACGCCGTAATTGTGCGGCTCCGCTGGATGTTGGCGGCAAACCGAACCCGCTGACATGGCCAAAGCTGCTGCGTTATATGGATATCGCCGCTGAGGAAGGCGTATACTTTCATTTCGTGATGTGCCCCGAGCCGCGCACCACTATCTACTTTCGCAAGGATCAGCTAGAAAAGTACGGCCTGCCGTTTTACACGCCGGAAGAGATTGCTGGCTTGCCGGAGCACCGCCGGCGCTTTCTTAACCCACAAGAACCGCGTGTTGGCTATAATGGCTACTTTACTGACCCAGATATCCTGAGGTGCCAGTTCGATTTCATTGACGCGATTGCGCCAGCATTGCGCGACCATCCCGCACTGCTGTGTGCTGAAGTGTACAATGAGCAGGGCTGGGATAATGACCAGTTTCAACACGGCGCCTGTTTTTTATGGGAGCAGCAGGATAACGAGATCGAATGGACGCGACATATTGTCGAGCATATCAAGCAGGCGATGCCGGGCGTGCCGACCTGCATCTCATTTGCTGGGCTCGGATTCGCCGCCCAGGACCCCTTCCTGTGGCTCGACAAGGTGCCAGTTGATTTCTTTAGCCCCCACCTCTACCAGGGATTGGCCGGCATTCCGCTGTGGCTCGATTTCGCCGGGATCGTGGATGTTAACCATCACTATACCCAGAATGAGCTGCCAACGATGTTCGGCGAACTCGATCCCAGCGATTTCAAAGCCGGTATGGGCACCGAGGCGCTCGCAATCCGCGATATGGCCTGGTTCGCTTTGCTCGATAACTGCCCGGGATTGGGCATGTGGACCTCGCGCGGATTCGGCGAGTTTGAGATTCCTCGCCGGGTGGCGGAGCAGGTCAACCTGAACCACGTGCAGCTCAAAGCGCCCGAGGTGATGGTGAATATCAAGTCACAGGTGGCTTACTTTCATAGCCTCGAACACGGCGCCGGACCGGATTGCTTGCTGCCCGGTGACTACTGGTGCCCGCACCGCCCCGAGGATACCGACCATATCTATTGTAAAAAGTTTATGAGCCGCGAGTTGGCCGACTTTTACAATTGGGGGCATTATGCCCTGACCAACGGCATTTCTTATAGCTTTACCAGGCACCCTGAACGGTTTGCAGCTACATGGGATATCCGCGACCTTTCCGCTGTCGGGTTGCAGTCTATCCACCGTCCGTTCGTGCCCTCAGCCGGCAGCCAGTTAAAATATCTCTCCAGTGCAGATGACGCGCTGCACATCGTTTACCTGCGCCAATTCACTTATTACCGAGTGGGTATCAATTCCGGCCGTAAAAAAGGCAGCGCCAGGCCAGTGAACATCAAGCTGAACCTGCCTGAAGGCGGTTATGCTGTCGAAATATGGAACCTGGACCAGCGTGTCAGGAGTGAACGCACCTGCCAGGCTCAGGATAGGCTCGACTTGGGCGCTACAATGGATGATTTTGCTTTGGTTTTGCATAGGCTATGAACTAACTATGAACTCACCACGAGGAACAACACAATGAACGATTTGACGCGCTTTCACGCCATGATGCGCTACCAACCTGTGGACCACACACCTTATTGGTCATGGGGCGGTTGGCCGGAGACCTACCAGCGTTGGGAAAAGGAAGGCTATAACCCGCAAACCTTCGATGTCAATGGCGGGGCTGACCGGCGTATCGCCTACGGTGACTGGTGGTTCCCCAACCCGGCTTTTGAGCATACGGTGCTGGCCGAGGATGATTTTACGGTCACGTATATCAATCACGAGGGAATCACCATGCGCGAGCGCAAGGATAACCCCTTCTCCTCGATGCCGCAGTTTGTGCGTTTCCCGGTCGAGACGCGTGAAGACTTTCGCAAGTTTTGGCGCGAGCGCATGCAGCCCGATCTGAGTCAGCGCATCGGTCCGGATTGGCGCGCCCAGCTTTTAGCAGCGCGCGCGCAGCCGCATCCGCTGGTGGTCATCTCCGACCGTTGGGGCGGGTTCTTTGGCCCCCTGCGCAACATGTTGGGCGTGCAGACGTTGTGCACGATGTTCTACGACGACCCCGCCTTTGTCGAGGAGATGATGGATGCCGATGCCGACCTCATCATCGCCATTATGGCCCAGGTGCTGGATGTGGTTTCGGTGGACGCTTTTGCGATGTGGGAGGACATGGCCTACAAATCCGCCCCGCTCATCTCGCCGGCGCTGGTGCGCCGCTATATGCTGCCGCGTTATCGTCGGGTGGCGGACTACTTGCGCGGCCGCGGCGTCGAGTGGATTGGGCTGGACAGCGACGGCCAGATCGACCCGTTAATCCCCATCTGGCTCGACGCGGGGTTGAACTTTTTGTATCCCTTTGAAGTGCAGGCCGGCATGGATGTGCTCCAGGTGCGCAGGAAATATGGCCGTGAGCTGCGTATCTGGGGCGGGGTGGATAAACGCGTGCTAGCGCATGGCCAAGCTGAGATGGACGCGGAGCTCGAACGCGTGCGACCCCTGATGGAAGAAGGCGGTTACCTGCCGCACACCGACCATTCGGTGCCGCCGGATGTGCCCTTCGCTAACTATGTTTATTTTATGCAGCGTTTCGGCGACGTTTGCCACGGCCGAGGCTAGGGCCCAGTATGATCGGCTTTTGGGATATCATCTTAGTCATAGCGGTCTCTGCTATAGGCACCGCGCTGGCTTATGTGCGTGCCCCGCGCTGGAAAGCGTTCTTTCTCTCGCTGCCGATCCCGTTCACTATCTCTACCTTGGCATTGGATAAGCCGGTATCCGCTAGCAACGTAACCGCGCTGCTGGTGCTTTTCTGCTACACGCAGGGAGTGCGCCTGCTCTACACCCGTTGCCGGCTGCCCATCGTGCTCTCGATTGTCCTTTCGGCGCTGGGGTATATTGGGGTAAGCTTGCTGCTGGCGCCCATTATCCCTCAGGATGATCTCGCGTTTTACATAACGGCAGCGTGTATATTCATCGTCGGAATACTGCTCTATCGCTTCATGCCATACCGCGCTGAACCTAGCCAGCGTAGCTTGCTGCCTGTTTACCTCGAGTTGCCCATCATTGTCGCCGTTGTGCTGGGGCTGGTACTGCTCAAGCAGCGCCTGGGTGGCTTCATGACGCTGTTCCCGATGGTGGGGGTGGTGGCCGCCTACGAGGCGCGCCGTAGCCTATGGACGCTATGTCGCCAGATCCCAGTCCTGATGATGACTATCATTCCGCTGATGGTCGCCTCGCGCTTGACCTATCCGCTGCTTGGGCTGGCGCCATCGCTGGTAATAGGTTGGATGGTTTACCTGGCGATTTTTATACCCTTTACTCTAGTTACGTGGCGCAAACAGGCGCAACGCGAGCGGGAGCAGGAGACGCCGACGATTGCCGCTCCCGCCGAACCCTCTAGCTGACCTGCACCTCCAGATGATCAGGATTGTTACCGACCATCTTGAATTGCACCTCGCGCGCACCAAAATGGTAGCGAATCGTGTCGTATGCCGGAAGTATTGGCTGTACTGCACGGCGCACATGTGGCGCCAGGAAATCGGTGGTCGTAATCCAGCGGCCGCTGCCCTCGCCTAGTTCGCCGTTCTCGCCGGCGGCGCAGCGCACGCCCTCGGGCACGAGGTGCGGCAGGGCGATGCACATCACGCCATCCTGCACGCGCTGCTCAACGGCCTGCAATGTTTGCTGGCTGATGCCGATGCCCGTAAGGAAGATGACTTCGACGCCAGCCAAGAGAGGTGCCTGCACGCGGTGGTCGTACACCACCACACCGTCCAGCGGACAAAAAACCTGGAATGGATCGTCGTGGCGGCCATAGTTGGCATTCCAGCTCAGGGTAGTGGCCGGAATGACGCCGCGCGAGAGTAGGTGCCAGATGCGCAGCCAGCCTTCGGTGATGGAATCCGAATGCCATGCGGCTGAGCCAAACAGCGTATCAGGCAGCCAGCCTGAGCCCTGTCCCCAGCAGGCATCGGGCTGGCGAATAATCGCCACGCGCGGCTGAATCTGTTCAAAACTGTAATCGCGTGGATGTGCCGGCACATATTCCTGCCTGAACCAGCGCGCCACCTCGCCCAAGGGCGCCACACGGTAGCTGTTTTCGTCCGCATCGATCAAGGTAGGTCCCCAGGTGGGATGCTGTGTTTCGGCATACCAGGCCAGGTTTTCGGTATAGATACAGTCAGCGCCCATATGATAGGCCAATAGCAGCGCCGAACGGTATTGCTCGGGCGAGTGACCGGGGCAGTCCATCATCCACCAGAAATCGGGCGTCAACCACAACTCGGTGCCGTACTGCTTGGCCGCGCCCAGGGCGCAGGCGATAAAGGCCGGCGTCCAGTTCTCTTTGAGCACCTTGCTGCATGCCGTCCAGCCGGCGCGGGCAAAAGAGTGGAATAATACCGGGAAAACATGCTCCGAGTACAGGCGAATGCCGTAACGCTGGTGCAGTCTGGCGACCTCGCCAACGGCCGCTTCGAATCCCTCCGCAGCGCTAAGCAGCGTCTGGCCTGCAGGATTGTATATCCAGGGTTTGTTGTTGCGGGCGATGCCGTTCGAGCAATTCTGCATGTGTTCAGCTTCATCGTACATCAAGCCCTGCAATGCCTGGCAGGAGTCCAGCGTCTCCAGTAAATCCTCAGGGAACTGGAAATAATAACGCCCATCGGGCTTGTGATACCACTCACGTCCCCGGTCATCGGCGAATCCTTGCGACCAGTTGGCGCTCTCGAGGTTAGCCATCCAGCGGATGCCATTTGCGGCTGCAAAAGCATCGAGGGTTTGCAGCGCCCCGATATTCCCTGCAACAGTCGGTTGCGGGGAATAATGGTCCATCCACAGGTCAAAACCGAACTCTTTGAGCAGCCGTGCAGCCCATGGCCGCTCTTCAATATGCTCAGGATGACCGGCTGTATCGACGCCCCAGCGCAGCGGATGAACTTGCATAGCCATAATTGTGCTCCTTCATAACTTGCTTGGCAGTATCTTAGAAGATGGGCAACGTTTTTTCAAGCTGCGCGACGGCGCTATACCTTGTCAATTCAAATGATAATTCAACTTTTTCTAATCATACCTCCTTCATGAGCTGGCTGGTGGCAAATACAGCAAGGCTTTCCTAGTTATTTTATTTTTCATTTGAGGGAGCAATGCTACCGGAGTACATTATGCCTGAAGGAACAAGTTGGTTTGCTAGCGGGAATAAAATCGCATAATATCCTGTGCCAATACCATCTCGGAGGTGTATCTTGGTCGACTTGTTGCCTACTACTATTCTCGGCCGCACCGGTCTGCGTGTAACCTGCCTCGGCATAGGCGGCGCATATGGCAAGGAACCGGAAATGTACCGTCAGGCATTGGATTGCGGTGTAAATTATATCGATGTGGCGCGCGTTTACCTCGAGGGTCAAAACGAGGCGATTGTAGGTGAAGCGATTACGGGACGCCGCAAGGATCTGGTGCTCGCAACCAAGACACCCTCTCGAGATGCCGCTGGCGCACGCCAGGATCTGGAAACCTCCTTGCGTGACCTGCGCACCGATTACCTCGATATCTGGCATATACACGGCATCGAGTCGCGCGCTGATATTGCCCGCTCGCTCGGCCCCGGTGGGGCGATGGAGACGATGGTCAAAGCACGCGAGCAGGGTTTGGTGCGCTTTATTGGCGTGACGGGGCATAACTGGGAACTGCTGCACGAGGCGCTCTCGACCGGGCTGTTCGACGTGGTGCTGTGCTGGTATAACTGCGCCATGCGTGAGCCTGAGGGACTTGTCTTCCCAGTGGCGGCCCAGCACCACACGGGCGTCACGTTGATGAGCGTAGCCCGCGCCGGGGTGTTGTATGCCAAACCTGGCCAGCCGGGTGCTCCGGATGACATCGATTTTTACCGTTATGTGTTTAGCCATCCCACAGTCAATGTGGCGATGATGGGCTTGCGCGATGTAGAGCGTTTCCGGCGCACGGCCGAAGGGTTGCGACGCAAGCTGACGCTTTCTCCGACAGAGATGGATGATCTGGAAAGATACGGCAGCGCTCTGCGGGCGCAGACTGGATTGAGCCTGCCATTTTAGACAATTTGATATCGGAGCGCACGCCAAGGCAGTGACATGCCGCTGCAGTAGGCTGAAGGGAGGGGAAGATGCAGGTACACCTCATAGATACCGAGCGCCCTAGTGATATCAGCAGGTTCATATGTTTTCCATTTGAGCTTTACCGCGACTGCCCGCAGTGGGTGCCGCCGCTATGGCGCGATATGCGCCTGGCGCTTGACCGATATAGGCATCCATTTTACCAACACTCGCAGGCCGATTTCTATCTGGTGGAGGAGGGCGGCAGGATTCGCGGACGCATCGGTGTGCTGGATAATACTTGCTATAACCGCTACCAGAACCGTCGGACGGCCTTTGTGGCGTTTTTTGAGGTAGTAGATGATTCTGCTGCAGCGCGTAAACTGCTTGACACTGCCAGTGAATGGGCGCATGCGCGCAAGCTTAATGAGTTGGCAGGTCCGCGGGGCATGTTGAGCTCCGACCCGACCGGCCTGCTGGTGGAAGGTTTCGAGCACCGGCCGGCTATGGGAATGCCCTACAACCTGCCGTATTATGAGCGCATGCTAGCCGAGAATGGGTTTGAGAAGTTTATAGAAACGCTTTCGGGCTACCTGCCAGGCGACCATAAGCTGGAAACGCGTTTCTATGATATCGCTGCGCGGGTGCGCGAACGGCGCGGATTCTGGATCAAATCGTTTACAACCCGTAGTGAAATGAAAC
>JAJFUJ010000247.1 GCA_021372475.1 Chloroflexota bacterium | reverse complement strand
CTTGTCAAAAAGCGGGCACTGCGGAGGCTCGATAAGGGCGGCTAACACTTCGCCGCAACGGCAGCCACGCTCCTTCCTCTCTGGCAGCACTGCTGTGCTGGTATCAAAGCGTGCGCGCGCATCGAACTGCGCGAATTCCGGGCGAATGGCCATACCGCTCTCCGGCAGGATACCCAAGCCGCGCCACTCTGCCGCGGCGGTGGTAAAGACTTTATTCATCATTGCCAGGGCAACCTTGTTGCCTTGCGCCTCAACACCGCGCCGATAACTGTTGATAACACGTGGGCGACCATCCCGTACTGCCTCAACCAGGCTGCGCAGCGCTAATAAAATATCGAGCGGTTCAAACCCTGCCGTTGCGCAGGAAACACCGTATTCGCGAGGCATAAACTCCCAGGCTTGCCACCCGATAACGGTCGATACATGGCCGGGGCCCAGGACTGCATCCACGTGGACCTGGCTTTCCAGGATAGTGCGCATGGGAGGCGGGGTCAGCTTATGCAGCGAGAGCACTGTGAAATTAGCGAGATTTTCATGCTGAGCTTGCTTGATGGCAGCGGCAATCGTGGGCGCGGTGGTCTCGAAGCCAATGCCCAGCATCACAATGGTATCGCGGGGGTGCTGGCGGGCCATTTCCAGCGCGTCGAGGGCGGAGTAAACCATCTCTACACGCGCTCCATTCGCGCGTTCCTGCTGCAGCGAGCTGAGTGTGCCCGGCACATGGAGCATATCTCCAAAAGTAGCCAGAACAACGCCGGGCTGCTGCGCTAACCAAATAGCTGTATCGATATCGGTATCCGCTGTTACGCATACGGGACATCCGGGGCCTGAGAGCAGCCGCACAGCCGGCGCCAGAGCGCTGCGCAGCCCGTAGCGCATGATGGCATGCGTGTGCCCGCCGCAAAACTCGATAATAGTCACGGGGCGGCTTGGCGACTGTCGGATTTCGTCAATCAGTCGACGCGCGGCAAGCGGGTCGCGGAATTCTTCGGCATACTTCATACCGCGTCCTGCCCCTCATTAGGGCCCGATTGTTTTGCATCCGCCTCTGCTATCTCGGCAAAAAGGCGCAAGGTTTCCTGGGCTTCGGCTTCATCCAGTACATTGATGGCATAGCCGGTGTGTACCAGGACGTAATCGCCCACCTGTGCTTCGGGCGTCAGAACCAGGCTGATTTGGCGCTGCACTCCGCTCATCTCGACGGTGGCCAGAGATTCCTGGATAGCGATAATTCGTAGGGGGACAGCTAAACACATACTCAACTCCCTTCACATACAGCCCGAGCTATAACGGCCTGACCCAATGCTAATCCTCCGTCATTGCAAGGCACCTGATGATGCGTGATAACTCTCAGGTTGGCATCACACAGAATGCGGGCCGTTAGCTCGAGCAGCAATCTGTTTTGAAAACACCCTCCGCTCAAGGCAATCGTGTTAACTCCGGAGGCTGCCGCAAGCCTCGTGCATACCGCAGCAATCATCTGCGCGACAGCCGCATGGAAGCGGTATGCCATCTGGCCGACTGTCTGATTGTGCATGTCGTTTCCCAGCGCGGCAAATAGGGGCGCTAACTCAAGTGTGAATCCAGTGTCAAGTTGGGTATCGACCTTGCCCCAATGCTGCAGTTCAGTGAATGGGGTAATCCTAAAAGGATAGGTCGTGTTCCCTATCTGCTCATGATCCGCAATCGCTTCCAGTTCAACGGCTGCCTGAGCTTCATAACTGGCGACCGAGCAGATGCCCAGCAAGGCTGAGACAGCATCGAAAAGGCGGCCTGCCGAGGTGGTCAGCGGTGTGTTGATGTGCTGTTCCAACATCCTGTTCATCAAATCGCACTCGTCTAGCGGGATTCCCGCAAGCGGTTTCGGTATAATTGGGCTGCCCAACAAATGCTTCCAGTAAGCCCAGGCGATGCGATAGGGCTTGTGAATAGCCGCATCGCCCCCAGGCAGGGGCAACGGCTGCAGATGCCCAGCGCGGACGAACCCTCTGGCATCACCGAGGAGGAATTCGCCTCCCCAGATTGTGCCGTCCAGCCCAAACCCCGTGCCGTCAAAGATGACCCCGATCACAGTGCCCTGATATTGAGTGTCGGCCAGGCAGGCCGCCAGATGAGCATGGTGGTGCTGCACTGCTACCTGCTGGCAAGTGGTCTGGGTTAGCGCATACTTGCTGGTCATATACTCGGGATGCATATCATATGCGATGACGCTGGGTTCGGTATGAAAAATATGCTTGTGCAGCGCCAGGCTTTCCTCAAAGGAGCGCCAGGCTTCGAGATTTTGCATATTGCCCAGATGCGGGCTGATAAAAGCCAGGTTATCATGCGTCAGACAGAAGGTGTTTTTCAACTCTGGTCCGCAGGCCAGCACCGAGGGGCCATCTTCCAGAAGGTGGATGGGATTAGGTGCATAACCTCGCGCCCGCCGTGCCATCTGGGGCTGACCACCCGCAACAAACTGAATGCTGTCATCGAGGCGGGTATTGATACCACGGTTGTGGACAAGAAATACGTCCGCAATGCAGCCGAGACGCTGCAGCGCTTCGGCGTTATCCCGCGCCAGCGGTTCCTCACTTAGATTGCCACTGGTCATTACGAGCGGCAGGCCGGTATCATTGAGAAGCAGATGATGCAGAGGTGAATAAGGCAGCATCACGCCGAGTGTGTCCAAGTTGGGAGCCACAGTCTCGGCGATGTTTGTGTCTGTGAGGCGGCGGCACAACACAATCGGTGCGCTCGGTTGCTGCAGCAACTCACGTTCGAGCGGGCTGGCGGAAACGCAGGCAGCTACGGCATCGAGGCTGGCCAACATAATCGCGAACGGTTTAGCAGGTCGTTGTTTACGGGTGCGGAGCCGCTGCACCGCCGCCGCGTTGGTCGCATCGCAGGCCAGTTGAAAACCGCCTATTCCTTTGAGGGCGATAATCTTGCCCGCCTTTAGCTGCAATACCGCCTGGGTCAGCGCCTCATCCTTTGAAGCGAGCAAATTTCCGCTGGAATCCAGCAGATCCAGGTGAGGTCCGCATACAGGGCATGCATTGGGCTGGGCATGGAAACGCCTGTCAGCAGGGTCATCGTATTCGTGCTGACACGCAGGGCACATTACAAAACCGCGCATGGTGGTCTTGGGTCTGTCATACGGGATATCATCGATAATCGTAAAACGCGGTCCGCAGTGGGTGCAGTTGATGAAAGGATAGCGGTAGCGGCGGTTGTGGGGGTCCAAAAGTTCATGTAGGCACAGCGGGCAGGTGGCGGCATCGGCCGGAATAGCCTGGTAAGCGCCGGATTCTGACGTGCTCGCCAGGATTGTAAAGCTCTCGTAACCGGCAAGAGGGGCAGGTTCTAGCTCAACAGCGGTGATACTGGCAAGGGGTGGCGTCTCCTGGCGCAGAGCTTGCTGCCATCCCGCGATATTTTGCTCGCTTCCTTCCAGGTGTATCTCAACTCCGGAAGATGTGTTGCGCACCCATCCGCTTAAGGCGAACCGTTGAGCCAGTGTATATACAAACGGCCGAAAGCCAACTCCCTGCACAACACCGCGTACGTGGAGCCTGACAGCCCGGGTTCCCGCGTTCAGGTTCGAGGGGAGAGCGTTTTGAGCCATTCCAACCATTCCGCCAATCCATCACCCGTTACTACAGATACCTCAAAGAGCTGGATCTCTGGCTTGATGCTGCGCACCAGGCGGCGGTACTCGACTATATTAAAAGGAATATAAGGCAGTAAATCTATTTTAGAGATGACCAGAGCGTCCACCTCGTGAAAAATGGACGGGTATTTATAAGGTTTATCATCCCCCTCGGGGATGCTGGTGATAGCCAGCCGAGTCTGCTCACCCAAGTCGAAACCAACCGGGCATATCAAGTTGCCGACATTTTCGATAAACAGCAGGTCAATCTCGTTTAGCGGAAGCTGGTCAAGCGCAACCCGTATCTGGGATGCATCCAGATGGCAGCCGCCCCCAGTATTAATCTGAACAACGGGGATACCTTCTTGACGGATTTTAACGGAATCGACATCGGAAGCGACGTCGCCTTCAATGACGCCAATCCGCCTGATCCCGCGCAGGCCGCGAATTGCACTTAATATCAGGCTTGTTTTGCCGGCGCCCGGGGCTGCCATGATATTTATAGTATGGACCCTGTTCTTGGCCAGTCTTTCTCGATTCTGTTCGGCAATCTGATCGTTGGCGCTTAGGATTTGTTCAATGACTGGTATATCTTTGGGCATATCTTTTTATTCCACCTCAATGTGATCGATAGTGAATTCACGCCCGGCTATAACCCGCGCTTGTGCAGCGGAACAAGCAGGACATGTCCAGTCTCCGCCAGCCGGAGACCATTCGTGCTGGCATTCTCCACAGTGGAGCTTGATTGGCACGCGTTCAAAAAACAATTGTGCACCATCCATAATGGTTCCGCGGCTCATATAATCAAAGTAAAATTGGATACAATCATCGACTATACTTGCCAATTCGCCGATAATCAAGTGAATGCTGGTGACGCGCTTTGCGCCGGCATTCTGTGCGTGGCGGGTTACCACTGAGACGATATTTTCAGTAACGGCTAATTCGTGCATAACAAACAATTATATGCGCACGGATTACCTCTTACCAAATACCTAATTAGTGGAAGTGGTCAGTGATGAGGTGCGCCAGTCGCCATCTCAGGTGAGATAGCTAGGGGAGTCAATCCACAGTGGTGGTAGGGCTCGACTGCGTCGCCTCACTATGAAGCATGCGCTGGGTGACCATGTACCAGTCAGTTATCGTCCTGAACCGGTCAGCGGAGCTAAACATCGTACCAACCTGCACATCGTTTACTTTGGCGTCAACGGCATAATTGTATATCGGTTGGTAAAGAATGAGTGATGGGACCTCATCTATAAAAATCTCTTGAAACCTGCGGTACAGGGTAATTCTTTGCTGCAAGTCAAGCGTTGAACGTCCTTGTTCAAGAAGTGTATCAACTTCTGGGTTTATATAATTGGGGAAATTCAAACCATCCTCTGTAGCCTGGGATGAGTGCCAGTACGCATAGGGATCCGGATCAGCCGGCAGATTTTGCCAACCGCCCAAGACGGCATCGTAACGGCGTTTACGCAGCATTTCGCCTACCAGTGTTTCCCATGAAGTAGTCTGCGGCGTTACGCGGATACCAACCTTGGCTAGTTGGTCAGCAATAGCGTGAATCAAGGCAACGCGTACTGGGTCATCCTCGTTGGTGGTCAAGGTAAACTCCAGCGTCATATCACCTTTTTCGAGGATTCGGTCGCCATTTTCATCAACCCAACCTGCTTGCTCGAGAAGCGCTTTAGCTTTGGCAGGATCGTAGGTGTATCCGCCCAAGTCATCGGCATAGGCCCAGGTGTTGGGTAGGATTGGGCTGTTGATTACGACGCCTTGCCCGCCGAGAACATCATCAACCAATTGCTGGCGGTCCAACGCCCACATCAGCGCCTGGCGCACCTGAACATCCTGGAAGATAGCCTTGTCGAGATTAAGGAAAACCGTTGTATAGCCCGATAGAGGGGCTGAGTAAAGGTCGAGGGATTTATCCTTGCGTACAGCGTCCAGGTTATCAGGCAGCACTCGGCTTATGCCTGCAATCTCTCCACGTTTACGTGCTTCGAAAACCGCCTCATCGTTCGGGTAAAAGATAAACTCGACGCGGTCTAAGTAAGGCCTGGTTTTGTAGTAATTCTGGTTAGCTACCAGAGCTATCTTGCGGGCGTTTACCTCAGCGACTCTGAACGGTCCAGTGCCAACCGGTTCTGCATTGAATTTAGCAGCCGCTAGGGAGGCGATTGGCACATTGCCCAAAAGGTGTACGGGTAGTATGCCGATGCTTGTATAGTCCAGGAAGGGAACATACGGCTCGCGCAGCCGGAAGCGCACCGTGTAGGCATCTACCTGTTCCACGGTGACACTGCGCCACAAGCTGGAGAGATAGGACATCCCCTGATAATCCGGGTTCTGAATAGCATTGATGGTAAAGATGACATCACTCGCAGTAAAAGGAGCGCCATCGTGCCACAATACATCCTGGCGCAAGTAAAAGGTGTAGGTTGTACCATCCGGCGAAACATCCCAACGCTCGGCCAAGTCTGGTACAACTTCGCCGTGTTCATTAATACGTGTGAGTCCGTTAAAGATGAGCGAAACAAGGTCTTGGTCGAGGGCATTTGCCTGGCTGAGAATTGGATTGATAGCCTGGGGATTGCCCACCACGCCTTCCACGTAGACACCGCCATAGTCCGCTACCTGGAGAGTGGTTACATTAAACGCAACATAACCCATCGCGCCAATGAACACCACGATGGCAATTACAGCTATGACGACCTGAATTCGGATACGTCCCATGCAGGCGTTCCTTTAGGCGCCTTTGTTGATTAGTACGCTAGCAAAAGCAGTAACGAAAAACAAAACCGCAAGTATTATAGTTACATTAAACATTGTCTTCTCGGCCCCGCGACGGGTATGGTGAATAGAGCTGTCACCGCCGAACATGCGGCCCAGGGCAGAATTGCGGCTCTGCAATATAGCCAATGTAATGAGCGCGATCGAGATAATAATCTGGATAATATTCAGATAAACGACCAAAAGAATACCTCCACCCTCTTAGCGATTATGAAGCTATTATAGCATGACCTTTATATAGAACCAAGCAGTGCATCATAATGCAACATTTGCGTAGATTACAGAAGATGGTTATCGGGTCGTTTCTCTGGCTCTGCTTGCAAAGACTCCAGGATGCGTTGTACGAGGGTATAGTATCCGGGGCTTTTGGCTGGATTACCTTTGAATAGACCATCAGAGGTCGTTGCAGGCACAATGACACTCAAGGCCTTATGCTCGACGGTTATTACGGCAGGGGTTGCCCCTGAGGGATCGCCATCTAGTTGTATCGGGAGATGCTTGTCCCCATATATCTCAATCTTTTTTGCGCGATAAGTTTCTATCCGCGGATCGCCTGCCTGAGCGCCCATCGCCATCTTGATGACATGCGACATGGCGTCAAGGGCGTTCTCGCCTTTGAAGATATATACATCCAGGTAACCGTCATCCAGTTTCGCTTGCGGAGCTACCCAAACAGTGCCATAGACAGGTACATTCGTTACCAGTACTAGCAATACCCGTTGCCGCGTAACCTGTCCGTCGATGACAATCGTCATACGTGTGCCGCGCAAACTCAGGGCAAGTGATGCTGCGGCTACCGCGTACATCACGTTGCCCAGGTTGCGGCGTATCTCGCGATGCGGCTCAACCTGATGTGCCAGGGTACCATCTAAACCAATGCCACCGTAGAGTACAAAGAAACGCTTATCTACTTTCCCGAGGTCAATTCTGCGCACTTTACCTTGGACAAGTATTTTGGCAGCGTTCAACAGCGCTGTACGGTTCAATGGTGTCCAGGTGGGCATATTGAGCATGTGCGCCCAAACATTTCCCGTTCCAACGGGGATTAAGCCAAGGGTGACATCCGAATAGGCCAGTCCGGTGGCAACTTCACCAAAGGTGCCGTCACCACCGACGGCGATTACCATATTATAATGATTGGCAACTGCCTCTCTTGCATAGGTAGTAGCATCGCCAATGCCCATGGTTCTGCGGAGACTTACATCCCAACCTTGAGTTTCTAAATAGCTAATAACCTCATTGATTTGCTCGCTGAGGTCATGCTGACCTGCTACCGGATTATGTATGAGTTGGACTTTCACAATACTAGTATATCGGTTAGGGACAGAGTTACAAACCCAGGAATAGCGACCAAATCAGCCCGATTAGTTCACAAGCCAAATGAGCCGTGTGGGACTCGAACCCACGACTCCCTGCTTAAAAGGCAGGTGCTCTGCCAACTGAGCTGATTGTGCCACTCTTTTTCTGTAAATTCAATCAAGCAGATCCTTGAGATATAACGAATTTGGCAATCAAACGGCCCCGACCGCTTTCTCAGTCGTCGCTGACATCCGTCAGGATTGCGTTTCGAGGTCGATTCGGAATATTTTTACACCACTTGGCTAGGTTAGCTTTCCATGGTAGGTCGGTCAGGAGCGTTAAAGATTGTACGAATATCTTCGGCTACCTCATTCTGCATATCCTTGCGCATTACCTATGTCTGCGCATTCTGCTGCAGATGGGACTGATATCTTGCACATCTCCTCGATGATGGCCGGCACTTTGCGGGTTGATACGCCCTGGATATATATCTCCGCCAGAGTAACCAGCAACGCTCGTTCGCTGCGTAATCCCTTCTCCAGCGCCTCTGGGTAGAAGCCGCCTTCCCGCGCCAGGGAGACGGCCAGGGCGATGTCACCCACCCTGGTTTTGATAGTCTTGCCCTTGTAGCCATTTGCGTGTCCCCTGCGCTCCTGGCTGCGGTCGTAGCGTCCAGCGCCCAGAGATGCCTGCCATTCGGCCTGCATGGCCGTGTTGATTATCACCCGTATCAGATCGGGCAGACGATCCAAGCCTCGCGCGCAATGTGTTCTATTATCTCTGAGGAAATACCAAAATCGCTTTGGTAGGGCATTGGTTATTCCTTTTGGGCGTGGTAACCTCAAGGGTAACCTGACCTACCTCTTTTAGAGTGCGCGAGTTTACAGAAAGAAATTTTCACTATTTAGCGCTGGCTGGTGAAGACATTGAATAGGCGCATGGCGCATGTAGCACATAGCCTCGGCAACAAAATGAATTGATATATCATGTATGTTCAATCCATAAGTTAAATAAAAGCGGTTGAAAAGGAGATAAAGTGAGGTAATATAAGTTCTAAGAGCGCTTATTAAAAAGAGACTTATTGTTTGTGGAGTTATCCTGAATATAGACATTCGTAATATAAATATGACCATTACTACTAGAGCATCAGCATCAGGCTGGAAATTAAAATATTATGATGGGGATAGTATAGGGAGTATGCAACATATCAAAAAGTCAGGGTGGATTCTTGTTTATGTATGGAAGACAGTAAAGGAAATAGCCGAATGGCGAGACTTGCAAGTTTACATTGGATATATATATAAACTATCATCTAATATAAAACTCTATACACGGGCCTAGGGTTGTGCTAAACTAATTAACAGTACATGTGCTGAGACTGCAACGCATAAATGCGCTATATGCCTTATCCAAACGAAAGCATGAGGCAAAGATGCAATCGCACAATGAAGTAATTCTAGCAGCGCTGGCCGGTTTATGGCACGATATTGGTAAAATCTCCCAACGCGCAGGTGAACGCGGCGGTCGGACGGCGGATGATGAGATGGAACGCGATTACGGCTCTTATCATGCCCTCCTATCGGCAGATGCCGTCACAGCACTCGCTCCCCCCGCCTGGCGCGATCCGCTGGTGTTAGCAGTCAAGGAACACCACCAGCCGCAGACAAAACTGGCGGCCTTTGTCTCTGTTGCCGATTTCCTTTCGGCCGGAGAACGCGCCGACGATGAAACTGGTCGTGCACCGTTATTACAGAGCATATTTTCAACACTCTACGGATATAACCAACCACACTATTATGCGCTCGCATCGCTGCAGCCTGAGCGCCTAGTCCCTTTACCTGCAGAATCAACGCCACGCGGGACCGAACTGGAAGCCGATTACCATGCGCTTTGGACGGAATTTTCTGGCGAGGTGCGTGCCCTGCCCAATTCGGATCTGACAGCTTATCTTGAAGCGTTCCAGGATACTTTACAACGCTATACCTGGTGCATCCCATCTGCCTATTATCACGCAATTTCCGATATCTCTCTCTACGACCATTCGAGAATGACTGGCGCCTTGGCCGCCTGTTTTACGGCCGATGGTCGTACACGTGACTGGGCACTCGCTCTGCGTCAAGTTCTGAGCGTACGACAAGAGGCTGCGGATGAACCCCTTGCATGCCTGGTGGGCGGAGACCTCTCCGGCATCCAAGCGTATCTGTATAATACCGCGAGTAATGGCGCTACTCGTTCATTATGTGGTCGCTCGTTCTATCTGCAGCTATTAACCGAAGCAGTTGCGCTCTCGCTCCTTGATGCGCTCGAAATGCCTATCACCAACTTACTATATGCAGGCGGTGGCCACTTTTATCTTATCGCGCCAGCTAACAATGCTGCGCGTGAGGTCATCAAAGAACGGTATCAACGCTTAATGCACTCTCTGCTCCAAGCTCACGAGGGTAGGCTTTCACTGGCCATCGCCCAGCTGCCGCTTAGTGCAGGTCGGTTTCTGGGCGAAGCCTTCGGTTCGGCTTGGAACGAGCTGAACGGCCTGTTGGCGCGCGAAAAAAAACGGCGACTGGCGGGGCTGGGGGACGATTTGCCGCTGCATGTGGGCGCCGCACTGGGTCAGGGTGGCCACCCTGACCAGGTCTGCCAAATCTGTGGGCGCGAGGGAGCATGGGCACCTGATGAGGATGGCGCTCAAAAATGCAGTTTTTGCGATAGCCTTGAGGAGTTGGGACGCGACCTGGGGCGGGCTACGGCTCTATTGCTTTGTTCAGTGCCGGCTTCCGAGCAGCCAGTGCGCACCTGGCGGGATGGGTTGCGTCGACTAGGGCTGGATATACGAGTGCTGCGCCCCGATACACCTGCCGTCCTTGCAGATTCTACTAGCTTTGCCCGCCTGTGGGAATATCTGCCTGAAAAAACACCGGCCTTGATACCAGGCGCAGCGCCCTTGGTACGCAGCCACCGCTTTTTGCCTGTACTAGTCCCACAGAAGTTCAAAAGTAACGGTTCTAGTGCAACAGCCACCTTTGAGGACCTGGCTCAGGCTTCGTCGACGGCGATCAAGCAGTGGGGTGTACTGCGAATGGATGTTGATAACTTGGGGAGCCTCTTTCATCAGGGACTGCAACAGGCAACCCTCTCACGCGTGGCGTCGCTCAGCTCCCAGTTTCGCCTATTTTTTGAAGGCGCCGTACCGCTTTTGGCGATGCAGTTTAATACCGAAATGCGGCAATGCCGTACTGAAGGCAATAGCGACTTGGTATATCTCATTTATGCTGGCGGTGACGACCTTTTTGCCGTTGGAACCTGGGATATCTTACCAGGGCTTGCGGATGCCATTCATAGCGCCTTTGGGCGCTTTGCCGCTGGCAACCCCCAGGTGACGGTTTCGGCAGGTATCGCGATCTATCCGCAAAAGTACCCGCTCTACCTGGCCGCCAAGGAGGCTGGTACCGCCTTGGATGACCAAGCGAAAGCATACCAGCGACCAGACGGCAGACGCAAGGACGCCCTTTCTTTCCTTGGAATGACGATCGGCTGGGAAGATTATCTCGATATTTCCGAACGGGTAGTGCGCTGGACCGATTGGGTAAGGAGTGGAGTTGCCCCGCGTGCAGTTATCCAACTACTGCGCCAGGCCGTAGAGAGCGCTTCTCGGCCTGATTCGGATGGCAAAGTGAGGCTTGGGCCTACCAGTTGGCGGCTGGTCTATATGTTGGCGCGTCGCCGCGAAGAAGCACAAAGGCTCATCCGAAGTAAACCTGAACTTGAGGAAGCGTTGTGCGAATATATGGCAGAATTGGATACCATCGAGCGTATTTTTGTGCAAGGGCAACTTGCTGAGCAGCAGAGGTTGTTGCTGTTAGCACGTTGGACCGAGTATCTCACCAGAGGAGGTGCGGTATGAGTAGTCAATACGACCGGCGCGGGCCTTTTACAGGAGGACGATCACAGGGAGGCGGGATACGGGGCGGACCTACACCGGCTCAGCCCCGCGACGGAAGCGCGAGTGCATTGAATGAGGAAGAGACACGCAAGTTGGAGCAGGTCATCTGTCAGGGGGATGCGCGCACTATCATCGGTTGGGCAGATTCACTCGGGCAGCAGCTTGTCGCTGGATACCTGACGACCAGCCAGATTCGTAACGTTTATGGCACCGTCAAGCAGATTCAGCTCTCATGGGAGCAGAATCCGACTCAGGCATTCCGCGAGGCCATCCTGCTAATCCCTAAAATTCATTACCAGGTAGCCAGGCAAGCTGGAAAGAAAGGCTCGCAAGGGCTGCAAAGCTTCGAGAGCGTTATGGTACCGGCGCTCGAACTCCTGGCGAAAAGCA
>JAJFUJ010000230.1 GCA_021372475.1 Chloroflexota bacterium | reverse complement strand
GCTGCCGCTCATCTGGCGCGCCGGGCGCGGACATGCGCCTGCCCGCGGATTGTAAGCCGAAGTGCAGGCGATGATTAGCTATAGGCAAGGCAGGAGCGCTGCGTCAGCGCTCCTGCTGATTTAGAGATGCCGTTGGGCGCTATTCTGCTGTAGCTTTGACGCGTTCTTCCTGCGTCATCGCGGCCAGCGCCGCAACCCTGGCCGTGTCCAGGCCAAGGCCCTCGGCCACACGCTGGCCGTACTCGGGATCAGCTTTAAAGAAAAGCGCCGCCTGGCGATACTGCAGGCGCTGCTGAGCGCCTTGCATATGCCCCACCAGATTGGAGACCAAATGGGCGCGTTCGGCATCGGTCATTACTACTCGATAGAGAACGCCGGCCTGCTCGAAATCGCTGTTGGGGTGGTTGTAGGTCTGGCGTGCGGCTACACCGCCCACCGGCACAGCCGGCGGGGCTGCCGCAGGATCTGGCGCTGGGCCATGAAAGCTGTTCGGGTAATAGTTCGGTGCGCCGGCGGCCGTTGGTCCGGAGCTCATCGCCGCGTCGCGCTCATAGTTAAGCGGCATCGCTTTGGGCGCGTTAATCGGCAGCAAGGCATAATTCGGGCCTAAGCGGTGACGGTGCGTGTCATGATAACTGAATAAGCGCCCCTGCAACAGCTTGTCGGGTGAAGGGCCGATGCCAGGCACAAAATCACCGGGCGAGAAAGCGGCCTGCTCCACTTCGGCAAAGTAGTTCTCAGGATTGCGGTTTAGTACCATGCGCCCGATGGCGATGAGCGGAAAGTCGCTATGCGGCCACACCTTGGTGACGTCGAACGGGTCGTAACGGTAAGTTTTGGCCTGCTCGGGGGTCATTATTTGCACCTCGACACGCCAGCTCGGATAGTCGCCGCGCTCGATGGCCTTGAACAAGTCGCGTGTGGCGTGGTCAGGGTCCTTGGCCTTCATCATGTCGGCTTCCTCGGCCGTCATGTTCCTGATGCCCTGCTCGGTCTTAAAGTGGTATTTGACCCAATTGTACTCGCCCGCCGCGTTGTACCACATAAAGGTATGCGAGCTGTAACCGTTCATATTGCGGTAGGTGGCCGGTGTGCCGCGGTCGCTGAACAGGATCGTTACCTGATGCACGGATTCGGGCGTTAGTGAGAGAAAATCCCAGAACATGTCCGGGTCCTTGAGGTTGGTCACCGGGTTGCGCTTCTGGGTGTGGATGAAATCTGGGAATTTCTGCGGGTCGCGGATGAAAAAGACCGGCGTGTTGTTGCCCACCATGTCATAGTTGCCCTCTTCGGTATAGAACTTGACGGCGAATCCGCGCGGGTCGCGCTCAGCGTCGGCTGAACCCCTTTCCCCGCCCACAGTAGAAAACCGCACAAAAACTTCGGTACGCTTGCCAACCTCGGAGAGAAACTTGGCACGGGTATATCTGGCGACGTCGGCCGTCACCTCAAAGTAGCCGTGCGCGCCTGCGCCTTTGGCGTGCACTACCCGCTCCGGGATGCGCTCGCGGTCAAAGTGGGCCAGCTTCTCCAGCAGGTGGATATCCTGCAGCAGAATCGGCCCCGGGTTGCCGGCGGTGATGCTGTTCTGGTCATCATCGACCGGTTCACCAAAACTGGTCGTCATCTTTTTAGGTTCGTTACTCATCATAAGCCTCCCTAAATAACGCGGAACACAATATTACTATCAATACCAACTGACTTGTCGGAGCGCCAGGCTAAACTGCTCCGGGTGAGCGTTGTAGCGCATCCTCCTCACACCCTTCGCGGCAAGCGGGGCATATACCATAGATATTCACCATGCCGCTGAGCTCCCAGGATGAGCCGCCGGCAGAATCAAGCAGCGCATCCAGATCGATCGCGGGTGAATCCGCGACACGGCCGCAGCGCTGGCAAACCAGATGCGGATGCTGCCTGGGCTGCCTGCCGTCATAATGCGTCTCAGGAGTGCCGCTTTCTACCGCCAGGACTTCCCCCATATCCCTGAGCGCCGCCAATGTGCGGTAAACCGTTACAAAGCTGATATCAGGAAATTCGCGATGCACCACGTTATATACCTGCTCGCTGCTGGGGTGGTCGGACTCCAACAAAGCTTTGATAATCGCACGGCGCTGCGGGGTGACCCTGCCACCGCGCGTCTTGATTCTGTTCAGTAATTCCCGCTCACGGTCAGTCATTATAGATACCAGCTTATTGCAAACGACTTACAATAACGATTATATCATACTTTGGCAGGCAATGTCAATAGTTCCTCGCCCAAGGTACACGCTGCGCGGGCGCCGTACGTCCGGCAAGCCGAGTTGGACTTGCGACCTTTAGGTCGCGACCATATTGCCGTGCGCGGATGCATCGCACCCTACGGCAACCGAAGCTGGACTTGACCTTTAGGTCGCGACGGTATGCCGGCCAGCTTGACCACACTCACGGGGCGCATCAACCCGATTTGGGCGATGCAGCCGCGATGAAAGGTGAATCGTCCGGCGGCAGCATGTGCGCGGCTGCATCGCACCCTACGGCAACCAGAGCCGGACTTGCGACCTTTAGGTCGCGACCATATTGCATGTGCGCGGCTGCGCGGCGCGGCGGCGCGGATGCCGCCACTCCAATGAAAGGAGTGCAGCCGATCTGCTTGTCGCTGCACTCCATGGAATATGCATAAAGGCGAGTTTAGCACCCGCCTTTGTGTTTTATGTCGAGTTCGTTTAGGCCATATAAGCGATGGTCGGCGCCCACGAGAGCCCGTCGGCCAGGAAGCCGGCCGGTCCCGACACCTCGAAGCGGATGACATCCCCTGCGGCAACCGCGATGCCATCGAGCACGGCCTCGTAGCCCTCGCGCTCCTGGCCAAGGCACTCGGCGACGCTCCACAACGGCTTGTCGTTGAGCGTTATCTGCAGCCTGACCTTGGCACCGCCGGCAGAGGTCTTGAGCGCCCGCCCGCGGATGGACACTGCGCCCGCCTCGGGGGCGACCCAGGCGCGCGCCGCGCTGGCACCCGGCTCGGACGCGAACTGCTCAAAGCGGCTGATCCACACCAGGGCATCGTGCGGGTCGTAGGTCCAGATTTGGCGCGCCGCATCATAGTAGGGCAGGTCACTCCAGTCCTTCTGGGGCGTGCGCACCTGATAATGCCAGCCTTTGTAGCCTTGCTGGGCATAAAAGTCGTTGATCGAGTTAGCCAACGCGCGCTTGGCCTGTAGGTTATTCTTGAGCTGGAAGTTCACGAACTCGCCATGGTAGAGCGGACGGTCCGGCTCATACACCACGTTATCGCGGATGATGCCGGTGGCAAAGTTGCCGCCGTAGTGATGGATGCCGCCGGAGCCGGCCTGACCGCCGTGGGTGCTCCAGCCATTGCCCTCAAAGGCATTGCCTGCCACCTCGTGCCCCTCGGAATAGGACTTTTCGCCCCAGATGTCGAGGAACTCAACGCCCGGGCCGGCGTTGTAGCCGAAAAAGTTGTTGCGCAGCTTGACCTGACGGGTGGACCCCTCAAAGTCGATGGCGCACTGGTCGACCGAGCCCGAATCGGGCGTGCGTGTAAAGGCGTTGTTGGTAAAATTCACATCCGTCACTCCGCCGAAAAAGACCATCGCCGTGCCCGAGGTGGTGAACTGCCCGCAGCAGTGGTCCAGCCGCGAGTTCATCAACGTAACGCGCAGCGAGCGCACCAAGCGCAGCGAATCGGGGATGCCGCCCGGGTTGGGGCCGTCGTCGTCGTGCAGGTACAGGTGATTGAGCGAGACATCCTGGAAGGCGTAGGCGTTCTCGCCTTTGATGCTCGAGCCGTCGAACGGGTCCACCGCGATGCTGTCGCCGTTATGGCAGCCCTCGATGTAATCAAAGCTGATGCCCTTGCACACGTACTGCTCGGGGGTCAGCTCCTGTTCCTTGGATGTTACCATGATGCCGGCGGAAAATGCGGCGCAATCCACGCGCGCCTGGGTGCGCGCCGGGCCGTCCAACATATCGCGCACAAAGATACCGTAGCAATGGTGGGCGTAGATATGGTCAAAGCGCAGCGATTCATGCATCGGCGTCTCATACAGCACCAGGATGCCCACGCCGGCGTGCCCGACCTCGACGTTCGAGATGCGCCAGTATGAGACGTCCTTGAGCACGATGCAACGCTCGAGCGGATCGCCGTTGCGGATGATTTTCGGGAGCGGTCCCTGCCCCCAGGCATCTATGGCGCAGCCGCCAAAGCCCTTGTCGCCCGAATCGACGATGGTGAGCTGCTGGTTCCAGCACGAGCCGCGTTCGAGCATGATGCGGTCGCCTGCGCGCAGCGTGAGCTGATGCACGGGTGTAAAATCGAGCCATGGCGAAGCCGTTGTCAGGCCGGAATTGGCATTGCTGCCCTTGCCGCCTGGTTTATTGCTGATATAGTAATTCATCCTCATACTCCTTTAGTGCCCAGAATGGTCTTATGCTCACCCTCTTTTACTGCAAACCCTGGATATGTGCAAGCATGAGCGAAAAGAGGGTGTGGAAAAACAAGTTCTGTCCTGATACTTACCTATCGGGAAACAGGAAGCGTCATTCCGGCTTGCGCCAGAATCCAGCATTAATCTGATATATAATTGAAGATATCATGTAACAACAGGAATAAAAGCAATACTCAAATGGATTCCTCCTGCGCGAGAACAATATGCAGGTTCGCAAGTTGATCTTTTCAGACACTAGGATGTCCCAACTGGATACTTGACACCCTCAGCGAAAGCTATCGCGCCGCGCTGATTTGCCTAGCGCAGTGCCCCTCGCTATCATCATTGCGATGCAAAAGCTAGCGCAGGGGCAGCCCTCCCCTAAAAAGATGACGCGCCGTCGCGCGCTGCGCCTGTTTGGCGGCCTGGCCCTGGGCGCGGCCGGCCTGGGCGTGTACGCCTGGCGCATCGAACCTGCCTGGATTGAGGTGGTTGAGCGTCCCCTGGCGATAACTAACCTGCCGGAGAGCCTGCAGAGCGCGCGGCTGCTTCAGCTTTCTGACCTGCACGCCGGTTCGCGCGTGCCGCAGGCCTATTTGGAGCGCGCAGTCGAACTGGCCAATTCTCTGGCGCCTGATCTCACGGTGATTACCGGCGATTTTATGCATTATCAGGCCGAACAGGACCTGGCCGCAGCTTTGGCGGTGGTGCGCCTGCTGCGGCCGGGCCGGCTGGGCATCTGGGCGGTATTAGGCAACCACGATTACGGCCCGGGCTGGTCGAATACCCTCCTGGCCGATACGCTGACCGCCGGCATCGAGAGCCAGGATATCCGCGTGCTGCGTAACGACATGGCCCTGGTTTCCGGCCTGCAGATAGTGGGCATCGACGACTACTGGAGCCCGCGCTTTGCCCCTGAACGGATTGTGCCGCGCGTCGCCTGGGATGCGCCTGCGCTGACCCTCTGCCACAATCCAGATGCGGCGGATACTGAGAGGATGGCCGCCTGTCGCGGCTGGATCCTGGCCGGCCACACCCACGGAGGCCAGGTCAGGCTGCCCGGGATGCAGCCCCCCATTATACCGACGCAGAATCCGCGTTACACCATGGGCGAGGTCGCGCTGGGAAACGGCCGGTGGATGTATATCAACCGCGGGCTGGGCTACGGCGTGCGCCTGCGCCTGGGCGTGCGCCCCGAATTAACCCTCTTTCACCTGCAGCGCGCCTAATTGGCCTGCTTAGGTCAGCGTTCGTCGCCATGCGCGGCAACAAACGGCGCGCGCAGGTCTGCGACTGGTCTATGTGGGCGTCGCGGCGCAATCCAACGAGCTGCCGCGTATAAGCGCCATCCGGCGCGGCGTTCCGCGGAGCGCCGGCTCCACAGCGTACGGTTACACTTTTGTTACCTCTGGTTAACAGTCTGTTAACATCGCCATGCTAAACTAGTAGGTAGACAGGGAAAGCCCTGTAGTGGATGAGCAACGTGTACACATAGTATTTGGGTGTCGCCGGCACGGTAGGCCAGACGTGCCGGCCTCCCATATCCGGCGCACCGGCGGAGGCATAACATAACGGTGCGTCTCATCTCAACAATCCGCTGGCCAATATGCTATGGAGAGCAACGATGAAAAAACGACTGATTTCTACTATCTCTCTGGTAATGATTTTGACCTTGACCCTGGCACTCGGCGTTTCAGCCGATACAGGCGGCATCATGACGATCGCGACCAACGCCCCCGTGAGCGGTGAGCTGACCGGCAATGCCGGCGGCTCGTCTTGGCTTGCCAATATCGTTTATCCTGGTAATGATACGGAACTCACCCTGCAGTTGAGCTTTGCGCCGGCTGATCCGGTCACGCTCCTCGGTGTGGGCTTTAACGTTTACAAAGCGGATGGCTCCCTGGTCGGCAAAGGCGCGTTGACGGACGCCGGCCTTATCGAGATGGCATATTCTGCCAGTGATGCCGCGCAGCTCACGCTGCAGGTTTACAACTATATCGACAACGATCACATCTGGTTCACTGTGACGGCTGATGGCCTGCCGGCTGCGGCGCCGGCCGAGGTTGCCCCCGCTGAGCCCGCTGCTACCGTAACCACAGTCCCCGCAGCTCCTGCAGAGCCTGTCGCTGTAGAAGCAACTGAGGAAGCTGCTCCGATGATGGAAATGCAGGGCGTGCTGACGGGCAGCGCCGCCGGCTCCTTTACGCACTTTATGGTGAGCTACAGTTCGGACGACCAGGTGACCCTGGATATGTACTATACCCCGGCCGACAAC
>JAJFUJ010000213.1 GCA_021372475.1 Chloroflexota bacterium | reverse complement strand
GTTACTCTGGAGCGCCAGGAGATTGCCCAGAAGCTGGCGCGCGGTGTTTATAAACACTCCCCTCGTACCATGATGGCCGAATTGCCCTCGCAGGAGCGCATCAATAGCTTTGACGAAGTGGCTTTGGGTTATACCGAGGCGCAGGCGCAAGCAGAGGCGCAGCGTTGCCTGGCCTGCGGCATCTGCTCCGAGTGCTACCGCTGCGTGGAGGCCTGCAAGCCGCACGCGGTCGACCATTCCCTGGGAGAGACCTTCACCGACCTGGAGGTAGGCGCTGTTATCCTGGCGACAGGCTTCGACGAGTTCGATGCCAACCGCAAATACGAACTTGGCTACAGCCGCTTTCCCGATGTGGTGACCAGCATAGAGTTCGAACGCATTCTTTCCGCTTCCGGCCCCTGCGCGGGGCACGCGGTGCGTCCTTCTGACGGCAAGGTGCCCAAACGCATTGCCTTCCTGCAATGCGTCGGCTCGCGCGATGCCCAGTGCGGCAATACCTACTGCTCCTCGGTATGTTGTATGTATGCCATCAAGGAAGCCGTTATCGCCAAAGAGCACGTCCACGAGATCGAGCCGACCATTTTCTTTATGGATATGCGCGCTTTTGGCAAGGACTTTGACAAGTATTACGAGCGCGCGCGCGATGAGTACGGCGTGCGCTTTATGCGTTCGCGCGTGGCCAAGGTAGATGCCAACCCCGATGGTACACTCGACGTTGTGTATGTGACCGAGGATGACCGCTTAATCCATGAGTCGTTCGAAATGGTTGTGCTCTCAGTGGGGCTCGAGCCGTCGCGCGGCACCAGGGCAATGATCGACAAGCTCGGCTTGCGCACCGGCGAAGGCGGGTTTATCCGCACGGAGGAGTTCGCTCCGCTCAACAGCTCGCGCCCCGGTATATTTGTTGGCGGGGCGGCCAGCGGTCCGAAAGATATCCCCGAGACGGTGATGCAAGCCAGCGCTGCAGCCGCGGAAGCCGGCCAGTTGCTCGCTTCACAGCGCGGCGCGCTGGCCAGAATTAAAGAATATCCGCCCGAGATCGATGTGCTGGGATTGGCGCCGCGCGTAGGGGTGTTTATCTGCCACTGCGGCATCAATATCGCTGGTACCGTGGATGTGGAAGCTGTGCGCGAATATGCGCGCACCCTGCCGTATGTGGTGTATGCTGGCCGCAATTTGTTCACCTGCTCGCAGGATACGCAGGAATCGATGAAGGATATCATGAAAGAGCACGGCATCAACCGCGTGGTGGTGGCATCCTGCACGCCGCGCACGCACGAGGCGCTTTTCCAGGAAACGATCCACGAGATTGGGCTGAATCCCTATCTGTTTGAACTCGCCAATATCCGTGATCAGTGCTCGTGGGTGCACATGACCTTGCCCGCCGAGGCAACCGATAAAGCCAAAGATCTTGTGCGTATGGCCGTCAACCGCATCGTGTACGACAGGCCGCTGCATGGCCGACCGCTGCCCGTTACCCACAGTGCGCTCATCATCGGTGGGGGCATTACCGGCATGACTGCAGCGTTGAAGATGGCCGGCCAGGGTTACGGCGTCCACCTGGTGGAGCAGGAGCGCGAATTGGGCGGCAATGCCCGGCATATTCGCCGCACCCTGCACGGTGCGGATGTGCAGGCGATGCTGGCAGATATGGTTGCGCGTATCCAGGCCGACTCGCATATTACCCTGCATACGCATACCCAGGTCAAGCAGGTCGATGGTTTTGTGGGCAACTTTCGCACAGTGCTGGAAAGGGCCGCCAACGGCAGCGGACCGCAGCAGGAGATCGTGGAGCATGGGGTGATTATCGTTGCGACCGGCGCTGAAGAGCGCCACACCAGCGCATACCTGTATGGCCAGGATGAGCGTGTTATCACCCAGCGCGAGCTCGAGGAGCGTCTGGCGGAGGGGCAGTTTGTGCTGTCGGATGGGCGTGGCCGCGTGGTGATGGTTCAATGTGTCGAATCGCGTACCAAGGAGCACCCCTACTGCAGCCGGGTGTGCTGCTCGCAAGCGCTTAAAAATGCTATTACACTGAAGCAACATTACCCGCAATGCGAGGTAGTCATCATCTATCGCGATATTCGCAGCTATGGCTTGCGTGAGACCTACTATCAGCAAGCTCGTGAGCTGGGCGTCATCTTTATCCGTTACGACTTAGCCGCAGATGCAGCCGGCAACGGCGGTCTGCCCGAGGCGATAGTCGAGGACGGCCAGCTTGTGGCGAAGGTGTACGACCCCGTCAGTCGGCAGGCCCTGTCGCTGGCTGCCGATGCCCTGGTGTTGAGCGTTGGCATTGGTCCGCGTGCTAATGCTGAATCTCTTGCACCCATGCTCAAGGTGCCCTTGAATGCCGAACGCTTCTTCCTGGAAGCGCATATGAAGCTGCGGCCGGTTGACTTTGCCACCGAGGGCATCTACCTGGCTGGGATGGCACACGCGCCCAAGTTCATCGAGGAATCGATTGCCCAGGCCGGAGCGGCCGTTGCGCGCGCGTGCACGGTGCTATCCAAGCAGGAGTTGGTCTCGCCGGGCACTATTGCCCATGTGGACCAGGTGTGTTGCGTGGCTTGCGGCGATTGCGTGGCGATTTGCCCGTACAAGGCCATCGATATGGCCAACAAAGAGGTCACCCGCCGTAACTGGAAGAACTGCGCTGAGGTTAATCCGGCGCTGTGCAAAGGCTGCGGCGCCTGCACAGCGGCCTGCCGCTCGGGCTGTATCACATTGGACGGCTTTGACGATCTGCAAATCATGGCTCAGATTTCTGCGCTGGTGGCGAACTAGAGGGAACTTATGAGCGACGCCTGGGAGCCCAAGATATTGGCATTCCTATGCAACTGGTGTTCGTACGCCGGGGCCGACCTGGCTGGCACCTCGCGTATCCAATATCCGCCGAATGTGCGCGTCATCCGCGTTCCCTGTTCGGGGCGTGTCAATCCTATTTTTATCGTCGAGGCGCTGCGCCAGGGGGCTGATGGCGTGCTGGTTTCCGGATGTCATCCTGGCGATTGCCATTACCTTGCCGGCAACTATTACGCCCGGCGGCGTTTTGCCCTGCTGCAGCGCTACCTGGAATACCTGGGCGTCGAGCCCGGGCGGGTGCAGTTCTCGTGGGTTTCGGCTTCGGAAGGCGCCCGCTTCGCTGAAGTGGTCACCCAGGTAACCGAGTCGGTGCGCGCGTTAGGGCCATCAACAAAGCTTAATATCAATGCGTTGAAAGAACAGGTATGAACGCGTTACCAGACAACGTAAAACAGGCGATTGCCGGCTGGCTGCAGTCAGGCGAGATAGAGCTGTTCATCGGCTATGAGGCCAGCTCGCTGCCGTTGCAGGCGACGCCTGCGTTCGTCCGTAAAGCTGAAGACCTCGACCGGTTGATTTGGGACGCGACATGTGAGAACAACCTGGTCTCGTTCCTGAAACAGTTCCGCGGCAAAAAAGTGGGCTTGATGGTCAAAGGCTGCGATGCACGCGCTCTGGTGGGATTGATGCGCGAGGGACAACTCGTCCGCGATAACCTGCGCATCGTAGGGGTGTGCTGCCTGGGCGTTGTCGATGCGAAAAGGGTTGCCGCTGCAGCGGGGCAAGCCGTCGAGGAATTGGATGGACGTGTGACCGGCACAGATGTGCTAACCGCCGACCAACATCTGGCCTTGAGCTCGGTAATGCACGCGACGTGCGCTGCCTGCCGGCATCATAATCCCGAGATATACGACATCCTGATAGGCGAGCCGGTAGCTGATGCGGACGATGACCCGTTCGACGATATCCGTGCCGTCGAAGCCTTGGGCAGCGCGGAGCGCTGGGCGCGTTTCGAGCATGAACTGAGTAAATGCAACCTGTGTTTTGCCTGCCGCAACGTCTGTCCGTTCTGTTACTGTAATACTTGTTTTGCAGATAAGACGATGCCGCGCTGGTTCACGGCTACTGCCGAACCGAAGGATATCCAGTTTTACCAGATTATCCGCACGTTCCACCTGGCGGGGCGCTGCGTGGGCTGCAACGCCTGCTCGCGCGCCTGCCCGCAAGGCGTTGACTTACGCACGATGCTGGATAAGCTGCGCCTGGATGTCTGGGAGCTTTATCAGGATGATGCCGGCGTAAATCCGCAAGGGCATCCGCCGCTCACAACCTACCGCGAGGATGACGACAACAGCTTTGTGCTCTGAAGCTAAAGGGGAAGCTATGGGGGAGAAATATCTCCTCACCAAGGACAACTTAACTGCCTGGATCAGCCAACTGCAGCAACACGGCCGGCTTATTGCGCCAGTCATGCGCGCCGATGAGCTGCGTTACGATTATGCAGATGGCGCGCGTGAGGTTGTACTCGGGCAGCACAATACGCGCCGCTCAGCCAAGTGGGTGTTCTTTCCGCAGCACGAGGTATTACTCCGTTACGGCAAACGCCTGGATGATTACAGCCAGATTACAGATACCGTCATTGATAATACACCGCAAGTGCTGCTGGGCGTCACCCCATGCGACGCGCGCAGTTTTGTTATGTTGGACCGCATCTTTGGTCAAGGCACATGTCAGGACCCCTATTATTGTGCGCGGCGCGCCAACACATTGGTGATTGCCTGTGCCTGTGCGCACCCTACCTCTACCTGCTTTTGTAACGCCTTCGGCAGCGGGCCAGCCGATTCGACAGGAGCGGATGTCCTGCTTTATCCTGTGGATGGGGATTATGTTGTTGAGTTGGTCAGCGACGCCGGTAAGCAAATAGGCCTCGATTGGCATTTACCTTTAGCCAATGAGGCTGCAATCGAGAGAGCTGAGGCGATTACTGCTGCGGCGGCAGAGCGGCTGCAGCCGATTGAGCTGACAGCCGGCATCGAGCAGGACCTGGCAGGTTTGTTCGAGAGCGGCCTGTGGCGCGAGGTCGCTGAAAAGTGCATCGCCTGTGGCACCTGCACTTACAACTGCCCCGAATGCCACTGCTTTAATATTGTCGATAGCGAGCTGGCCTCGGGCGGCGCACGTTTGCGCGGTTGGGATGCCTGCATGTTCCCGCAGTTCACAGCGCAGGCCTCCGGATACAATCCGCGTCCGGACCAGGCCTCCCGCTGGCGCCAGCGCGTGATGCACAAGTTCTCTTATCTACCCGCCAACGTGGGTTTGTTCGGTTGCGTCGGCTGCGGCCGTTGTATTGTGAGCTGCCCTGTGCGCCTCGATATCCGCCAGGTGCTGCAGCGCGTCCACCAGGAAGCGCTAACCAGGGCAGCGGCCGCACCCGGGAAGGAAGGTTAGCATGTCAGAGCGCTCGTGCGGGCAGCTTTGCCACAATCCGTATCTTCCTCTGCCGATGCTTATCATGCGCATCGCGGATGAGGTGGACGACCGAACGATCAAGAGCTTCGATCTGGCCTTCAAAAACGTAAACGACGCCGACCAGTTTACCTATACCCCCGGCCAGTTTTGCGAGCTTTCTATCTTTGGCCAGGGTGAAGCGCCCTTTGGGATCGCCTCTTCGCCGGTGGAAACAGGATTTCTGCGTTTTACCGTTAAGCAAGCTGGGGTGGTCACCAGCAAACTGCACAGCTTAAAGGAAGGCGACAGCATCGGCATCCGCGGCCCGTTGGGCAATACGTTCCCACTGGAGCTGATGCACGGCAAAAATATCGTGGTCATCGGCGGCGGCTTTGCTTTTACCACCCTGCGGTCGCTGATTATCACGTTACTTGACCAGCGAGCTGATTACGGCGATATTACCGTTGTCTATGGCGCGCGCACGCCCGGGCTGCTGATGTATAAAAATGATTTGAACGCCTGGGAGCAGCGCGGCGATATCAAGGTGGTGCAAACCATCGACGTGGCAGCGCCGGGTTGGGAACGCCAGGTCGGTTTCGTTCCTGCGGTGGTCGAACAAACCGCGCCTTCTGCTGCCAACACCGTCGGCATTATCTGCGGTCCGCCGGTGATGATTCGTTTCACGCTGCCGGTGATGACCAAACTGGGATTCGGCAGTGAACAGATTTATACTTCCTTAGAGAACCGCATGAAGTGCGGCATCGGCAAATGCGGCCGCTGCAATGTCGGCCGCAAATATGTTTGCCTGGATGGACCGGTTTTCAGCATGGCCCAGCTTGCAGAACTGCCGGCTGAGTACTGAGGAGACTGAATGTATACAGATAATACCATCAATGCCTTTCTGGATGCGCTGGCTTCCGAGGAGCCTGTTCCCGGCGGCGGCAGTACAGCTGCCTTGACCGGCAGCCTGGCGGCTGCGCTCGTGTGTATGGTGTGCAACCTGACCCTGGGCAAAGAGGATTACGCCAGCGCTCAAGAGCAAATGGAGACAATCCGGCATCAAGCTGAGGAACTGCGTTATGAGTTAGCCAGGTTAGTGGATGCGGATATGGCCGTCTACAGCAAGGTGATGGCAGCCTACCGCCTGCCGCGCAAAGATGATGAACTCAAGAAGGTGCGCCAAGAAGCAATCCAGGCTGCTTTACAGGAAGCGGCCGAAGTGCCGCTGCAGATCGCTGAGCGCTGCTCTTATGTCCTTAAACTGGCTTTGCCGGCCGCAGAAGCCGGCAACCGCTGGGCTATCAGTGACGCCGCGGCTGGAGCCTTGCTTGCCGAGGCCAGCCTGCGGGCTGCTTTGTTGAACGTGAATGTAAATATGGCCAGCATCACCGACCAGAACGTCGTCGAATCGCTCAAGGCGCGGGTTGCAGCTATCACCGCAGAGAGCGCTGTCATAAAAGAGCGCACAGTAGGCATTGTTGATGCGCAGTTCGGCGGTTGATATATTCTAGGGGATAAACGAATGACTGCTCAACTGATGGACGGCCGAGCGATTGCCAAGACGATGCGAGGCGAGATAGCCTCGTCGGTGGCCGGTTTTGTCAAGCAATACGACCATATCCCTGCCATCGCCGTGGTGCAGGTAGAGGGCGACCCGGCATCGGTAGCCTATGTGCGCCAGATTGAAAAAAGTTTCGTCGGCGTGGGTATGGGCTTTACTTTGCATCTGCTGCCGGAAACGTGCCAGGCCGCCGATTTGGTTGAATTAATTCAGGGCTTGAACGTTGATTCCGCAGTGGACGGCATCATCGTTCAGATGCCGCTGCCCAGGCACCTGCCTCAAAGCCTGGTTACCGCCGCACTGCTCCCCACCAAGGATGTCGACGGTATCCATCCGCTCAATGCGGGAAAACTGCTACAAGGGGCTGCGGATTATCTGGCGCCGGCTACGCCCTCCGGTGGGATGGAGCTGCTCAAACGTTACAATATCCCGCTCAAGGGGAAGCGCGCCGTGGTTGTCGGCCGCAGCAATGTGGTTGGCCGGCCGATGGCCGTGCTGCTGCTCCATCAGAATGCGACAGTCACCATCTGCCACTCGCATACGGCTGACCTGGCTGCAGTGACCCGTGAGGCTGATATCCTGGTAGCGGCCATCGGTAAACCCGCTATAATAACTGCCGACATGGTGAAACCTGGGGCGGTGGTGATAGATTTCGGCGTGAATCTGGTGGGTGAGCATATGGTTGGCGATGTAGATACCATGGGCGTAAGTGAGGTGGCCGACTTTATCACTCCCGTGCCCGGCGGCACAGGCCCGATGACTAATGTGATGCTGATGTTGAATACGCTCTCGGCGGCAGAGCGTCATTACCCACATAAACTAGCTTAATAAAACGTTCATCCAGGAGGACTTATGCCCAGCGACATTGAAATTGCCCAGGCTGCGAAATTGATACCGATTTTGGATATCGCCAGCAAATTGGAATTGCGCCCTGATGACCTCGAACCATACGGCTGGTATAAGGCCAAGGTGCATCTGGATGTGATTGAGCGCTTCAAGAACCGTCCTACCGCCAAGCTGATCGATGTTACTGCCATCACACCCACCCCGCTGGGTGAGGGCAAGACGACTACTACCGTTGGCCTCAGCCAGGCGCTGGGCGCACAACTGGGCAAGCGTGTCTTTACTTGTATCCGTCAGCCATCTATGGGCCCAACCTTTGGTATCAAAGGCGGCGCGGCTGGTGGCGGGTACTCGCAGATCGTGCCGATGGAGGATTTCAACCTGCACCTTACGGGCGATATCCATGCTGTGGGCGTGGCGCACAACCTGCTGGCCGCCGCGGTGGATGCTCGCATGATGCACGAGTTCAAGATGAGCGACCGCGGCCTCGAGAAGATCGGCCTGCGTCGTCTGGATATCGATCCCTTCTCAATCCTGCTGAACCGCGTGGTGGATGTTGAGGATGCTGCTGCCAGACAGATAGTTATCGGCCTCGGCGGCGCGCAAAACGGGCTGCCTCGCCAGACCGGTTTCGATATCACGGTCGCCAGCGAAGTGATGGCGATTCTGGCGCTCTCTACCAGCTTGAAGGATATGCGCGAACGTTTGGGACGCATGGTTGTCGGCACTGACCGTAAAGGTAAGCCGATTACTGCAGAAGACCTGGGAGTAGCTGGGGCGATGGCCGTGCTGATGAAAGATGCGCTGATGCCCAACCTGATGCAAACCTTGGAACAGACTCCCGCCTTTGTACATGCTGGTCCGTTCGCCAACATCGCGCACGGCAATTCCTCCTGTATCGCGGATATGATTGCTACCAAACTGGCTGATTACGTGGTGACGGAATCCGGCTTTGGCGCCGATATCGGGATGGAAAAGTTCTTTGATATCAAGTGCCGCACCAGTGGTATCATGCCCAGTTGTGTTGTGCTGGTAGCAACCGTGCGTGCTCTTAAAATGCATGGTGGCCTGGGTAGAGTCGTGGCCGGAAAACCGCTGCCCAGGGAACTGGTTGAAGAAAACCTCGAGTATCTGGAGAAAGGCTGCGCCAACCTGGTGGCACACATCAATATCGCCAGGCAGTTTGGTGCGCCAGTCGTGGTGGCCATCAACCGCTTTACCCCGGATACCAATGCCGAGATTGAGCTTATCAGGCGTATCGCTGTCGAGAACGGCGCGGAGGATGCCATCCCCTGCGAGCACTGGGCTAAAGGCGGCGCCGGTGCGGTGGCCCTGGCGGAAGCCGTGCTCAAGGCCTGCGAGAAACCCAGCCAGGTCAAGCTGCTGTATCCGCTAAATATGTCGATCAAGGATAAAATTGAGACGATAGCTACCCGGATTTACGGCGCTGACGGTGTCGATTATGCGCCTGAAGCGGAAGATAAGGTCAAGATGTACACCGAATTTGGCTACGATAATTTGCCCATCTGTATGGCTAAAACCCATCTTTCCCTCAGCCACGATGCTTCGCGCAAGGGAGTGCCTAAGGGCTGGCGCCTGCCAATTCGTGATATTCGCGCCAGTGTTGGCGCCGGATTCCTCTATCCGCTTTGCGGCGATATGCGCACGATGCCCAGCCTGCCCAGCCGCCCGGTATTTATGGATATCGATATGGACGAAAACGGTAGAATCCGCGGGCTGTCCTGAGCAAAATATTTGTAGTCACGCCCTCACTTGGTAGTGAGGGCGTGCTGTTAATGCGAGGAAATATCAATGCAGAGGCGCTGGCTGGGAATTCTCCTGGGATGTGCCTGCGGTTTGATGGTTTGCCTCCTGGTTGATGGCAGCGTGAGTGAAGCAGATCTGGCAGCTGGGGATGCTTCACTTGCCTCTACAGGCGACAGCATCTGTGAGCAAGTCTACACCGGTACGATGCAGTCGGTGTATCGCGTGTGCAGTACCTATGGGATTACCATTGCGGGGCAGGAGGCGGTCTCCTACCCCACCTATCGGGTGCAAGTAACCCCGCCAAAGGCCCCTTGTATTACGATTACAGTTACCAGCCGTCCGGTACTATCGAGCTCCGCTTCATATCCCTTGCGGAGGGAGTCTATACCGGCTGATGTACAGGTATACCTGAATCCTGAAGATGGCTACATTGAATCAGATAATCCCTTAATCGTAGCGTTAGCCAGTGAACTGACCCACGGCATGAGCAGAGAAGACCAAGCGGTGGCCAGCATCATCGCGTGGGTGCGCAGCCATATCATCTACAACGAGGCTACTCAAGATAATAGTTCTTTGCGAGTGCTCGAAACTCGCACCGGAACTGATCAAGGTTTCTATGCCTTGACCGCTGCCTTGCTGCGAGCGGCCGGGATTCCTGCACGCGAGTTAGTTACCGGCATCCTAAATTACTCAGCACTGGGCGCGAGTTGGTCTGTGCCAGCCGAGGGAGATTTTCAATATTGCGTACTAATATACTACCCTGGTTTGGGCTGGGTGCCTTCCGACCCGCAGCGCACCATCAATTGGATTGACACTGCCCATATCGCTTCGCCGTTTGCCTTGCTGGGAGTTACCGATGCTTTTACCAGTACGCGCGCCAGCCATTCTGAGGATGTGACCCTTACGGAACAACTTACCCACATCTATGCAGATACGGTTATCAGCTCTGGCCCCTTATATTCGGCCGCAAACACAAACGGTTCACTCACTCTGGATTGGTCACCCAAGACCATTTTGCTAGCTCTATCCAGAACCCAGCCAGCAACCAGCCTGACCTTGACCGTTGCCAGCCTGCGTTGCGACAGCGCTTGGGAACTCACATCTGCTGCAGCGTGGCTCACTCCCACGATTACCGCCGGCAGCGCGCGCATGGCCGTTAGGCTCGATATCGATGCCGGTTCTCTGCCAACTGGCTTTACTACTACCTACCTGACCCTCAGTACCGCGGACGCATCTGGCCTGCCCGCTATTGCCCGCATGATTCCGGTGACGGTGCTTCTTGGAGACCCTCTTTGCTCGATTCACCTTCCTCTAGTGAGCGATCCCTAGCTCGTAACTTGGTAGCGTCACGGCTAAGGATTACAATATCAAAACCGGATTCATTGAATGAGGTTAGCCTTGCTGTTGGATAGGGTTTTGGATTTCATCCAGGCGCATCAATTGTTTTCTCCCGGCGAAATAGTAATCGTGGGTGTCTCGGGCGGGCCGGATTCCGTCTGCCTGCTGCATATTTTGCGCGAACTCGCACCTGAGCTGCAGATTAGGCTACATGCAGCGCATCTCAATCATGCTATCCGTGGCCGCGCTGCAGATGACGACGCGGATTATGTCGCTGTGCTGTGCCGCGACTGGCAGGTTGATTGCACAATAGATCGGATCGATGTGCCGGCCATGGCGTGCGCCCAGCATTTATCCCTGGAGGAGGCCGCGCGACAGGCGCGCTACGCTTTTCTCGCCCGGGTAGCCCTAGCTCATCAAGCCGCTGCGGTTGCTGTCGGGCACCATGCCGATGACCAGGTTGAGACGATTCTTATGCATTTTTTACGCGGAGCGGGGTTATCCGGCTTGCGCGGCATGCAGCCGGCCAGCGCACTCGCAGC
>JAJFUJ010000209.1 GCA_021372475.1 Chloroflexota bacterium | reverse complement strand
CAGGCCGGAAGGACCCATCGTGCGTACGACCTTGCGCCGTTCAGGAGGCGGCAGGATCAGCGCCCAATCGTCGTGGTCCATCGCGCCCACCAGCTCCTGCTTTTCACGGGTCTGGTCCAGCTTGGCGATTCGTAAAGCATCGATACGCTCGTTATAATGCAGTAATGATATGGATCCTACAGCCATGCAGTTCCTCCACAATGCCAAAGCGGTAAGGGTTGGTTCATGTATAATGAATTATAGCGAGCTGCTTCAAGGTTGGCGAATGCATATCATTGAAATGAAGAGATGAATACGGAATTATATATAGTAGCAAGCGCTAAGCTTATATAGATAAACTCTTTTGCGCATATAAAAATGGGGTCATGAAAGTGGTTAGTGCACGACTAGCCAATTTGCCTTAGCTCCAGGTGTTCGTTTTAACGTGGAAGCTGCTAATTTGTTTTATGTTGATTCGCTAGTTAGCCAGGTTATGCGTATATGTAACATGAAGCAAGCAATAGTTTATCTGGGGAAGAGCGGTTGAATCAAGACACACGAACGGCTAAAAACAAAAGAATATGGCATAATATTGTAACCTTGATAATCCTCGGTCTCGGTGTATTTTTGGTTTTGCCGCAGATTGGCGTCCTCGAGAACTCATGGCAGGTTCTCTCAAGTATGTCGCCATGGGCTGTGGTATTAGCTTTTATAGCGCAAGTATTAAGCTATTTAGGCAGCGGATACTTACTTCAAAGTTCATTGGCGCTCTCCCATCTCTCAGTATCACTTGCTCATAGTACGCTGATAGTTTTAGGGGCATCAAGTATCGGCCTCGTAGCTGGCGGTACGGTTGGAAACTCGGCTGCCATTTTTCGATGGACCCATTGCGAAGGCGAAAATGTGGGCGAGCGGACGTTGACCACGCTATTGCCTTCCCTGTTTAATAGCTTAGTTTTGGTTCTGTTCTCCATTGTGGGATTAATATATCTCGTCGTGACGCACAACATGACGGTGTTTCAGATAGTTGCCTTTAGTATAGCGCTGGGAATACTAGGTCTGGGAATATTGGTGATTGTTCTGGCGAGACGTTATCGTGACCGCACACTGCAGATATGCCTTCAGATCGGCAAGTTTTGGACAAATCTACGTCACGAGCCATTTAATCCAGACTCTGTCGAACAATGGCTGGATGAGATTTATCTAGACCTGGAAGTGCTGGTGCAGGGCAGATGGCATTTATTGGCGCTGGGCGCATTTATCAGCGTGAGTTTTGATATTCTCACGCTCTACTTACTATTCATTGCTGCAGGTAACAAGATTAGTCTTGGTGTCCTTTTAGCGGGATATGCGCTGCCTTTACTTTTGGGAAGAATTGCCTTCATCCTGCCGGGTGGGGTAGGAGTCGTCGAGAGCAGTATGGCGCTTCTGTATACTGGACTGGGGATACCTAAAGCCGAAGCAGCGGTTGTTATTCTGGGATATCGGCTCATCTCATTTTGGATCCCCAACTTGATAGGTTTCCCTGTAACGATATACCTCCAAAATAGGACACCTTTTACACTAAATCCACGCACCAGAGCATGATCATCGTGCGTCTTTATTGTAGATTTTGTTCCAGCCAGATTGTTCGACTTTCATTGTGTTGGCCTCGTATACAACAGTGACACTGCTTTTGTATTATCAGGTTTGCAGGTAGCGTTGCACTAGTGGTACTCTGACAATGATCACTCAAGAAAGGCTACAAGTAAATTCAATACCTATATTTGCCTATGTATAAATCCTCGCGCGTAAATTCGTTTGTGCCGTAAAGGCAGGTTCAGATATCGCCCGTTGCGTTAGCGTACCAGACTCGTTGAAAGATAAGCCTCAACGTATCTGCTATACTCACCTGACAGCCATTTCAGCCAGCAACGACCGCAAGTACTGGTAATTGCTTAAGGGCACGTCGGGCGGCACCGAATGGTCGACGGTCGGGATATAGCCGCCTTCGCCGTAAAGCGAGGGGACGATGCGTTCAACCTCGGCGCGCACCTCAGCGCGGCCTTGGCTCAACTCGCGCTTATCGATGCCTCCCACCAGCAGCAGGCTGCGCCCGTAGCGCCGGCGCAGTATGACCGGATTCATCCCTGCGGCTGCCTCCAGCGGCCACACGCCGTTGATGCCCGCTTCGAGCCAGATGGGGATGAGCTCATCGATGTTGCCGTCGCAATCGACAAAGATAATATCGACGCCGTGCTCGCGTAGAGCCTGGCAGATGCGCTTATAGCCGGGCAGCATCAGGCTGCGCACCACCCGCGGGGAGATGAGCGAGCCGGCCTTGTAAGCCATATCCTCCCATATATTGACATAATCGATGGCCAGGTCGCTGAGCGCACGCTCGATGGTGCGCAGGATGAACTCGGTGTGGAATTCGCACATTTCTGCGACCAGGGAGGGGGCATCTGCCAGAGCATAGCACAGCCCTTCCAAGCCCATCCAACTGCGCAGGCGCCCAACGTAGCCGTCAAAGGTCAGGCCAAGCGGGTAATCGCGCCGTGCAGCCTTGGCAACATAGGTAGGCCAATCGGCCGGGTAGCGTCCGCGCGATTCAGGGTTATAACGGCTGACCAGCGCCGTGAAATCGGCCCGGTTATGTACCGGGAAATCCTGAAATTGCGGCATCGCCGGGGTGATGTGCTTGAGAATCAGCTTTTTCGCCCCGTCGCGGTCGAAGAGCAACTGCATGCGCTCGTTCTCTTCCAGAATCCGCACGGGGAATTCCGGCAGCATGCCAGCATTCACGGGCACGAGATCGGTGCAGCCCTGGCAGTAAGGTTGACCGCGCTCCAGGCCGAGGTATTCGGCCAGCGGATGGGCTCCCGCTACGGTCGGTTCCAGCGCAACGTCGACAGGCAGCCCCTCGCGGTGCCAGCGTTCGATCGTATCCGGCAAAAAGTGCCATTCCCAAAGTGGCCGGCGGTCGACTGGCTGATAATGCATGGTCGCCAGAAAGCGTTCGCGGGCGTTCACTCAGTTCCTCCGGAACGAATCGGGTAGGTGCCGTATGCATAGGCGCTATCATAGATGGCCAGGATATTGTCGAGCGGTATATCGGCGATATAGTCCTGGCTGCCGCAGAGGATCAATCCGCCGCCCGGCGCAGCCACGCGCAGACGATCGAGCACCTCACGGCGCACATCCTCAACCGAACCAAAGGGGAGTGTGTGCTGGGTATCAATCGAGCCGTGCAGGGTCAGGCGGCTGCCGAAATCGCGCTTGAGCCCGGCAACATCCATCCCTTCGGCGCGCACCTGCACCGGGTCGAGGGCATCTAGGCCGGCAGCGAGCAAGTCCTCCAGGAGCAGCCGTACGCTGCCGCACGAGTGCTGCATCACCTTGAGGCCGTATGACTTGGCTTGACCGTAAAGCCGGGCAATCTGCGGCAGCATAAAGGTGCGAAAGTCGCGCGGATGCACAAAGGGGCAGCGCTGTGTGCCATAGTCATCACCCATGAAAAAGATGTCGATTTTACCCCTGGCAGCCTCGAACATGCGGCGCGAAGTTTCATAATAATAATCGGCTACACGGGTAAGCAAGGCATTAGCTACTCCCGGCCGCTCGTGCAGATTGAGCAGGAACTGCTCGGTGCCCATCAGCTCAAGCGACCATGTGAAAAACGGGCTCCAATCCCCGCCGCACACGGCGTAATCCGCAAAGCGTTCGCAGAGCTCTGCGTAATGCTCATAATCATAGGCATCCGGGTCGGGGAAGGGATACGCATAGATATCGGCAACGGTCTGCGCCTCTGCTAGCGGGTGGCTGACGGGGTAACCTTCTTTGGAGATGACGACCCCCCACTGGTCGATGTAGCCGCCGTCCGGCAGCGGTCGACTTGATGGGCCGAGGTAGTTGGGGCGCACGATGCGGATATCCACGTGCAAGCGCTGCAGCAGCGCCTCAGGATAAGCCTGGTATGAGCCGGGATTGGGGGTCGGGTCAAGCTGAAGATAATCGCACAAGCGCTGAGTGACCGAGGGAACAGCGCCGTAATCGAGGGGGACGCGGTCCGGCTCCTGATGATTTAAAGCTGCCAACACTCGTTCTTTTGCGCGCATGACTGCCTCTTGATATCGTGTTAAGCTCGTATCATATAATCAAGGCCGGCGGTTGACAACTCGCCTATGCCGGTTGAAGATAACAGCAGCTTGCTCCTGGGAGGGTTGAAATATGCAGCCGATGGGCGATGGCATCAGCGTGCTCGGTTCGCGCCACGGGATGATGTGGGATCCATTCAACCGCTGCAGTTACCTGGTGCGTTTCGATAAACACCCCGGTATCTCCTTCAGCCTGCGGGTGGGGGTGCGCCTGGGCGAGCGCACTATCGTGCTGCCGCTCTGTCCTGAAGGTGACGTATTCGCGTTTCTCGACCAGGAGACGCTCCCCAGCGCCATGGTGTTGATCGGCATCGACCCCGAGTCGGGCATCAAGGTACGCTTTGAGGTGCGCATCCCCTTCCGTCCGCGCGATGCGGATTACTCGACCGCGCCGGTGTATTACCTCAAGGCCTGTGTATCGCGCCTGAGCAAGCCTTTCCGCTGGACTGAGCCGGCAGCCGGCAGCAGCAGCGGGAGCCTGTTCATCGAGGTATCGGGAGATACTATGCAGGCCAGGGAAAATGAACGCGGGTGCGATATCACCCTGCAGACGCCGGTCACGCGCCCGTTCGGCGAGTACCAAACGTTGCCTGGGTACTGTCAGGAGGTGTACGAGCGCCTGGAAGTACTGTGCGGCCAGCCCTCTGCGTACGGCGCAGAGGCACCCTTCACCCTTGATACCGGCGAAACGGGACCCGAAGTGTGCCTGGCCTGGTGCGCCTGCGCCCCGGATATCCTCAGCGTGGCGGATGAGCTGTGCCCCTTTCGCTACCGCCAACAGTTCGCCAATCTCTCTGAGGTTGCAGGCTGGGCGCGCGTCCATGCGGATGAAGTGTTTTCCTACGGCAGTTGGTTCGATGCCGTTGTTGCCGACCATTCGTTGGGCAGTGCCGTCACCCATCTGCTGAGCCAAACGCTGCACTCCTGGCTCATCAATACCTGGTGGGTGCGCGTACCCTCTCGTGAAAAGGAGTGGTTCAGCGTGTGGGAAGGGAGCTGTTACTTTCACTCCACGGTGGATGTCGAGTTCACCCAGGCGCCGTTTTACCTGACGTTATGGCCTGAGCTGCTCAGGCTGGAGTTGGACGAATGGCCGGAATATGCCAAGACCGGTGAACGTGTGCTGGGCGAAAACGGCAAAGGCACGCAGTTCCTGGCGCACGATATGGGCGTGCTGGCTGCAGTGGGGCAGCAGGCCTATCCCCACGATATGGAGGTGGAGGAGGCTGCCGACTATATTCTGCTAGCTTATGCTTATTGGCAGCGCAGCGGCGAACTCTCGGTGCAGTTCACGCATTATGATACCATCCGCCGGTTCTGCGATTTTATCCAAGCCTGCGATACCAACGGCAACGGCGTCCCGGATGTGGGCTGCACCAATACCATCGATGATGCTGCACCGGCCATTCAATATGGACGCGAGCAGGTTTACCTGGCTGTCAAAGCATTGGCAGCGCTGCGCTGCGGGGCGGAGTTGCTGCAGAGCGCAGGTTATCAGCATACGGCGGATTACCTGACGCAGGCGGACGCAATCCAGCGGGCATTGGATGATAAAGGCTGGCTCGGCGACCATTATGCCGTCACCCTGGAGCCGTCGGCCGAGGGGCTGCTCGATCCGTGGACTCGACAGCCGCTGCATGGCATATTGCCCGGCTGGGACGCCTGCCATATCTATACTGCCAACACGCTGCCGATATTGGATGTCCTCGGCTGCGACCTCGGCCTGGATGAGGAACGTATTGTGTGCGATATACAGACGACGCTCCCGCGCACCCTGACACGTTACGGCTGCACGCACACTGATTATCACGGTGGCGATACTACCGCCGTTACCGCCGATGGCCTGGCCGTGGCCAGCGATGCCATCGGTTGGGTTTCGATGAACATCCTGCGCGATATCGCCGCAGCCTACCGCGGGGTCGATGTGCTGGCGATGGCCGAACGCTATTGGGATTGGCAGGCAACCGCTAATGCCCGCGAGGTGTGCGGCTTCTTTGAGACCTTCCGTGGAAACAACCTGTGCTTTTACCCGCGCGGAGTCGCGATCTGGGGCTACCTGGAGGCGGCCGCAGGCTTACGCTATAGCCGACACGGCGGGCTGTGCGAAGCCAACACCTTGCGCCAGACGACGCACGTGCCGCTTCTGGCGCTGGCGGATTGGCCCGGACGCTCGGTGCCCTATTACGAAGCTTGAGCTAGTCTCCCAGGCAGACGCCTACTCGGCGCGCGGATTCCACCCAGGGGTGATCAGGCGGAACCAGGCGCAGTTGCCCGGCCACGGAACTGAGCTTGACCGTCTTGCAAGCATCGC
>JAJFUJ010000208.1 GCA_021372475.1 Chloroflexota bacterium | reverse complement strand
AGTTGTCGGAACGCCAGCAGGAAGACGACTGGGTGGCGTTGATTGCCCGTAAAGCTTAAGTATGCAGCGCTTCTTTGTTGATCCCCCCTTGCTGCAAAATACTATCCTGGAGCTCCCTGAGCATATCGCTCATCAGCTTGTGCATGTGCTGCGCGCTAGGCAGGGAGAACAGATCATCCTACTCGATGATACCGGTTGGGAATATCAGGCGGAGCTGCTATCGGTATCCCAGCGCCAAGTGACAGCCAGCATCACCGGGAAAACTTTCCCGGGACGCGAGCCGGACATGCGGATATCGCTATACCAGGCGCTGGTGCGGGAAGTCAAGATGGATTGGGTGCTGCAAAAGGGCACTGAGCTTGGCATAGCCGACTTTATACCGGTCATGTGCGAGCACTCGTTGACGAGTTTACCCAGCCCTGGCAAGTGTGAGCGCTGGCGGCGGATTATCTCCGAAGCAGCCGAACAATCGGGGCGCACGCGGCTGCCAAAGTTGGAACAGGTTCAAAGGTTTGAACCTGCCTGCACCAAATCCGTAGGGTTACGCTTGATGGCCACTCCGCAGCAAAAGCTATCCCTCAAGCAAGTCCTCCCTGCGGCGGCTCCTCAGGAACTCTGTTTATATATCGGTCCAGAGGGCGGCTTTAGCGCTGCTGAAGAGGATTATGCTTGCGCGCAAGGTATCCTGCTCGTCGGCCTGGGAGAACGCATCTTGCGCACCGAGACTGCCGGTCTCGCGGCTGTGGCAGCTATTATGTTTCATTATGATAAATGAAACACGAGGTTCCTGCTAACGGAACCTCGTGTTTTATCAAGCTATCATTGCAGCAGCGTTTGTACTTCGGGCTTATCGATATAGTAAAGCACCACTGCTGAAAAAGCCATTGAAACTATGCTGGTGATAAGCATCTGGAAATTCCAGGGTGAAGACGGATCAGTACCAAGTTTGGCATTAGGCAATATGATCAAAAGGCGTACGATAATGCTAAATCCCTGGATAAATATGCTGGCAATCCGCGCCCATGCTCTCCGACGTAGCAAACTCAAACCCAAGAGAGCAAAGATGAGCAGTATAACACCCCAAATAATCGGTGAAATCGAAGCTATCACAGATGGCGGCATTATCAGCACAGCAATTATCTGGCCAAATGCAATCCAGATAAGTTGTTTGGGCATTTTTACCTTAAATTTATCTTCCATAGCCCTCACCTTCTGGCAGCAAATTCTGAATCCATCGATTATCTGTTGATTTTACAAGTCGTACGGATTCTGTCAAAAGCTTGCCAACAAAACTGTATGATTTAGAATAAATTAAGCCTGCGCTGTGTGAAGGAGCTGCATGAACAAACAAGCAGTTTTGATCGACCATGATGGGGCACTGCTGACACCTGAGGGTTGGGAAGCGAATTATCTTGCGCAGTATGGAATCGATTGGCGGGTATACCAGTGCCGCAGCGAGCAGGAGGTGCTCAAAGTGGCTCGAGACGCCCAGGTTATCATCATTCAAACAACCGTACCGCTGCTTACTCGCAATGTGCTATCGCAACTTCCTAATTGCCGCTGTACCGTGCGCGCCGGAGCGGGCTACGACAGCATCGATTACATTGCCGCCAGTGAGCTGGGCATTATGGTATGTTACACGCCTACCTATTGCACCGATGAGGTGGCTGATCATGCCATGACCCTGCTCTTGGCCGCCAACCGCCACGTCGCCAGGCTGGACGCGGCCGTTCGGGCAGGTAAATTCAGCCGGAATCTAGCAGCCCCCACTGAAGGATTGTGGGGAGCCACGGTGGGCATCATTGGTTTGGGGCGCATCGGCAGCGCATTCGCACGCCGGTTAACGGGCTGGGAGCCTGTTCTCCTGGCATACGATCCATACATCACGCAGGAATATGCCAACCAATTTAGGGTAAAGCTAGTCAGCCTAGATGAATTGCTCGAGCGGTCGGATATGTTATCGGTGCACTGCCCATTGACTCCAGAAACAACCCATCTGCTCGATTGGGCGCAGTTTCGGAAGATGAAACCGGGCATGGTGCTCGTAAACACCGCGCGCGGACCGATTATCCATGAGCCAGCCCTTGTTCAGGCTGTTAAAGACAATACGGTCCGCGCAGCAGGTTTAGATGTATTTGAACAGGAGCCGCTGCCTGTTGATTCCCCTTTGTTTGCCCTCGACCGCGTCGTGCTGACACCGCATATCAGTGCCACCTCATCGCAAGCACGCCACAAGTTGTATGTGCTGGTTTGCGAATTGGTCCGCGCCGTATTCACCGGCCAAAGACCTGCCTTTCTGGTCAATCCACAAGTGCTCGAGCGTCCCCGGCAACCCTAAAAGAAGCGCGCCTCCAGCATCAAACATAGTTGGTGATAGAGCGCTTCATGCAGCTCCTGAGCGCGAAACGTTTCGCGCTCGGGGACTGCGATAGGGATATCTACTCTATCCGCCAGCGGGTTAGGGGCTGCCCCGGTCAACCCAATCGTCGTCATTTCCTGTGCGCGGGCGACGCTCACCGCCAGATGCACATTCCTGGCTTTGCCGCTCGTGCTGATACCCAGGAGCACATCTCCAGGTCTTGCAAGAGCCAGTAGCTCCTGCGCATACCCGACGCCCGGCAGCGGGAGGTCGTTAGAGGCAGCCGAGAGCAGCGCCGGGTTAAGTCCCAGCACATGGGCGCGCAACCCGGTCTGTAGGCTGGCTGCCAGAGCTGAGCCATCCGGCTCCAGCAGCAGCCTGCGCTCAAATTCATGTGGCAGTGGACGCGCACGCGCGAACGATTTGAGCAGCTCTCCCGAGATATGAATAGCATCGGCCATGCTGCCACCGTTGCCGCAGATAAACAGCGTCCCACCGCGCTCATACATATAGGCAAGGGCCAGGTAAGCTTGCGCTAGCGCAGGAGCCAGACCGTTCAAGGGCTTGTGCTTAAGCATATCCTCATAAAGCGTTTTTACTGCAGATGGTTCCGCATCCATTGCGCATTGCCAGTTGAGGGAGCTTGGCTGCTGATCGCTCATTCTTTCACTCCCAGTAATGATGTGTCTTCCTCAGGCATTGGCGCTGGGAGTAGATTATCTTTGGCGATGATCGTAAAGGCCAGAGTGTCCTGAGCCTCGTTCACATCGACCAGAATCTGGCTCCCTGATCCAAGCTCACCCGCCAGCAACCGCTGCGAAAGCGGATTCTCTATATATCGCTGCAAAGCACGTCTGAGAGGACGCGCTCCAAAAGCAGTATCATACCCTCTAGCAGCCAACCAGTCGCTGGCTGCTTGGCTGAGCTTGATGCTGAACCCCTGCTCGTGTAATCGCTCGGACAACTCCTTTACCTGCAAATCAACGATCTTTAGCATGTCCTCATGCGTCAGATTATGGAATATGATTACCTCATCCACACGATTCAGGAACTCGGGTCGGAAGGTGCGCTTTAGGCTCTCGGAGATCTCATCTGCGGCTAATTCTTCTTTGCGCGCTTCGGTAGCCACCTGAAATCCCAAAGAAGCGGCCTGTCGGCTGGCATAACGCGTACCGATATTGGATGTCATGATAACTACGGTATTACGAAAGTCCACCACTCTGCCCTGGCCGTCGGTCAGCCGTCCCTCTTCAAGAATTTGCAACAACGTGTTCCACACATCCGGATGCGCCTTTTCAATTTCATCAAAAAGGATTACCTGATACGGTCGGCGTCTGACAGCCTCGGTGAGCTGCCCGCCCTCCTCGTATCCCACGTAACCTGGAGGTGAACCCACCAGGCGTGAGGCGGTGTGGCGCTCACCGTATTCGGACATATCGATGGCCAGCAAAGCGTCCTCGTCATCGAATAGAAAGGCTGCGAGCGCCTTGGCTAACTCGGTTTTACCTACGCCGCTCGAACCCAGAAAGATAAAGCTGCCAATCGGCCTTTGAGGATCCTTAAGCCCTGAACGCGCTCGACGGATAGCGTCAGACACCGTAACAATCGCTTCATCCTGGCCGACCACACGTTTACGCAGTGCATCTTCCATATGCACCAATCGGCTGGTTTCCGCTTCCTGCATGCGAGTAACAGGAACACCCGTCCACATGGCGATGATCTCTGCCACATTCTCGCTATCAACCTGTTCATCTATGCCTTGGGCTGCACGCCAGGCATCTATGCGTTGGTTGAATTCATTCTCTTTTTGCAGCTTCTCGCTCTTGAGCTGGGCTGCTTTTTCATAGTTGCGCTCCTGCCCAGCTTGCTCCTCCTCCTGGGTCAAGCGCTGCACCTGCTTGCGCAGTTCTTTCAGGTCGGCCGGCAAGCTCAAGATCGAAAGGTGCAGCCTGGAAGCCGCTTCGTCGATAAGATCAATGGCTTTATCGGGCAGACGGCGGTCCTTCACATAACGATCCGAAAGCCGGGCTGCCGCTACCAGCGCATCATCAGAGATGCGCACCTTGTGATGGGTCTCATAACGCCCCCTGAGCCCGCGTAGCATCTGGATGGTCTCCTCTATGCTTGGCTCATCTATGTACACCGGGGCAAAGCGCCTCTCCAACGCTGCGTCGCGTTCGATATGCTCGCGGTATTCGTCCAGCGTGGTCGCGCCGATACAACGCAACTCGCCACGGGCCAGGGCCGGCTTCAACATATTGGAAGCGTCGATAGCTCCCTGCGCTGCTCCTGCTCCCACCACGGTATGCAGTTCATCGATAAATAGGATAATCTGCCCGGACGCTTGCTGAATCTCTGTCAGTGAAGCCTTTAGGCGCTCCTCGAACTCCCCGCGGAAGCGAGAGCCCGCCACCATCGCGCCTAAATCCAGCGAGATCACACGTTTGTTGAGGAGCGGTTCTGGCACATCGCTTTCCACGATCTTTTGTGCCAGACCTTCCACGATTGCGGTTTTGCCGACGCCGGCTTCGCCAATCAGCACCGGATTGTTCTTGGTACGGCGAGAAAGCACCTGCAGCACGCGCAGGATTTCCTGGTCACGCCCAATGACCGGGTCCAACTTGCCCTCCCTGGCCATCTGCGTCAGGTCGCGGCTATATTTCTCAAGCGTCTTGAGCTTAAAGTCGGATTTTGGTTTGGCTTCCTTTTTCCCCTGTTCTGGGGACTGGCGCATTTCTGTGAGGCGCTTTTGAGTTAAGCCCACTTCTGAAAGCAACCGGCTCAACTCTGTGCCTTCCTCCTGCATAATCGCAATGAGCAAGTGTTCGACCGTAATCAAGTCGGATTGCTGCCGTGTCGCTTCGGCGCTGGCGCGGTCCATCACCTGTTTAACCCGCGGAGTAATATACACTTGGGCTGCCTGCATCATCGGCGCCTGTGCAGAAAGGCGCGGACTGGATTTTAACAGTTGATCTATCCTCTCTCGGAGCTGCGATGCATCGACCTCGAGCCCATCGATGATGTCCGAAACCTCATCAGAAGATACCTCAAGGATCGCCAGCATCACGTGCTCGCTATCCAACTGCGAATGATGATAGCGTTGCATTAGCTCAATAGAACGGGTCGCCACTTCCTGGGCGCCCTCACTAAAACGTTCGTAACTTAACATGTAAAGCTCCTGCTATATTAATATCGAAACTCAAACTGCCTAATTGCACGCTCGGTATGTACAGTTACGCTTTTGTGAAGCGATACTCCTCATCTTTGTAATCTATACGCACCGTATCTCCCTCTATAAAGTTGCCTTGGAGGATGTGCAGAGCGAGAGGATCCTGAATGCGTTTTTGAATCGTGCGCTTGAGCGGCCGCGCTCCGTAAATGGGGTCAAACCCTTCTGCGGCCAGCGCGGCGCGCGCTGAGGCTGTGATCTCTAAGGTAATGTTGCGATTCTCCAGCCATTGTTGTAAAGAGCGTATCCGGATATCTACTATTTTACCGAGTTGTTCGCGCGTCAGCTTATGGAAAAGGATGATTTCATCTACGCGGTTGAGGAACTCGGGGCGGAACTGTTGCCGGAGCGCCCCCATCACCTGCTGACGGATCACTTCATCCGGCTGTCCAACTGCCTCGCTGAGATACTGGCTGCCGATATTACTCGTCATGATGATGACGGTATTCTTAAAGTTAACCGTTCGCCCTTTCCCGTCGGTCAGGCGGCCATCATCCAGGATCTGCAGCAGCACATTAAAGACTTCGCTATGTGCCTTTTCTATTTCATCGAGCAGCACGACGGAATATGGCCTGCGGCGCACTGCCTCCGTAAGCTGTCCGCCCTCCTCATACCCCACATAACCTGGTGGCGCACCAATCATACGGGCTACCGTATGCCGCTCCTGATATTCGCTCATATCCAGACGGATAACGGCATCTTCACTATCAAAGAGAAACTCGGCTAACGCCCTGGCAAGCTCCGTTTTACCGACGCCAGTCGGCCCCAGGAAGATAAAGCTGCCGATCGGCCGTCTGGGATCCTGCAATCCAGAGCGCGCCCTCCTGACTGCGTTGGAAACGGCCGAAATAGCTTCATCCTGGCCGACAACGCGCCCGTGCAGGCGCTCTTCCATGTGCACCAGCTTTTCTACTTCTCCCTCCATCAAACGCGAGGCAGGGATACCCGTCCATTTACTGACAATTTCGGCGATATCTTGGTCGGTTACTTCCTGAGTTAACAGCGGTTGCCCTTCCTGGATAGTGGCCAACACTTCCTCAGCTTGTTTAAGCTGGCGTTCCGCTTGCGGGATTTCGGCATAACGCAGTTTGGCGGCTTGTTCCAGGTCGGATTCGCGCTCTGCCTTATCTGATCGGGTATGCAGTTCATCAAGCTCTGCTTTAATTTCCTGAACCCTCTGAATTGCTGTGCGCTCGCGGTCGTAACGCGCCTTGAGGCCAGCTAGTTCCTCACGCCGGTTGGCCAACTCCTCATTCAACTTGGCGAGGCGCTCTTTGGAAGCAGCATCGGTCTCTTTACTGAGGGCTTGCTGTTCAATTTGAAGCTGCATGACACGGCGTTCGATTTCATCTAACTCGTGCGGCGAACTGTCGATCTCCATCTTGAGTTTGGCAGCCGATTCATCCACCAGGTCGATCGCCTTATCGGGCAGGAACCTGTCCGCGATATAGCGGTCAGAAAGCACCGCAGCAGCGACCAGTGCAGAATCCTGGATGCGTATGCCATGGTGCAGTTCATAACGCCCTTTCAAACCGCGCAGAATACTTATCGTATCTTCTACAGAAGGGGCTTCGACATAAACTGGCTGAAAGCGCCGTTCGAGGGCAGCATCCTTTTCAATATATTTGCGATATTCATTGATAGTCGTAGCCCCGATACAATTTAACTCGCCGCGGGCCAACATGGGCTTTAGCATATTGGAGGCATCCAAGGAGCCTTCCGCTGCGCCGGCACCAACGACTGTATGTAGCTCATCGATAAACAAGATAATCTTGCCCTCAGACTCCTGAATTTCCTTAAGAACGGCTTTCAGGCGCTCCTCGAACTCACCGCGGTATTTGGCGCCGGCTACAAGCGCACCTAGGTCGAGCGCGACCACTTGCTTATCGCGCAGCCCTTTGGGAACATCTCCTTTAACAATACGCAACGCCAGCCCTTCGACGATGGCTGTTTTACCCACGCCAGCCTCGCCGACCAGCACCGGGTTGTTTTTAGTGCGCCGCGATAGCACCTGAATGACGCGCCGTATCTCTTCGTCACGGCCGATAACGGGGTCAAGCTTGCCGCGACGCGCCAGCTCCGTCAGGTCGCGGGCATATTTTTCAAGCGCTTGGTACCGGCCTTCGGGCGTTTTATCGGTAACACGTTGATTCCCTCGAATATTTGTCAGGGCTTGTAGCACCTTCTCCCGATCCAAGTTATATCGATGCAGCAGCTTGCCCGAAAAACCTGCGTCATCGAGACAAGAGATGAACAGATGCTCGGTAGAAACATAATCATCGTGCATGCGTTCAGCTTCGCGCTGAGCTGCCTCCAGAACACGCGCAAGCTGCTGTGAGAGGGCTATCTGAACAGGACCGTAAGCTTTCGGCTGCTGCTGCAGTTCCTGTTGCAATTGGCTGACCAAGGAATCAGGCTGAACCCCCATCTTGCTGACGATTTGGGGGACGACACCATCCTGCTGCGCCAGTAAAGCTATCAGTAAGTGCTCAACATCGACCTGGCCTTGGTTATTAGCCTGCGCCAGCTCTTGAGCATGTACGATAGCTTCTTGAGCCTTTTCAGTGAAACGATTTATATTCATACGATTAACACTCACTATCCTTAAGTTAAAATCCTAATAACGTAAAACTGCTGCAATACCACCTGAATCGTCGAGGATCCGGTTATCGCGTATCACATTCACCGCGACCTCTGCTTTCAGGGCGTTAACCACTGCCTCATTGACTACGTCCGGCACTGCCTGAACATCCTTTTCACCGCAAAAAGGGCAGGTGGTAAAAGACTCAACTGCCAGATAACGGCAGTGAGCACATTCATAACCAGCCGATTCGAGATATGTGGAAATAAGTAATTGCCTTGCCCGCCCCTCGCGTAAGGTGTACAGCGAGTCAGCCAGGCCGCGTACACCGGCGCCACCCTTGGAGGCAGCGGTAATGGTATCGTTGACCAAATGCTCCTCCCTTTCCCGGTCGCTAAGGGCCAGTAGTTCTTGGGTAATAGCCAGAATTTCCTGCTGACTGATGCGGATATCTGCCGGGAATTCCGCGACTACTTTATTGCGCAATGCAGCCGGCAACATCCCTTGCATCTGGTTCAGGATTTCATTGTTGCCCCCCAAAATCAGGTGCGCATAACCCGAATCCGCGCTGAAGGCATCGATGAGCTCGATCGTTTGCTTGAGATTATGCAAGACGATGTTGTCTTCATGGCGTTGATAGCGTGCGGCAGCCCATCCGCCTTGCTTATGACGCTTGAGCCCCTCGCCGTAAGCTTCGGTCTCTGAGTTGATCTTGCCTCCCGAGACGGAGAACAACCTGACACTCTCCCGATCAATTATCGCTACATTGTAATCACCGTAGCGATCCCTAAAATCGACCAAAGGGCGTACATAAGGATACTTGGCCAGGCTAGAATGGGCGGGCACCGCAACCGGCAGGGTTATCACTTTCCATAGACGGCCTTCCACGGCAAAAAGGGCTAATCCACGCGATTGCCAGGTGTATTCATAATCCAGATATTGGGTAATCGCATCAACAGCATGCTCATCCGGTGAAACTGCCAACTCTTTCAAGCTCTGACGTAAATCCAATTTTACGGCATCCCTGGGCTTGGCAGATAAATCCGTATCGAGATAGACAGAAAGCAGCAGATCTGAACCTTCATAGCTGACCAGTTCCCGGATATCCTTGTCACTGACCATGTTCATCGCTCCTTTCTACCAGATAACTCGTCCGGCTGAGAGCCAGATGTAAGAAAACCCGTCCTGTATTGCTGGAGCATCCTTTCGCAGATCTGCAACTGGCCGCGCAGCTCGGCTGTCTCTTGCTGATAACGCTGTTCCAAGTCTGTTAACTGCTGCTGCAATTCCTCGATACGCTGGGTCATATTGATAATCACTTCCACACCCGCGAGGTTTTTGACCCCGAGTTCATCAGTTATCCGCGCAATCTTGCGGATATTGTCAACATCCCGCTGTGAATACAAGCGAATACGCCCAGCCGTACGTGAGGGCTTAATCAACCCCACGCGCTCATAATAACGCAGCGTCTGAGGATGCATATCGACCAACTTGGCAACCACGCTAATCACATAACACGGCTCATCATCTTCAAAGTAAATATCTACCATTTCCCATCCTATCACTCGACATTTATGAGTGGTTTACGCTGTTCACCGCATCGCTGCCAATTGTTTGAAGAGCTTTTTTTCCTCATCGGAAAGCTTCTGGGGAAGCAGAACATCTACCTTGACATACAGGTCTCCGAACTGCTCCGCATTTTTCAAAGCAGGCATCCCTTGTCCGCGCAAACGAAACTCGCGGCCGGCCGGAGTTTCGGCAGGGATCTTGAGCGAGAGCTTCCCTTTGAGTGTCTCAATCGAAATTTCACCGCCCAGCAGTAGAGTGTAGAGGCTGACTGGCACATGCATATGCAGGTCATTGCCCTCTCGTTTGTAATTCGGGTCTTCGCGGACGACTATAACCAGGTATAGGTCGCCAGCTCGGCCGGCATTACGGCCCGCTTCGCCTCCCCCAGCAATACGCACGCGCGAACCAGTATCTACTCCCGCCGGGATTTTAACCTCCAAACGGCGCTTGCTCGTCTTCAGGATGCGCGTTGTCCCCCGGTAAGCTTCTGCTAATGTGATTTCGACTGACTGCTCGATATCGCGGCCAGTCATCACCGGAGACTGACCGCGCGAACCGGCCCTTGGCGCCCCGCCAAACATGGCCTGGAAGAAATCAGAGAATCCTCCCCCGTTGCCGAACAAATCGTTCAAATCGACGTACTCCGTACGCATACGCTGGCCGCCCTGGGCGTTGGCCATCCACTGGCTCCAATCAAAAGCATTCGGATCACCGCCAGCTTGTTGATACTGCTGCCAGTTAGCTCCCAGGGTGTCATATTTACGCCGCTTGTCCGGATCAGTCAGCACCTCATTTGCTTCATTTATTTCCTTGAAGCGCTCCTCCGCTTCCTTGTTATTGGGGTTTACATCAGGATGATACTTGCGAGCCAACTTACGGTAGGCTTTACGTATCTCTTCAGTAGAAGCATCCTTCTTGACGCCCAAAACGTGATAGTAGTCTTTGTATTCCATATAGCCCATCAACCTCACCGATATACCTTATTATAAGCGATTAATGGCGAAATGTCAACGAGGTTGATATATATCGGCTCAACTTTAATGATTATTGATATAAAAATATATTGACAAATCATATCATATCTGCTATAATCGGTTTGTGATTTAAGAACTACTGCCACTGGGCAGTGAAGTACAAGTATTTATGGAGGTGTATGATGAGTGATCTGATTCGTTTGGACCCGTTTGGGGAGTTGTTAGCTATGCAGCGTCGCCTGGATCGCATGTATAATAACTTGTATCCGACGGAATCCAAGGGGGAGCCAACCGCATCTGCTCTGGATATGTATGAGACCGATAATGAGGTGATTGTTAAGGTATCGGTGCCCGGCTTTAAACCAGAAGATTTACAAATAACACTCACCGGTGACACCCTTACAATTAAGGGTGAAAGCAAGAGCGAGCAGGAAGAGCGCGATGAAAAGCGTAACTACATACGCCGCGAAATCAGGCGGGGGGCTTTCCAGCGCACGGTGATGCTGCCTTCGGGTGTAAAAGGGGACGAGACTAAGGCAGAGTTCGAAAATGGTCTTCTGGTGCTGACAGTTCCCAAGGCTGAAGAGGCAAAATCAAAGACCATCCAGGTAAAGACTAAATAGGATTCAGGGAGGTTATAGTAAAATGTCAGCTAATCGTTGGGAACCGTTCCGCGATATGATTACTCTGCGCGAAGCTATGGATCGTTTTATCGGTGAAAACTATCGGCCAGTGGGCTGGAGGGCAACAACCATGCCCATCTGCCAACTACCCATCGATGTGTATGTAACCGATGAGGATGTCGTAATTACAGCCGCAGTTGCCGGTGTCGATCCCGAAAAGGTTGAAATAACGCTTGAGGGCGATACGCTCACTATTAAGGGTGAAATTACCGGTCCTCTAGAAAACGTAGATTACCTACTGCAGGAGCGTGCTTTTGGCACATTCAGCCGTACGCTGCGGCTCAATATCCCCGTTCAGGCGGATAAAGCGGAAGCCAGTTTCGATAAAGGTGTGCTCACGCTCACCATCCCCAAGCAGGAGGAAGTGCGCACCAAGACGATCAAGGTTTCCACTAAGGAATAGCCTGAGCCCAGCTTAAGGCTGTGTAATAACAACAAGACCTCGCCGACGGCGAGGTCTTGTTATATATCCAAAGCTTAGTAATCAGCAGGCTCCGCTGGAGCAGGCGCAGGAGGCTCCGGGATATCCGTGATCAGCGCCTCAGTAGAAAGGATCATCGCGGCGATTGAAGCGGCGTTCTCGACGGCCGAACGGGTCACCTTGGCCGGGTCGATGATGCCAGCCTCGAACATATCGACGTACTCGCCCTTCATCACG
>JAJFUJ010000029.1 GCA_021372475.1 Chloroflexota bacterium | reverse complement strand
AATAATTGCCAGCAGGACGGTGCGCTGTTCGACAAGGAACCCCATCGCGGCTACTTGAAGATAAAATATCCGAAACAAACGGCGAGCGCCACGTGCAGTGCGACCAGGCTCCAGCCCAGCGTATTCATCTGGCCGTTGAGTTGGGTGATAAGCAGCAGGATGCCGCTCACCAGATAGTAGGTAGTCAGCGCGTATACAGTACCTTTTCTATACGCTGGATGATCCGATTTACGCGCGAACCACAACTGCACCGCCAGGCTGAGTAATGCCGAGCCGAACAGGCGGGCTAGCGTGGTTGAGGTGGCGTCCAGGGCAACGCCGAAGGGCGCCAGCATGAAAGCGGGCGCCAGGGTAAAGCCGAGGCCAAAGACTGCTTCGAGAATCATCGCGACCAGGAACAGCGTGTTCATTGGGGTACCTCCAGACACACTATACAGCCTATACATTATGCCAGTGAGCGAGGGAGAGGTGATCAGTGTGTATGAAGATGAATAAGGAGGTGCAGTGCATGCTGATAAGGCTATATCATGATTATATCGCTGAATATAATTCATCACAACGAGTACTAGGACTTATAGTAAGATACTCGCGCTGTTCCTCTTCTTTGCTTATCCTGTACCAACCGGTTATACTGCGTCCACCGCACTAAACAAGCGCGTGCCCATCACACCATCAGGAGCCTTCCATGAACCATGTCGAGCGTTTCCGCGCCGTGATGAACTTTCAACCGGTCGACCGCCTCCCGCGCTGGGAATGGGCTACCTGGTGGGATAAAACCATCGAGCGCTGGCACGGCGAGGGCTTGCCCGCGCGCCTGATGGACACCTTTGAGATCCACGATTATTTCGGGCTCGACCCGATCAAGCAGTTCTGGATGCCGCTGCATGCGCCCACATTCCCGCCTTCGAGGGGGCACGGCATCGGCTGGGTGGAGAGCGACGCCGATTACGACACCCTCAGACCGCACCTCTACCCCGAATTCCCCGAGTTGCTCGCGAGCATGCGCCCCTGGGGAAAACGTCAGGCTAAAGGCGACGCCGTCATCTGGGTGACCTTTGACGGCTTTTTCTGGTATCCGCGCACGCTGTTCGGCATCGAGCCGCACATGTATGCCTTTTACGACCATGCCGACCTGATGCACCGCATGAACCAGGACCTGGCCGATTTCATCATCCGCTCGCTGAAAAAGATGGCGCCCGTTTGCTGCCCGACTTTTATGACATTCGCCGAGGATATGTCCTACAACCACGGGCCGATGCTCTCCAAGTCCCTCTTTGACGAATTCATCGCCCCCTACTACCGCCAGGTAGTGCCGGTGCTGCGCGAGCTCAACATCATCCCCATCATCGATTCGGACGGCGATATTACCAAGATGGTGCCATGGTTCTCTGAGGTGGATGTGCACGGCTTTCTGCCGCTCGAACGCCAGGCCGGGGTGGACGGCATGGTGCTGCATACGATGGATCCCAAGCTGCAGATTATCGGCCATTTTGACAAGATGACGATGCCTTTGGGCGAGGCGGTCATGCGCGCTGAGTTCGAGCGCCTGCTGCCCCTGATGCGCACGGGAGGTTTCATCCCGAGCGTTGACCATCAGACGCCGCCGGGCGTCTCGCTGGAGCTTTATCGCAGCTACCTCGATCTGCTGTTCGAATATACCGCGCGCGGGGCTCAGGGGTAATAGGATAGCTGCTGCTGATAATGGGGGATTTCGCAAAAGAGGCGCCCTGTTACGCACGCGCAGACGAACGGCACTGCCGGTTCCAGCGCTGATCCCGCGCAGCTACTAAAAGTTAAGGATGGCTGCTGCCGATGGGAGTGGCTCTGTGGGGATATCTGATATCTGGCTGAGGTAAACCAGCGATGGGGATGATCAAGGCTGCCTCACTGTTTGGTAAGGCAGCTTATCTATTTGACCCTTAACGAGTTTTGGATATATATTATTCGAATAATACCGCTTCTCTGTGAAAACACACAGCGGTGTGTTTAGTTACGCGGTAGATATACAGCGCTAGACAAACCAGGTGATCGCGGTGGTTCGAGCAGCGTGGCTTCTGACCGCCGGCTAGATATGAAGGGCTTGCTGCCTTCATAGTAGGATGAGGTGTGAAAGGAGGCCCAAACGTCACAAGACAAGGTGCTGTCCGCACCCGCGGTCAGCCTACCGGGTTTTGTCAATTCTGATGTTGCTTTCCTAATATCGTATACAAATTCTG
>JAJFUJ010000189.1 GCA_021372475.1 Chloroflexota bacterium | reverse complement strand
GTTCGGTATAAATCAAGCCCCGGCAGTAACCACATGGCTTGCCTTTGGCGTACAACTGTTGCCTATCGCCTTGATTGCCTGGGGCAATGCGAGCATGTGGAATACCTGGTACAAGCGCCTTTTAGGTGCGCTTGTGGTTCTGTTTGCCGCATCGAGCGGTGAAGTCTGGCTTAACACAATCAATGCGCAATTTTATTGGAATATAGCGGCTTTTCTTCTTCTATTGGAAGATACGCGCACCCTGGGAACCTGGCGCCGTTGGTTGTACTATCTCATCCTTGCCATAAGCACATTGACGGGTGCCGTGAGCTGCTTTCTGCTGCCGATGTTTATCCTCAAAGCACTATGGGAGCGTAGCCGCGAATCGGCGCTGCAGGCCGGCATCGTCGGGGCGGGCTCCCTGGTGCAAGTCTGGGCCTGGTGGAGCACTCGCACCGGCAGCCTCACCCTGGCTGCGCGTCTGGGCAGCCTGGATTTCGCCTCGCTGATAGTGGTCATCTTTAACCGGACGGTCGTCGCGCCAATCCTGGGCCAATCTGCCGCCGGCATTTCTGCCGAATGGCTATCGGCTTTACGTGCTGCAGGCGGGGCCAATTTTAGCTGGCTGATTGCAGCGCTCACCATAGGCTTGCTGGCGCTGCTCACTGCCTTGTGCTGGCGTCAGCCGAGGCGCAACGGCCTGATGGTGGGCAGCTACCTGTTGGTGGTCATGCTCTCGGTGGCCACAGCTTTGGTTGCCCCAGGGGACAGCAAGTTCCTGCTGGTCAACCCATCCAGCGCTATCCGTTACTTTTACGCCCCAAGCGTGATGCTCTTGCTGCTTTTACTGGCCAATATCGACTTTCTGCCCACAGCGAAGCACCGCTGGCAAACCTGGTTTTGCACGGTACTGCTGTTGTTTGGCCTAGGGACGGGCACATGGCATTACCAAAGCGACATTGACCAGTTCAGGGCTGATAACTGGCCCCAGTGGAGCTGGGAGGTCGCCCGCTGGCGGGCTAATCCGCAGCACGAGATTTTGATCTGGCCGCCGCCGTGGAAGATGAAACTGCAAAAATAACCCCTAGCGCAGCGAAAGCCGCTACTTAGGCTGCACCGATGATGGAGCGCGTTGGCTTGTTCAGTTGAAAACAGCAGGCAGATGTAACCCCGCTAGGTTTTTCGGGTTATCTTGATTGCAGTGCAACAAATCGGCTCATCGATGTGCCATAAGGATTAGTTAACAGGGGTTATGCGTGAGGAGCCATATGTCCAGCTTGATCGACCGCCGGGCGCGCTGCCTCCTAGTGCAGCCTTCCTTTTCCCCCAACAGCTTTTGGAATTACCGGGATGTGTGTAAGTTGGTAGGCGCCAAGTATCCAGCGGCGCCGCTAGGTTTGCTGACAGTCGCAGCCCTCCTGCCGCAGCACTGGCAGTTGCGGCTTATCGACGAAAACGCTGCCGTTCTCACGGATGAACATCTAGCCTGGGCAGATATTGTGCTCACCGGCGGGATGCTGCCTCAGCAAGCTGCCATCTTGCGTATTGTCGAACGTGCTCACCAACTAGGTAAGCCGGTCGCAGTGGGCGGTCCTGACCCGACATCGCAAACTCATATCTATGATGGAGCAGACTTTCGTGTGCTTGGCGAGGGTGAGGTGACTATCCCACCTTGGCTGGCTGACTTGGGGAACCAGGTAAATAGTGGGGAATACCGCTCACTGGAACGGGCGGATATGAGTCAGGCTGTGATACCTCGCTTCGATCTGATCCGTTTTGCCGATTATATGCATGTGGGTATCCAGTTCTCACGCGGCTGTCCTTATAACTGCGAGTTTTGCGATATTATTGAGCTTTTTGGGCGCATACCGCGCACCAAGGCACCGCAGCAAATCCTCGCGGAACTCGATCGGCTGTATGCCCTGGGCTACCGCGGTCACATCGACTTTGTGGACGACAACTTTATCGGCAACAAGGCCAGGGTCACCGAGGTGCTTGAGGCGATATCCGTTTGGAGCCAGGCGCACGACCATCCATTTTACTTTAGCACCGAGGCCTCAATCAACCTGGCCAAGGAAAAGCGTCTGCTAGAGTTGATGCGCGATAATGACTTTCGTTACGTCTTTGTGGGCATCGAGAGCCCCGATGATGCTGTTCTGGCCCAGACCCACAAACTGCACAACCGCAACGTCGAGGTGGCCGACGCGGTCCGTGAGTTGACCAGCTACGGTATGATTGTGAATGGGGGCTTCATCCTGGGCTTTGATAATGAGACCGAGCGCACAGCCGACCACATGGTCGATTTGATTCAGGATACCGGCATCTGCATGGCCATGGTCGGCACCCTCTCGGCCCTTCCCAATACCCAGCTTTCACGCCGCCTGGCTGATGAAGGCCGCCTTTTTACCGGCGGATTAATCCAGGTGCAAGCATGCGATGTGGACCAGACTACGAGCGGGCTTAACTTTGTAACACGGCGTCCACGCGCGGAAATCCTACATGACCACGCTGCAGTTTTCAGAAGTATCTACAAACCCAAAAACTATTACAAACGCATCCTATATACGGCGGTAAACTTGCATCCCTCGCGGCACAACAAAACTAACCTGCGTGAAGCCAGGCGCTTGTTATGGAGTTTCATCAAGCTTTCATCGCGGGCCGGCATCAATCCGCATACGGCGTTTTACTATTGGTACACACTACTCCAGGTCCTGGTGCGTAATCCCGGAGGGGTTGAGGCGGCAGCTAACCTGGCGGCGATGCATCTCCACTTTGCCAGGCAGACCGACTATGTGGTGCGCCTATTGGAGGAGCGGATTGTGCAGTTGCACCAGACGGGCGAGGAGGCCTACAACCAAGGGATGCTCGGCCAGGCTGCCGGGCAGCTTGGCACGCGCTGAGATGCAGGTCAGGACGAACGGCGTAAGCAGTTCCGCATATCAACACGTGCCGTGTGCTAGCAGCATAACCCGCGTGCCTTGCTTGCAGGCTCGATTGTATTCTGCGCATGCTTCAGCGGTTGGCACGGCCAATATGCACTCGATGCCGCTCTTTTTCAGGTAGCGGACTAGTTCATTCGGGCACTGCAACCGGCCCTGCGCGCCGCAGCCGATAATCAGGAGATCCGGCAGGTAGGTTAAGGCCGGCCTGAGCATCTCGCGCTTGAGCAGGTGTCCCTTGCGTTCATTCCATGGGGTGATGCCCTCCGGCGTCAGGCATATATCCTTGCCTGCCCCGGTTACGTTCCCCGCCTCGTCCTCGCTGTGCCGTATCCCATTGATGGTAAACGTACCGAAAACAAACGCTTCGATTGGTCCCTTGGAATCGCTGTACATGCTGGCCTCCTTGAACAGTTTCATCCTACTTGCGCATAGCCATTTATGTCAAATATCTAGCTTATGTATGAGTTGCATTGAACGCGCGGATTGATTATCCTGTCCTTAATTCTAATAGCTTGGAGTAAGCGATGCTGCTGATTGGCGATGTTGGTGGAACCAAGACTGCCCTGGCTGTGGTCGATCCTGCGCGGGATTTGCATGTGCCGCTGGCCGAACTGCTTGTCCAGTCGGCGGATTTCAGGAGCGCCGAGGAACTGGTTAGGTATGCCATAACCACACTTAGCTACCCTATCGATTACATTGCATTGGGCGTGCCCGGCCCGGTAGTGGATGGCGTGGTGACAGGCACTAATTTGCCATGGCAAGTTGACCAAAATCAGCTCCAGAAGAGCCTAGACTGTCGTGGGGTATTTTTGCTAAACGATCTGGAGGCCATCGCCAGTGCCGTGCCCTACCTCCTGCCGGACGGCGTCGCCGCGCTCAATGATGTTCCCGCCAAACGCGGAGGAGCTATAGCGGTCATCGCCCCTGGCACCGGCCTAGGGGAAGGCTACCTCACCTGGGACGGCCAACAGTATTGCGCCCATCCTTCGGAGGGTGGGCACTCTAATTTCGGGCCAGATTCCGAGCTGCAGTACGACCTGGGGAAATGGTTATGGCAGCGTCATGGGCACGTGAGCAATGAGCGCGTCTGCTCAGGCCGCGGCTTGCCCAATCTGTATGAATTCCTTAAAGTAAACAAAAATTACCCGGAGCCGGAATGGCTTGCTCGGGCTGTCTCCGAAGCTGAGGATCCTACGCCTATCATCGTCAGCGAGGCGACCAGGGGGCCTGATGCAGCGCCCCTTTGCCGGGCGGCCCTCGATCTCTTTATCGAAATCATGGGCGCCGAGGCCGGCGATATGGCGCTCAAGGTACTGGCGACTGGTGGAGTTTACCTGGGCGGCGGCATCCCGCCGCGTATCGTTCCCGAGCTGCAAAAGGGAGCGTTTATGAACGCTTTTTGCGCCAAAGGGCGAATTCGTTATGTGATGGAAACCATACCGGTATACGTTATCCTGGATCCACGAGTCGCACTGCTAGGTGTAGCTTCGCGTGCGATACAGATGATGACTATTGCCTGAACTTGGGAGTAAACCAGCGATGACTAGACTGCACGAACTTTACGCACAGGGACAATCCGTGTGGATCGATTTTATCCGCCGTTCCTTTATCGTTTCCGGGGAGCTTCAGGAGTGGTTGAACAAGGGAGCGCGCGGCGTCACCAGCAACCCAACTATTTTCAACAAGGCAATAACCGGCAGCAGCGATTATGATGTTGACCTTGCTCGATTGGCCAGGCAGGGCTTGTCCGTGGAGCAAATGTACCGCGTGCTGACGCTGGATGACATCGCCCGCGCCGCGGATGTAGAGCGCCCGCTGTGGGATGAGAGCGCCGGTGGTGACGGCTTTGTCAGCATCGAGGTCAGCCCTCGTCTGGCACACGATACAGCCGGCACGGTGGCCGAGGCACGCAGCATCTTTAGCGAGTTAGGGCGGCCTAACGTGATGATCAAAATACCCGCCACTCCTGAGGGGATTCCGGCCATCGAGGCTGTCATCGCCGAAGGCATCAACGTAAACGTCACCCTTATCTTTGGGCGCGGCGAATATCGGGCTTGCGCCGAGGCCTACATGCGGGGCTTGGAACGCCGGCTTGCTCGGGGAGGCGCGATATCGCGCGTCGCCTCAGTGGCCAGCGTGTTCGTTTCTCGCCTCGATACCCTTGCCGATCCGCAGTTGGCCAAACTGGGCGCTGCCGAGCTGCAGGGCAGATTGGCTTTGGCTAATGCAAAACTCACTTATGCGGATTTTGAAGAGATGTTTGCCGGACCGCGCTGGGAGGGCCTGGCCAGGCACGGTGCGCGTGTGCAGCGGCCGTTGTGGGCTAGCACCGGCACCAAGAATCCAAAATACCCGGATACACTGTATGTCGATGAGCTGGTGGGCGCGCATACGGTGAATACCATCCCACCCGCCACACTCGATGCCGTGCTCGACCACGGCCGCACCGAGCCCTCCGTGCACCTGGGCGTGGATGAAGCGCGTCGGGCATTGCTGCGCCTGCAAGAGCTCGATGTGGATCTGCAAACCTGGACCGATCAACTGCTGGCGGAAGGCGTCGCTTCGTTTGCTGCTTCGTATGATGAGCTTTTGACTGGTATCGAACGTAAAGCTGAGCGATTGCGCAGCTAGATGAGCGTGGAATGAGTAGGATGACGGCATGAACCTCGAAAATCGAACAGCGCTGGTGACCGGCGGAGCGGTGCGCCTGGGACGCGTGCTGGCGGTGGCGCTGGCTCGCTCCGGAGTGAACGTCGCAATTCATTACCACGCTAGCGCAGAGGTAGCTGAAACCATCGCTGTGTTAACGAGCTGCGGCGTGCGCGCCCAGGCCTTCCAGGCTGACCTGGGCCAACCGGATGCTCCCTCTCGCCTTTTTGCCGAGGCCCGGGCTGCGTTTGGCGCAATCGATATTCTGGTCAACAGCGCAGCTATCTTCCCGGCTGGTGGCTGGCGCAATACAACGGTCGATGCCTGGGATGAGGTTTTTGCGGTCGATTTACGCGCTCCCTTTTTCCTGGCGCAGGCATTTGCACAAGCATTGGATGGAAACCGCGGGCATATCATCAACATCGCCGATTGGCGCGCTGTACGCCCGGGGGTGGGACACCTGGCCTATACCTATGCCAAAGCCGGATTGGTGGCGATGACGCGCAGCCTGGCGCAAGCGCTGGCGCCGAATATCCAGGTAAATGCCATCGCCCCGGGGGCTGTGCTGCCCCCGCCCGGCGCGCCTGAGGGCTATCTGGATACAATCGCCCAGCAGGTACCGCTCAAACGCCATGGCGCCCCGGAGGACGTGGCTGAGGCGATGCTTTATCTCTTGCGCAGTGATTTCGTCTCCGGCGAGCTGCTGTATGTTACCGGCGGTCAGGAGCTGTAAGGGAGGCAGGGATGTCGGACCGTATCCTGATTAAAGACCTGCTCGTGCGCATTATCATCGGCGTGAACGATGATGAACGGCGCAGCAGGCAAGATGTGCTCATCAATGTGGTGATGGAAGTGGATACGCTGCCTGCGGGAGTTTCCGACAATATCGACGACTCGGTCAACTACCGTACTGTGGCCAAGCGCATCATCCAGCTCGCGGAGCATTCGCGGTATTACCTTGTGGAGAGGTTAGCGCACGAGCTGGCCGGCCTTTGCCTCGAGGACCCGCGCGTGCAGCGGGTGACGCTGCAGGTGGAAAAACCGAATGCGCTGCGCTTTGCTGAGTCTGTCGGCGTGGAGGTGACCCGCGCGCAACCGCGTATCGTGCAGCGCAATCTGGCTTATATAGGTCTCGGCTCGAACATCGAGCCCGAGCAGCACCTCCGCAATGCCGTCGCCAGGCTGCGCGGGCAGTTCACTATCTGGGCGGTGTCGCCGGTGTATGAATCACCAGCGGTGGGCAGCTCGGGGCAGGCTCGTTATCTGAACGCAGTGCTGCTTTTAGAGACCAGCCTCTTGCCGCATGAACTGCTGCAAAGGCTCAAGCAGGTGGAGGATGAGCTTGGCCGAGTGCGCGAAGCTGATAAATTCGCAGCCCGTTCGATTGACCTCGACCTGGTGTTGTACAATGAGGCTGTGTTGGATATAGAAGGTCATAAAATACCCGATCCGACAATACTCACGTATGCACACCTGGCGCGTCCGCTGGCCGATATCGCTCCAGGCGTGATGCATCCCGTCAAACACCAGCCCATGGCTGAGATTGCCGCCAGCCTGGATAGCAGCGCGTTGACCCCCAGGCCCGATATTAAACTGTAGCATCGTTTAGGTGAAGGGAGAAAGATGCCCCCGCTGAAGGTTAATCCATCCAACTATGATGTGTTTCGCGAGGATCTCGAAGTACCAGAGCAGCCGTGTTCTGGCGATATCGAGTGCGCTGTGCGCGCCATCCTGACGGCCATCGGCGAGGATACGCAGCGCGAAGGCTTGCTCAAAACACCTGAACGCGTCGCCCGTATGTACGAGGAACTCACAGCGGGATATCATGTCGATCCGGTCAAACTGGTGAACGATGCCATCTATGAAGTAGATTATGACGAGATGGTGGTTATCCGGGATATCGATTTCTACAGCCTGTGCGAGCACCACATGCTGCCTTTTATGGGGCGCGCGCACGTCGGCTACTTGCCACGCGGCAAGGTCATCGGCCTGAGCAAAATCCCGCGTATTGTCGAGATGTACGCTCGCCGGCTGCAGCTCCAGGAACGCATGACCCAGCAAATAGCGATATTCCTCGAAGAAACCCTGCATCCGTTCGGTGTGGCGGTCGTCATAGAGGGGGAGCATCTGTGCGCTGCGATGCGCGGCGTCAAAAAGGCAAACGCGCGTATGGTCACCAGCGCCATGCTGGGAACCTTTAAGACCAACCAGGCGACGCGTTACGAGTTCCTGGATAATATCGGCCGGCCTCAGGAGCACAACGGCCCGGCATAACCCCGTTGCGGCTGTTAGCACAAGAGCGGGCCGTCGGCCCGCTCTTGTTAGTCTTTCCAGAGGAACGTCTACACCTTCACCGCCAGCCCGCTGGCCGCCGAACGGTAGGCGCCGTCCAAAATGCGTACCTCGTTGACGGCAATCTCCGTGCCGACCAACATCTCCTCTTCGCCCAACAGGGCGCGCACAAAGTTGGGCGGCAGCATATCGCGGTATGGCATCGTAGGATCGACGCGGTACATGCGCACCTCGTTATCCTGCGCAGTGCGTATGGTGATGGTATGGCTGGCATCGTCCAGGAAAAGGTAGCCGTTTTCTCCTTGAAAATGGAGGGTATGCCGATAGGTGCGCGGCGGGGTCATCCCGTTGGCGGTGATAGTGCCGATTACACCGCTGCTGAAACGCACGGTCATCGTATCCACCACATCGACCTGCGTATCCTGCTTATCCATAAAGGCAAACACTGTCTCCGGCTCCAGCCCCGTCAACCATAGCAGCGAGCCGATGATATGTGACGCCTGGGCGTGGCCTTCACCGCCCCCGGCAATCTCGGGGTCGGCGTAGGAGTGGCTGTCAGGCACGGGATAATCATCGCCGCGCTGGCCGAACATGCCCGGTATATCCGAGCGGTAGAGATCGATCGTGCGCTGCGAAAAGTGGGCTTCTACCAAGAGCAGCCTGCCCAGCTCGTTACAGATGAGCTGACGGGCGCGAGCCATCAAGGAAGAGTAAATCATCGGGTGGCATACCGTGATGAACTTGCCGCGCTCGCGCGCCAGAGCTGCCAGCTCAACCGCCTGTTCCGCCTTCAGCATAAACGGCTTCTCGACCAGTACGTTCAGGTTATGTTCGAGAGCATAACGCGACTGTTCGTAGTGCATATTGGGTGTAGTGGCCACCACCACGCCGTCCAACCCGCAGGTATCAATCATCTCACGGTAATCCGTGAAATAGCGCTTGATGCCGTATTTCTCGGCGCGTTGCTTGACCTTGGCTTCCGTTCGCGATGATATCGCGACAACCTCAGCCTTCTCGTCCTTGAGCAGCGGCTCAAGATGCCCGACAGTGCCCCACCAACCTACTCCGATAATCCCAATCCTAGCCTTGCCCATGTTTCCCCTTACCCAGAGTTAGAATTATGAATGCAGCAGAGTTTGCGCAAGAATTGTCTCTGCGACTTCCATTGTCTTTACCGCATCGCCAAAGTGCGATTCAGGCTGTGTCCCGGCTTTGACGGCGTCAATATATTCGCGGTTCTTGGCTAGAAATCCACCATATATATACAATTGGTCGCTGCCGGCCACCTCGCGCGAGTCATATTCGCTCCCGCGCGTATCGCCATCGGCATAGAGATAACCCTTGTTCTCGAGCTCCACCTCGGCGCAGATGCCCCGGGCATGCATCTCGAGTGCAAAGATACGCCGTCCGCTTGTCCAACTGTTGAGCATGACGCCCGTAGCGCCGTTATCGAACTGCAGAACGGCCGAGATGAAATTATAATCAGGAGTTCCCACCCGCTTCATCTCGCTCTGTACCGCCACCACCTCACCCCCGCACGCCCAACGCAGCGTATCGATGGCGTGCACGCCGTCATCCATCATGTGGTCGCGCGCCTCGAGATACGGGCCCGGTTGGCATTTGTAAAAGCGGCACAGCGCATGCACGATTGGCCCGTGAGCGAGGCAGGCTTCATGTAGTTTCACCGAGATGGGGCAGGTTCGCCGCTGGAAACTGACCTGGGTAATGCAGCCGTGTTTTTCGGCCAGGTAGGCCAGCATGCGCGCCTGATGCAGCGTAATACCCATCGGTTTCTCGATGCAGAGGTTCAGCCCCTGTTGCAGACACCAGGTCCAAATGTCGTACATTATTGTGGGCTGCCCGATGGCGTACACTGCATCGGGCGCCTGGGCTTCAATCATCTTGCGGTAGTCTGTATAGCGCGCTGCGATGCCGTATTTATCCGCGGTGGAGTTCAACCGTTCAGCATCGAGGTCGCAGAT
>JAJFUJ010000186.1 GCA_021372475.1 Chloroflexota bacterium | reverse complement strand
CGAATTTCTCAACGACGGCGAGGAGTTCCTCAGCGAGATCGCCAACGAGACGCGCAAGGAAAGGTTTATCTTTGCCGAGCTGGAGGAGAACGAGCAGGATTTGGAGCGCCTGACCAACTGGTTGGAACGCATCCAGAGGCGTGATTATGTCGGCGCAGGCCTGGCAGGCCAGGCCAAGGAGATGCTCGAGCATTGCAAGATGGTCTTTGATACCTTTAGCGCTGAAATTTACCGCCGTGCAGTGGACGATTCCTCTACTGAGGACAAACCCACTCCTGAGGAGAGTAGATGAGCAAGTTAGCTGTACAGCAGGTGCCCGCCACGGAACATCACTGGCAAACACTCACCGCTGAGCAGGCAGCTCGCCGTCTCGACAGCAGCTTGGAAACCGGCCTCGGCGCCGAGGAAGCCCAGGCGCGCCTGGAGCGCGAGGGCGCCAATACGCTTGCGGCGCCTAAAAAGTTCTCTTTTTGGGAAGAGTTTTTTGAGGAACTCACCGAGCCGATGGTGCTGATGCTGCTCGTCACCGGTGTGCTCTACGCTGTATGGGGCGAGCTCGGCGAGGCCATCACGATTTTTGTTATCATCCTCGTATTGAACACCATCGAGGTACTCAACGAACTGCGCGCCAAGAAGGCCATCGCCGGTCTGCGTAAGCTGGCCGAACCGACGGCAGCACTGCACCGCGGCGGGCGCTTTGTTGATCTCCCGGTGGAACAGGTGGCGCCGGGCGATGTGGTGATATTGCGCGCCGGGCACCGTGTGCCGGCTGATGCACGCCTGGTGGAGGCTTATGGGCTGAGCATAGATGAATCCATGCTGACGGGAGAATCGCTGCCGGTTGAAAAGAACGCCGGGATCACGCTCGAGGCCAGCACCCCCCTGGCGGAACGCCGCAACTTGGTCTATTCCGGCACGCTGGTTACCCGCGGCAAAGGCGTGGCGCTGGTCACGGAAACCGGCATGAACGCCGAGATCGGCAAGATTGCCGGGATGACGCGCCAGGTTAAGGAGCCGCGCACCCACCTGCAGCAGATGATGAGCGAGCTCTCCAAGAGCCTGGTGTGGTTTGCGCTTGGGTTCAGTGCGCTTGTGCCGCTGCTGGGCATCCTGTTAGCTCACCAGGATCCCAAGCAGATGCTGCTGACCGGCCTATCGCTAGCTTTTGCGATGATCCCGGAAGAGCTGCCCATCATCATCACGATGGTGCTGGCGTTGGGCGCCTTCCGCCTCTCCCAAAAACACGCCATTACTAAACGGCTGACGGCCGTTGAAGCGCTGGGCTCGGTGACGGTTATCGCCACCGACAAGACTGGCACGCTGACCGAGAATCGTATGGAAGTGGCCGTGGTCGAGCCTGAGGGGCTGCGCGGGCGCATCCTGCAGGCCGGCGCGTTGTGCAACGATGCCGTGCCCAATGGCGCAGACTATGCCGGCGACCCGCTGGATGCCGCCCTGCTGCGCGCTGCCGGCCAGGCCGGGCTGGAGCCTGTTATGTTGCGGGCCGCCAATCCGGCCGTGAACGAGTTTACCTTCGATAACGAACGCAGGCGGATGTCGGTGGTCGTCGCCCGCGATGGGGCGCTGACGGCGCTGGTCAAGGGCGCGCCCGAAGCCCTGCTGCCGCTGGCAGTTGCTGTTGTCGATGGTCAGACGGTTGCGCCACTGGACGACGCACAGCGCGCTGCACTCGCTGAACGCGTTGCCGGTATGGCGGCCAACGGTCTGCGGGTGATTGCCTTGGCGGAGCGCAGCTTGCCCACAGAAAAGCTGTCTCAGGACGAGGTTGAATCCGGCCTGACGCTGCTCGGGCTGGTGGGCTTGGCGGACCCGCCGCGTCCCGAAGCGCGCGAGGCCATCGCCTCCTGCCAGCGCGCGGGCATCCGCACATTGATGATTACTGGCGACCATCCGTTGACAGCGCAGG
>JAJFUJ010000183.1 GCA_021372475.1 Chloroflexota bacterium | reverse complement strand
CGACTGGGATCCGCTGCGCCCCGCCGAGGGCGCCTATGCCGACGCCCCGTACCAAACCTCCGGCCTGCGCTGGAGCCCCGATGGCAGCTACCTTTACAGTATCCTGGATTATACGCTGGGGCAGGCGCCGGCCTGGGGCATTATGGTGCAGAGCGCTCCGCAGACGGTCGTCGCCCAGCGGCCCGCCAGTGCGCATACCTGGTATATCTTCCCCGCCTGGCTGGCAGACGGGCGTTATGCCTGGCTGGAGGCCGATCCCGTCGCGAGCGACGATTATACCTTCGCGCTCACACGGGCGGCCGTCGGCATGCAGGCCGCGCCCTTGGAGATGCCTTCTGTCAGCGGGGCTGCCTGGACGTCCGACGGTTCGGCGCTGGCCTTGTGCACGACCGACGGGGCAAATGCCGCCGGCGCGCAGGTAGTGGTGGTGGAGCTAGCATCTGCGGGAGAAAAGTAGCGCATACATAGTTATGTAAACACACACCGGACCAATGGTTCGATTAAGTCAAGATGCGCGTCCCGTTTATAGATTGGCGACAAGATAGTCTTGTGCGTCATGGCGACGACGAGCTTGAATGTTTATGCGATATCCAGTTTATTATAGCTGCATATGTTTATTTCATATATTTATGTATCATAGATAGATGGGTCTTCGCGCAAAATGGGATTTCCCTCCTTATCGGTGCTGGCCTTTTCAAAGACCAGATGCACTTTCGAGAAGAGTTGAAGTTCATTGCTACGTAGCCTGCTCGCCGCCATACGGCAGTATTCAGAATCTATGTCAATCCCAATGCTATTCCGCTCTGCTTGAATTGCTGCAAGCATCGTGGTGCCTGTCCCCAAGAACGGATCCAGGACAGTATCGCCATAGAATGAGAACATCCGGATGAGGCGGTTAGCCAACTCAAGAGGAAACGGTGCTGGATGTTGTCGATTTGATGCTCCAGGAATATCCCATATCTGCCGAAACCAGGTATTGTAATCGTTTTTGGCAATCATACTAAGCCGGCGCTGTTCCTCCGTAGGATTTCTGTATCCTCCCGGCTTTCTCTGCATAAGTATAAACTCAATATCGTTTTTTATAATTGCATTAGGTTCATAAGGCTTTCCAAGGAATTTTGTCCCATTATTCGCTTCAAAATTAGCATTTGATATCTTGTACCAAATTATGGGATTTAAATTGTCAAATCCTATTTTTCTGCAAGCCACAGAAATGTCAGAATGAAGGGGCACAACGAGATGCCTGCCATAGTTCCGTCTAGAAAGGCAAACATCCCCCACGACACACACTAACCTTCCGCCAGGCACGAGCACACGATAGCAATGCCGCCAGACCTTGTTCAATTCTTCAAGAAACTCTTCGTATTGCTCTATGTGCCCAAGCTGTTGAGGATTCTCATTGTAGCGTTTTAAGGTCCAATAAGGCGGCGAAGTAACTACTAGATGGACTGAGGCATCGCTAATAAAGCTTAACTCACGTGCATCCGCTTGGATCAGCCGGTGTGTAGTTACATGCTGGTCATACTCTGCATTATGTAAAGGCTGATACATGAGCCATTAACTTTCTGACAAAAATATCGACAGTCAGGTCAGAAGCGGGTTCAAGATATAGACCACTCCGGCCAGAATCGCTTCGGGAGGTGATGAATGCTGATGAAGTATAATGACGTTCTCTGACTAATCTACGGCAAAACAACTCGTACCGCAGAGTATACGATGAGTTGATAAATTCGGGGAAAACATCAAAGTGCGGTTCCCTGACGTGTACTGGTGTGCGCGATTTGGCGCAGTCCTCTAGCATAAAGAAATACCCAAGAAAAGGTTGATTACTCAACTTGAATGCGCCTTCGCGAAAAGCTGTCCATAAATCTATCGCACTTCCCATTGCCTCCTCCGTTCTATTATTAAAGTTGTTTCCAAAGGATGGGCCAACTTGAGATTTTACCTCTATCGCTACGATGAGCTGTTCATCCTTTACTACGAGTAAATCCCATTCCTTGGTTGGTCTAAAAAAGCCAGGTAAATCAATTGATTTTTTTGTGAATACATATCTTGGATCTATACCAACTTGATAAATAACTTTTGCAAAGCAGTCGATAAATCCATCCATTTGAGCGCCACCAGTTACGGCGCTTCGCAGACCTTGGTCAGCTCCACCACTACCTTTTTGCTTGTTCTGCTGTTCCAGTCGTGTATTCCAATATTGCGCTACGGCTGCAGATATAGCATTTTGTAAATACTGAGAGAGATTTTCCATATTACCACCATAATATTCACCCTTTTACTATATCTTTTGATATAGTATCGGTATTATGCGTTTATTGTAATATTTACTGCTATTATCCTCACATCGAGCACATCGCAGAGATATATAAAACCTGAACACTAATATGCTATTATATGGTAGAATGATAATATATTCCAGCAGTTGTGCAGGAGGTGCTGCGATGTTCGAATGTCCTGAGGTCACGACTATCTCGCGCCAGATGCGCGAAACCTTGCCCGGCAAGCGCATCAGCGCTGCCGAGGTGATGGGCACGCCGCACAAATTCGCGTTTCTCAACCGCCCGCCGGAGGAGTACGCGCCCGCCTTGGCGGACGCCGTACTCGGCGAGGCTTTTGACGACGGTTCCAGTATTTACCTGCCCTGTGAGCCGGGCTGGCTGCTGGTATTCGGCGAAGTGGTCGGGCGCCTGCTCTACCACGCTCCGGGCGCGGTTGTGCCCGAACGCCGCCAATTGCTGCTCAACTTTGATGACGGCTCAGCCCTCACGCTGACCATCTCGATGTGGGCTGCCCTGCAGCTCGTTGCGGTGGACGAATTCGCGTCTTACACACGCTGGACCAGGCGCCGTCCGCATCCGCTTTCACCTGACTTTACCTGGGATTACTTTTCCAGCCACATTCTGGCCGACCAGTCCGAGTGGGAGCGCAAATCCGTCAAGCGGATGCTGGTCAGCAAGCCGGCAGTGCAGGGCGTGGCCAACGGCTGTTTGCACGACATGCTCTTTTACGCGCGCCTCAACCCCAAACACCTGGCCAAGGAGCTCTCCACCGACCAGCAGCGCGCCTTGTATGATGCCACCGTTACCACCGTCAGGGCAATGGCGGATGCCGGCGGGCGCGATGTGGAGCGCGACCTGTACGGTAATCCTGGTTATTACCATGGCGTGCTTGGGTCGTGGTCGGCCGGCCAGCCCTGCCCGCGCGACGGCGGGGTCATTCAGAAAATCGCCTACCTAGGCGGCACGTCCTATTACTGCCCGCTCTGCCAGCCCTGAAGTGTATCAAGCTATATCAGATTGAAAGGGACCTGCTCGATGGACAAGACGCTCCCTTACTACCGTGTCATTCTCAAACGTCAGCCCGGCGCGCCCCTGCCCGAGATGCGGCTGCCCGCCGGTTACCGCATTGTGCACTTTCAGGCCGGCGATGAGCAAGCCTGGGCTGAGATCGAGCATTCGGTGGACGAATTCGAAAGCGTCGCTAACGCGCTTATCTACTTCCGCCGCGACTACCTGCCCTACCTCAAGGAGCTCGAACGCCGCACGCTGTTCATAGAGACCGAGGCCGGATTGAAAGTGGGCACCTTCACCGCCTGGTGGAATTATACCGGGGTGCGCCGCCACCCCTTTATGCATTGGGTGGCCGTACGTCCCGAGTATCAGCACAGAGGGCTGGGCAAGGCGCTGGTAGCCGAGGGGGTGCGCCTGATGGTCGCCATCGAGGGTGACTGCGCGATGTATATTCCTACCCAAACCTGGAGCTATAAGGCCATCAGGATTTACCGCTGGGCCGGCTTTGAGCTTGAAACTGAGGAGCCCGCGCCGGGCGGGATGGAGAACCATACTCAAGAGGGTATACCGATTATTGCGCACCTGATTGGTCTGTAACCAGCAGGTTTATGGTACCGCGATCGGTCCCAGGCGGATGGCCGCAGCGGGGTCGGCCGCGCCAAGCACCCTTACACGCTCCAGGCTCGGATAGCTGTACATCCCGATATCGAAATACACCTGCGCCTGCCCCTCGGGCAGGGCGAAATCCGCCCAGGTGATGAGCGTATCGCCGGAGCGCCAGGCACCCGAGGAGAGCGCGCGGTCCTGCACCTCCAGGCGCGTCTGCCCATCGGCGCTGTAGAGGTGGTTGAATTGATGGTAGGCCGTACCCTCGGCTGCATTGGTAAGCCGCCACATCACGCTCAGGCGCAGCCCGCTGTCGAGCCTGGCCACCTTCCACCCCAGGAGTTGTGCACCGTTAGCCAGCACCTCGCTCTGCGCGGGCATATAGCCTTGTGGTTCTGATACGGCCGTCCAGGCCAGGTAGGCCGGCTCGCCCGCGCGGCGCGGCAGCTCCTGTTCATCGCCGACCAGGCCATCAGCACGGGCCTGCGCCATCACCGGCAAATCGGGGAAGACGGCCAGCATACGCGCCTGCCATGCGGCGGGCAGCAGCAGCACAGCGTTGCCATC
>JAJFUJ010000182.1 GCA_021372475.1 Chloroflexota bacterium | reverse complement strand
CGAACTCTTATCGAGAGGGGTGGAGGGATCGGCCCGATGAAACCCCGGCAACCTGGTAATAAGGTTTGACCGATTTACCTATGGTGCCAATTCCGACAGGCAAAGCTTGGCCTGGAAGATGAGAGGGAGGCTTTGGTCTCCCGCAAGGGAGATTTTTTTATATATACACAAAAGCAGGAGCTATCTGTGGGTATTCTTGTGGTAGGGTCTGTAGCCCTGGATAATATCGAGACGCCGGCCGGTCGGCGTACGCGCTGCCTGGGAGGCGCATGTACTTTTTTCTCCATAGCCGCCAGCCTGTATGACCAGGTGAGTATGGTGGGCGTTGTGGGCGAGGATTTTCCTCAGGAACACCTCGACTACCTGGCGCAACGCAATATTGACCTCAGTGGGCTGCAGGTTCAGAAAGGAGATACGTTTAGCTGGAGCGCCCGTTATGGGCAGGATATGGATTCTGCTGAAACGCTGGATACCCAACTCAATGTTTTTGCTGATTTCCATCCGGTCATCCCAACCGAACTGCGCGCTAGCCCGTATGTATTTCTGGCTAATATCGACCCGGATTTGCAGATCGAGGTGCTCGCCCAGATGGCTGCGCCACGCCTAACGGTTCTCGATTCCATGAATTACTGGATCGTGTCTAAACGCGAGTCGCTTACCCGCGCGATGCGTCTCGTGGATATTATCATCCTCAATGAGGCCGAGGTGAAGCTGTATACCTCGGAGTCGAACCTTTACAAGGCTTCACGGATGCTCCTGGCGCTTGGCCCACGTGCGCTGGTTGTAAAAAGGGGGCAATATGGCTCGCTCCTGATGACGCGGGCGAGCGACAACTCGCTCAGTTGTTTCCAGGCTCCGGCATACCCACTAATGCATGTAGTGGACCCCACTGGCGCAGGGGATACCTTTGCCGCGGGATTTGTGGGTTATCTGGCCCATAGCGGCGACCTCACCCACGCCGGGCTGCGGCGCGCGATCATCCATGGCACAGTGATGGCTTCTTACAAAATCGAGGATTTCTCTATTGAGCGCCTGCGGACGCTTTCGCTGCAGGATATCCAAAAGCGCTACGATGAGATGCGGCGCATCACCTTTTTTGATAATCTCGACGATGCAGAGTCAGCATTGTTTCGGTGCTCAAGTATCTAGACCTTATATCTCGGGTTTTACCTTATACAAAAGAACCAGGAAAGGAATCCGTAACTATGATACCCCACGACGTCAAGGATCTGGCGCTGGCCAAACACGGGCTGGCCCACCTAAAGTGGGCGGAGCAGGAGATGCCCGTCCTGCGTCTTATCCGCGAGCGCTTTGCTGTGGAAAAACCGCTTCTAGGAATTCGCGTCTCGGCGTGCTTACATGTGACTAGCGAAACCGCCAATCTGATGCGCACGCTGCAAGCCGGAGGTGCGGAGATTTATCTGTGCGCGTCAAACCCGCTTTCGACGCAGGATGATGTGGCTGCCGCCCTGGTAGCTGAATACGGCATTCCCACTTTTGCCATCAAGGGTGAGGATAACGAGACCTACTATAGGCACATCAAAGCCGTGCTCGACCACAAACCTCAACTAACTATGGATGATGGCGCGGATGTTGTCTCTATCCTGCACAAGTCGCGGCGCGAACTGCTGCCCGGGGTTATCGGCGGAACCGAGGAAACGACAACCGGCGTGATTCGCCTGCGCGCCTTGCAACAAGAAGGCCGTCTCGAGTATCCAATAGTTGCTGTGAACGACGCTAATACCAAGCACTTGTTTGACAACCGTTACGGTACGGGACAAAGCACCATCGACGGCGTTATCCGAGCGACCAACGTGCTCCTGGCAGGCAAGACTTTTGTTGTTTGCGGTTACGGTTGGTGCAGTCGCGGTATCGCTATGCGTGCCAAGGGATTGGGCGCCAATGTGATTGTCACGGAGGTGGATCCTTTGCGCGCGCTCGAAGCTGTCATGGACGGCTATCGCGTGATGCCGATTATTGACGCGGCGCCTATCGGTGATATCTTTGTCACCTCAACGGGGGATATCCACGTGATAGATTTACAGCATTTTGCCTTGATGAAAAACGGCGCTATCGTCGCCAATTCTGGGCATTTCAACGTTGAGTTGAATATCCCCGCGTTGGCAGCCATGGCTAACAAGGTGGAACGCGTACGCGAGTTTGTCGACCAATATACCTTGCCTGATGGCCGACTCATCTCGATCCTAGGCGAGGGACGCCTGGTGAATCTAGCGGCGGCTGAAGGACATCCTTCCGCAGTAATGGATATGTCGTTTGCCAATCAGGCGCTGTGTTCGGAATATGTGGTTAAAAACCATGCTGGACTAAAAAAGGAAGTGTACCCGGTACCGCAGGATATCGATAATGATATCGCCCGTCTAAAGCTACACGCCATGGGTATCCGCATCGATACGCTGACGGATGAGCAGCGAGCTTATCTGACATCCTGGGAATCCGGAACATAAACAAGTAGAGAATAAAGAAGGTAGAGATGACACATTTTCTTCAAGCACCCCGATATCTATTCACTTCCGAGTCGGTAACCGAAGGGCATCCGGATAAAGTTTGTGATGCGACATCAGACGCTGTGCTGGATGCGATTATTGCCCAAGATCCGCAGGCGCGTGTGGCTTGCGAGTGCGCAGCCACAACCGGATTGATGCTGATCGCTGGCGAGATCACCACTAACTGCTATATCGATATCCCGAGCGTCGCCCGCCAAGCGATTCGCGAGATCGGTTATACCGATCCTGCTTTTGGATTCGACGCTAATAGCTGCGGCGTTATCACTGCAGTCAAAGAACAATCGCCCGATATCGCCCAGGGAGTCAACCGCGCGCTCGAAGTTCGCGATGGGGATTTATGCGATTCCGATATTGAAGCTCTCGGCGCTGGCGACCAGGGCATGATGTTTGGCTTTGCCTGCCGCGAGACCCCGGAACTGATGCCGCTGCCCATCATGCTATCCCACAAGCTGGCCAAGAAGCTGGCCGCAGTACGCAAAGACGGCTCGCTCCCCTACCTCAGGCCGGACGGCAAAACCCAAGTGACAGTCGAATATCGCTACGGCAAGCCGGTGCGCGTTCATACCGTGGTAATTGCCGCGCAACACTCCCCTGATGTAGCTGATAAACGGCTACGCAGCGACATCGAGGAGCATGTCATTCGCGAGGTTATCGCAGATGGGCTGCTCGATAGTGAAACCCGCATCCTGATTAACGGCACTGGCCGTTTTGTAATCGGGGGGCCTGCCGGGGATTCCGGATTAACCGGCCGAAAGATCATCGTTGATACTTACGGCGGGATGGTGCCTCACGGAGGCGGCGCCTTCTCAGGTAAGGATCCCACCAAGGTGGACCGTTCCGCTTCTTATGCAGCCCGCTGGATTACCAAAAACATAGTGGCGGGTGGCTTGGCGGAGCGCTGCCAACTCCAGTTGGCCTATACCATCGGTGTTGCCAGGCCGGTCTCGCTCAATGTTGAGACCTTTGGCACCGGGGTTATCGCTGATGATCGCATCAAGGAGTTGGTTGAGGCGAATTTCAACCTCTGCCCTGGCGCTATCCTGCGTGATTTGCGCCTGCGCAGACCAATTTACCACAACACTGCTGCATACGGCGCCTTTGGTCGCATGGATATCGACGCTCCCTGGGAGGACACGAATCGTGTGGATATCCTGCGCGAGGCTGCCGGTCTCTAAACGGGGATAAATGCTTCTATCGGCCAGCTTATGTAAATGAGCTGGCCGTTTTTGTATGCCTGCCTTTGCCCTTACTCTGGCCTTGCATATACTAGTTTTATAACGATATTGAGAATATTACGTCCCGGATGGGGAGTGTGAAATGAACGCGATCAAGTTTGGCACCGACGGCTGGCGCGCCAGCATAGCTGACGATTATACCTTTGAAAATGTCCGCTACTGTGCTCAAGGCACGGCAGAGACGATAATCGCCCAGGGGCTTGGGTCAAGAGGGTTAGTAGTCGGCTACGATATGCGCTTCCGCTCTGAGGATTTTGCGCGCGCTGTGGCTGAAGTATTAGCTGGAAACGGTGTGCGCGCTTTTGTATCCAAGGTGGCTGCGCCGACACCAGTGATGTCATACTCGATCATCCCGTATAAAGCCGGGGGTGGAATATGGATTACTGCCAGCCATAACCCGGCGACTGACAACGGCTATAAACTGCGCTCCGCATACGCCGGCGCCGCCGCCCCCGAAACGCTGGAGGATGTTGAAAAACGCATCACAGCCGCCCAGGAGCGCAAACAGGTCAAGACAATGGATTATGCTCAGGCGCTGCGCCAAGGGCTGGTGCAAGAATTCGACCCAACGGAGATCTATACAGAGCAGTTACACCGCCTGGTTGATTTAGCCCCACTGCGCGCTGCCGGTTTGAAAATCGTCAGCGATCCAATGTGGGGTGTGGGGCAGGGGTGGTTCACCGGCTTGCTTAACGGCGGGGTTACCGTAGTACACGAAATTCATGGTGAGCGCAACCCCCTCTTCCCGCGTATGCGGCGCCCCGAGCCAATCGAGGAAAACCTGCAGGACCTATTTGCGACCATTAACGATCAGGGGGCTGTCGCTGGGTTAGCCACCGATGGCGATGCTGACCGCATTGGTTTTGCGGACGAGCACGGGCATTTTATCAACCAACTGCAGGTATATGCCCTCCTGGCCTATTACCTGCTTGAAGTACGCGGTGAACGCGGACCGCTGGTCAAGACAATCAGCACAACCGTTATGGCTAACAAACTCGCCAAGCTTTACGGCGTGGATGTTTACGAAACCCAGGTTGGCTTCAAGTATGTGGCGCCGGAAATGCTGCGTGTTAATGCATTGATGGGCGGCGAGGAAAGCGGGGGATTCGCTTTTCGCGGGCATATCCCTGAAAGAGACGGCATACTTGCCGGATTATATCTCCTCGATCTGATGGTGAGGTTGAACAAGACACCGAGTCAGCTCATCGAACAGCTTTATGCGCTGGTTGGTCCGCATTATTACGGCCGTGTGGACCGACCGCTAGATCAAGGGGAAAAATCGCAGATTATCGAGAGAGTGCGGGCTGCCCGGCCGACTCAATTGGGCGGGTTGCGTATAGTCAACATCCAGTCGGAGGGGGGATTCCGTTACCTGCTCGAAGATGAAAACTGGGTCCTGATCCGTTTTTCAGGCACAGAGGCGGTGATACGCGTGTACTGTGAGACAAGCCACCAGGATAAGCTGAACGCACTCCTGAACGCCGGCTTGCAGCTTGCCGGTCTGCCCGTCGATGCCTGATGCAGCTCTGCGACAGCCACTGCCATCTAGAAACAAACCGTTACGTTAATGACCGTGCGGAGGTGATCGCACGTGCCCGTCACGCGGGTGTTCGTATGCTAATCACTTGTGGATCTGATCTGGCTACCAGTAAACAGCAGCTAGAGTTGGCATCACAGTACCCTGGAGTTTATGCTGCCGTTGGTATCCACGGCCATGAGGCCAATTCGGCGATATCGGCAAGTAACGATGAGGGCATTGCCTGTGATGAGGAAGTGTTTGCGAGCCTCGCCGAGTTAACGAAGCACAAGAGCGTGGTAGCACTCGGCGAGTTAGGACTGGACTATCACTACGAGTTCTCGCCGCGGCAAGTCCAACAGGTTGTGCTGAAACGCCAGTTGGAGCTAGCCGGGTTGCTCAACTTGCCGGTTATTTTACATAACCGCGAATCTGACAGCGATTTGATGGAAATGGTTGATGCGTTTCCGGTGCGCGGGGTGCTGCACTGCTTCCTGGGTGGTCCAGAGCTGCTGGATTGGGCTCTCAATCGCGGTTTTTATATCGGTATTGCCGGACCCATCACTTACCCGCGTATGGAAAACTTGCACAAGCTGGTCAAAAGAATTCCACTTGACAAGCTTCTGGTTGAGACCGATTCGCCTTACCTTGCTCCTCAGCAAGTCCGCGGCAGGCGCAACGAGCCTGCTAATGTGGCATATGTTGCCAATCAGGTAGCGCAGATTTTAGGCATGGATATTGAACAGGTAGCTGAGTTGACTTGTACAAACGCTCGGGTTTGCTTCGGAGTTAAAGATGCAGCCTGAATTGTGCGTCATAATAGTAAGTTGGAATGTGTCTGGTTTACTAGGCGACTGTCTGCAGTCGGTTTTCGCAAACGGATTGCCTGATAATCTCATGCGCGTCGTGGTCGTGGATAACGCATCATCCGATGACACTGTTGCGGTGGTACGCGCGCGTTTCCCTCAGGTTCAGCTCATCTGCAATGATACGAATAGGGGATTCACTCGGGCCAACAACCAGGCCTTGGCAGTTTGTTCGGAACCATTTGTACTGCTGCTGAACCCAGATACAATTGTCCAGCCTGGCGCTGTTCAAACTATGCTGCAATATATGCGAGCCCATAATAAGGTTGGAGTGGTCGGTCCGCGATTGCTATACGGCGATGGCCAATCGCAGCCTTCGCGCAGGCGATACCCCACGCTGGCTATGGCGTTGGCCGAAAGTACTCCCTGGGAATGGCATTTCCCTCATAACGGCTCAGCACTACGCTATCGACTAGCTGATCAACCCGATAACGTCACGCAGCAGGTGGACTGGGTGACGGGGGCTTGCATGCTGATACGTCGGCAGGTTTTTGCCCAGGTTGGTTTGTTCGATGAACGTTTCTTTATGTATTCTGAGGAACTGGACTTGTGCCGGCGTATCACCAAAGCGGGTTGGGATGTTGTCTATCTACCCGAAGCAGTTGTCACCCATCTGGAAGGTCAAAGCAGCGCACAGATTGTGGCCGCCCGACATATCCGTTTCAACGCCAGCAAAGTGTATTACTTTCGTAAGCACCATGGCTGGCTTCAGGCAAATGTGTTGCGCATGGTCATTCTAGCAATGTTTATCTGCGAATATATTTTAGAAGGCATCAAGTGGCTCCTCGGCCATAAACGCGAGCTGCGGCGGGCACGGATTAGCGCTTATGGCCAGGTAATTCGTTCCGGCCTACGGCTGAATGCGGGTAGCAACTAGGATGACACAGACGTTACGTGTGTTGATGGTTTCAGGTGAATACCCACCCCTGGAAGGGGGCGTGGGTGACTATACCTATCTACTTGGGCAGGAAATGGTTCGGCAGGGCGCCCAAGTGACGGTTCTGACATCCTCTGGAGCTGGCGAGCAGCGTGTTGATGGTGAGGTGCTCTGCCTGCCCTGGGTGGAGAAGTGGAACCTAGCGATCCTGCCCGGAGTGTTGAAGCGGGCTGCCCAAGTGCATCAACCGGATATTGTGCTGATCCAGTACCAAACAGCGGCGTTCCAACTCAAGCCGGCCATCAATTTGCTGCCGACACTGCTGCCAGAGTACAAGTTCGCGGTCACTTTTCACGACTTACGCGAGCCTTACCTCTTCCCTAAGGCAGGTAAACTACGCAAGTGGGTTACGTTCAAGTTGGCGCGCTCCTGCCGAATCGTAATCACTACCAATATTGAAGACCAGCGGAAGCTCATGAGCGACACAAAGATAAGGCAGCTTGCGCTGATACCGATTGGTAGCAACATTCCGCTTGTCATCGATCCGCTTTTGCGGGCGAAGATGCGCCAGCGCTTTAACCTGGGCACATTTCAATATGTATTGGGTTATTTTGGCCTCATTAATGAGAGTAAGGGCGTTGAGGAACTCGTCCAGGCGCTGGCTCTTGTGCGCCAGGAGGGCATCAACGCCGGGATGTGCATCATTGGCGGGGGCATAGGTGCGAGCGATGCGACAAATGCCCCTTACCTGGCCAAGCTGCAGCATGCAATCGCTGAGAATGGGTTGGAGCCGTATGTGCGCTGGACCGGACACCTGACATCTGCCGAGGTATCTGCTGCGCTGCAGTGCGTCGATATCGCCGTATTGCCATATCAGGATGGTGTCTCGCTGCGTCGCGGCAGCCTGATGGCAGCTCTAGCACATGGTCTCCCGATAGTTACTACATTTCCCGCCTCGCCTATGCCAGAGTTTAGCTCTGGCATTAGTGTAGAATTGGCGCCCGCCAAGGATGTGGCTAGCCTGGCTAAAGCTATTATAAAAGTCGTGTATAATGCTGACTTGAGGATGCAGCTCGGGCAGCGAGCTGCCGTGCTGGCGGAGAAATTCGCTTGGCCGGAAATCACTAAACAAACGCTGGAGGTTTTGCATGCCGCAGTGGAGCGCTAGCGCTGAAACGAATACTCCGGCTAATGCATTCAAGCGTCTGCCGTTCGTCGCCATATTGGCAGCCTATTTCGTAATCGCTATCATTTACAGCATTGTTACCCCAAGTTTTGAGGCTTCTGATGAGCTCTGGCATTATCCTTTCGTAAAAAGGCTGGCTGACGGCCAGGGATTGCCGGTGCAGCGGGCTGACCAGATCGGCCCTTGGCGTCAGGAAGGAAGCCAACCGCCGCTTTACTATGCTTTAGGCGCTCTGTTCACATGGCCGGTCGATACATCAGATATGGATTCGGTGCGCTGGCTCAATCCCCATGCGGATATTGGCGTACCAAAAGCAGACCGCAACGCCAACATGGTGGTTCATCCACTTGATGAGTTCCCTTATACAGGCACTCTGCTGGCTGTTCATATTGTTCGATGGTTTTCTGTTATCCTTGGCGGTATAACCGTCCTAGCGGCTTATTTACTGGCTAGGCAGATTTTTGCAGATGAGCTACTGGCTCTGACGACTGCGGCTGTTACGGCATTCAACGCGATGTTTCTGTTTATTACCTCTTCTGTGAATAACGATGCCCTTTTGATTTCACTATCTGCCCTAGCATTATGGTTAATGGTTCGTTTTATCGCGGGAAGACCCTCGGCGCTACAGTGGTTTGGATTAGGAATCATCCTCGGATTGGCTTGTTTGACCAAAACAAGCGCCTTGGCTTTAACGCCTTTGGCCGCACTCACGGCCGCTGTTATCGCCGTCCGTTACCATTCATGGGACGATTTTATTTATGCTGGTTTTGCGCTGCTCCTCCCCGTTCTGCTTATCAGCGGCTGGTGGTATTGGCGCAACTGGCAATTATACCACGATCCCCTGGGACTCAATGCATTCGTCGCTATCGTGGGGCCACGTTACCCTGTACCTACGCTACGGCAGCTTATGGGCGAATGGAAAGGCTTCGTTATGTCCTACTGGGGATTCTTTGGTGGGGTCAATGTCCCTGCGCCAGGTTGGTATTATTGGGCGATGAGCCTCCTGGCGCTGTTTGGCTTTGCCGGCGCGCCTTTGTATTTATGGCGGCAATATAAGCAAAAGGCTTTTACCGGGCGCCGCTGGTGGCAATTGGCACTCACTGTGATATTCCCCATCGTCGTATTTATCGCCCTTATTAGATGGACGTTGATGACTATCGCCAGCCAGGGTAGGCTGATGTTCCCCGCTATTACGCTCATCAGCCTATGGATTGCAATGGGTTGGGTCGGGCTGTTTCGTTCCAGGCTGCGTCTGGTGGTCCCTGTTTCCGCATGCAGTTTTATGGCAATTACAGCCGTGATCATGCCGTTTACGGTCATCAAGCCGGCATATGCGTTGCCAACCACGGTTGATGTCTCTCAAATGTCGCCTCAGAATGAGCTCAACGTTAATTATGGGGACCAAATTCGCCTGGTTGGCTACGACCTGGCGCCGAGTGAATTGGCGCCGGGGGAGCCTGTAGCTGTCACCTTGTATTGGCAGGCGCTGGCGCCAATCGCTGATGACTATACAGCTTTTGTGCATGTGCTGACACAGGATGACCTTATTGTTGGTCAGCGCGACCGGTATCCAGGCCAAGGTAATTATCCGACGAGTTTGTGGCAGCCAGGCGAGGCGTTTAGTGATACAGTCATCATACCAACTGACACTACCATGTTAACCCCTAACTCGCTCAGGGTGGAGACGGGCTTTTACAAGCTGTCGGACGGTAGTCGACTGCCTATCACAGAGTCAGCAAGTGAAACGCTTTCTGATGCGGCAGTTTTCGGTTTCATCGATGTGCCTATCCGCCAGACAGGTGGCATACCCAACCCGATGTATGTCGATTTTGGCGGTCAGATCGCGCTTGTCGGTTATGAGTTGGATCATACGTCAGCCAGGCCGGGGGAAGCAGTTCATCTAACGCTCTATTGGCAGGCGCAGACAGATATTCATAAGGATTATGCGGTTTTCACGCATATCCTTGGTCGTGAGGAACGTATGCTGGCGCAAAAGGATGGCTGGCCGCAAGGGGGGCTAGCGCCCACCTCAACATGGAAAAAGAGCCAGTTGATCAAAGACAGCTATGAATTGGTAGTGGCTAGCGACGCAGCACCCGAAGTAGCCGAAGTCGAAATCGGGCTGTACGATGCGGAAGTAAAGAGGTTACCTATTCTTGGTGAAGGTGGATATGTTCAGGGTACTCGGCTGGTACTCGGCAAATTCAGAATCCTATCACCAGAAGCGAATTAGAGTGTAATGGAATCTGAGATAGATATCGTTATTCCAGCCCTTGACCAAACCCCAGGGCAAGGTCGAAAACACTCACGGTGCGGCTTACTCATCGTGGCGCTATGCTTTCTGGTTTGTTCCGGAGTATATATCGCCGTTACCCCGCTGTTTGAGGCGCCGAACGAGCTTTTTGCAGTTAGATATGCCGTTCATCTTGCTAGCACTGGCCGTATGCCGGAGCCAGCCGCGACAGATAACTGGTGGTCGTTGAGCGACGCTCATCAGCCACCGCTATATTACACGTTGGGCTCTTTGTTTGTGCACCAGATACAGCCATCGACTTTGGATGCTCTGGAAGTCAATCCCAATCTATCACTCTCGCCGGATGAGACTCCAGGCAATAAAAACGTCTTGATTCACCCGATATCGCCTCAAGCTTACGCTGAGGTAAGTTTACCGTTATATCTACTTCGGACCTTATCCCTTTTATTTTCATTAGCGTCACTATATTTCACAGCCCGCATCACGCGCATTCTGGCTCCGCAGGATAACCAACTTTTGCTTGTAACTTGCATAATAGTAGCGCTAAATCCATTGTTCCTGGTAATAAGCACAGCGGCATCCAGTCTTTCCATGCTGATACTAGAATTATTGTTCGTTCTATATAACAGTCTGCATATTATCAGTAAAAAAATAACCGATTGGCGTTGGTTTGTGAGCCTGGGAGTAGGTGCAGGATTAGCTGCATTAACCTCGAGTGGGGGATTGGTTGCCTGGGTTTTGCTCCCATTAACTACTTTTTTGCTCTCACCAAAGCTAAACAGCCTAAAGATGAGCCGGCGATTCGCGTTATTGGGCATCTCGATGGCCGCCGCGCTGGCAGTTGCAGGATGGTGGTATATTCGCAACTGGATTCTTTACGGTGATCCTATGCTGTGGTCAGCCATGCAAGCAGCAGCTTACAGCAACAGGATCTCCACGGATAGCAGCCCATTTAGCAATCTGGTGACTTATTGGGGCGTTTTTGGCTGGGGGAATATCCCTGCCGACAGACTATATTACTCTATTATGAGTATATTAGGCACACTTGGTATCCTCGGGCTCGTACTTGAACTAGCCCGGGTTTATTGGGAGCAGAGGAGTTTAAGATCCACCTCCTGGCGTCTTTGGGTAACTGCGGGCGGGTGGGCGGTTGCTGTTGGATTAGTGTCTTTAACAACCAAATTGGTGCAACCTTCTGTGGCAGTATTATTAGCAATCTCCCCGCTGTTGGCAACGGCAATCTATGTAGGTTTACGTTCGTGGTCTCGGGAGAAAATAAAGAAGGCAACTATCTGGGTGGTGCCGGTTTCGGTTGTATTACTCTCGGTATTATCTCCAGGAAAGTATATTACATCGGCCTACAATCCGCCCGCCACTGTTGAGTTGAAGGATGTCCCGCAGACGATCAACGACTTGAACATCCGCTTCGGTCAGGATTTTTTCCTCTTAGGATACGAAATACCACAGGAACATGTGGCTGCCGGAGACTCGGTGAGTGTGCGTTTGTACTGGCTGGCATTGTCACAAATTAAGGAAAACTACAGCATTACGCTTCAGGTATATGGGCGAGATCAGGAACAGATAGGAGGGGTTATATCGTATCCAAATGCCGGCCGATTGGCGACCTCCACCCTTTTGCCTGGCGATGTAGTTAGCGATGAGTATGTTATCCACCTAAATGCTCAGGCCCAAGCCCCAACCGCTGCTGAGATTAGGGTGGGAGTTACCTCGCCGCTCAAGGGCACCGGTCTGGATGTTTATTCTGCCAGTGGAGTTCTTCTTGAAAGCTTCCCAGCCATCGCTCGGCTGGCTGTTACTGCTCCTAGCAGCGCGTCGCTCAAGCCGCAGGCAACGTTGGGCACTAACCTTGGAGATAAGGTACAGTTGGTAGGTTATGACCTTTCATCTACCGAGCTCGAGCCTGGCGGAAAATGGCGCATCACCTTATACTGGCGACCTTTGGTTCCCCTTACAGAGGATTATACAGTTTTCATACACTTGTTGAATGAGCAAGGGGAGTCAATAGCTCAGATTGATGAGCAACCGATTGGCAACTATTATCCTACCAGCATGTGGGAAATTCAAGATACCATCCAGGATACCCACACACTTACACTGCCTTCAGATTTACCAGCCGGCGGCTATACGTTAAGCGTCGGCATGTACTTGTTGAGCACAGGCCAGCGATTACCTATCATCCCAAG
>JAJFUJ010000023.1 GCA_021372475.1 Chloroflexota bacterium | reverse complement strand
ACCGCAGCTTCTTTTTATCAACGGTCGTATCCATTCCCTCAATCCCGGCCAAGCGGTTGCCTCTGTGCTGCTTATCCGCGGGGGGCGCGTGGCTTACCTGGGGGATGACCCCGCTGCCGGCGGCTTGGCGCGCCGAGGCGTTGAGACCATCGATCTGCCGGGCGCTTGTGTGCTGCCTGGTCTGACGGATGCCCATCTGCATCTGCAGTGGTACGCCGAGGGTCTGGCGCAGGTGCAGGCCGAGCAGCCGCGCGCGGAGGATGTGCTGGCCGAGGTCGGTCGCCGCGCCGCCGAACTGCCCGAAGGCGCCTGGATCACCGGCTATGGCTGGGACCACAACGCCTGGGGCGGTGAGCTTCCCAGCGCGGCGATGTTGGATGCCTGCGCGCCTCTGCACCCCGTGCGTTTGATGGCCAAGAGCGGCCATGCGCTGTGGGTCAACTCGGCCGCGCTGCATCTGGCCGATATCAACAGCGCCACGCTCGACCCCGACGGCGGGCAAATCGTACATACGCCGGCCGGCGATCCCTCCGGCATCCTGCTGGAGAACGCCATGCAGCTTATCAAACGCATCATCCCGCCCGCCACCCCCGCGAGCCTGCTTCCCGCGATGCGCCGCGCGCTCGCGCTGCTGGCCCGCGCTGGCCTGACGGGCGTACATAACATGGATGGCGCCGCCGCTTTTGCTGCCGAACAGATGCTGCTTGAGCGTGGTGAACTTGCGCTGCGTATCGTCCAGCAAATCCCGCTGGCGCAGTTGGACCAGTCCCTGGCGCTTGGCCTGCGCAGCGGCTACGGCAGCGATCGCCTGCGCATCGGGGCCGTCAAGATGTTTATGGACGGTGCGCTCGGTCCGCGCACCGCCTGGATGCTGGCGCCCTACGAGAGCGAGCCGCGCACATTGGGCATTGAGACCACGCCCATCACCGAGATTTACGCTGCGGTGGCCAGGGCGAACGCCGGCGGGCTGGCCTGTGCCATCCATGCTATCGGCGACCGCGCGGTGCGCCAGGTGCTGGATGCTTACGAGGCTGGCGGCGCACTCGGCATACGCAACCGTATTGAGCATGTACAGCTCATCGACGAGGCCGACCTGCCGCGCCTGGCCAAACTCGGGGTGATTGCCTCGATGCAGCCGTTGCACGCCACCTCGGATATGCTGATGGCCGACCGCCATTGGGGCGCGCGCTGCGCCAACGCCTACGCCTGGCGCGCTTTGCAAGAGAGCGGCGCCGTATTGGCCTTCGGCTCGGATTGCCCGGTGGAGACGCCCGACCCTCTGCGCGGCCTGCATGCCGCCATCACACGCCGCCGCGCTGACGGCTCCCCGGGCGAGCAGGGTTGGTACCCTGCCCAACGCCTGACGCCTGAGCAGGCGCTATGCGCTTATACCAGCGGCCCGGCTTATGCTGCCGGCGTCGAGGGGCGCCTGGGCACGCTCGCGCCCGGCAAGCTCGCTGACCTCACCATCCTGGAACGCGACCCCTTCACCTGCGACCCGGCCGAGCTGCCGCACACCGCGGTGCTCGGGGCGTTGGTGGAAATGGAGTTCGCCTGGCGCGACCCGGGGCTGGTAGGCCACTAAATAAGGGTATGCCAATATACAAGTCGAAGATAAGCAATATCAGAATGGAGGAAAATAGATGATAATCGATTCGCATAGCCACGCCTGGCAGACCTGGCCGTATAAACCGTTGGTGCCCGACGCCTCTTCGCGCGGGCAGGTGGAACAGTTGCTGTGGGAGATGGACCGCAACGGCGTGGACAAGGCCGTGCTCGTGTGCGCCCAAATCGAGCATAATCCCGCCAACAACGATTATGTGGCCGAGCGTGTCCGCAGCTACCCCGACCGCCTGGTGCAGTTCGCCGACGTGGACTGCATGTGGTCATCCACCTACCACACGCCCGGCGCGGCCACACGCTTGAAGGAAGCCGCGGAAAAGTACCGGCTCAAGGGCTTTACCCACTATGTGAAGGACGATTACGCCTGGTTCGAATCCGATGAGGGACTGGCCTTTTTCAAGACGGCCGCCGATTACAACCTTATCGCCAGCATCGCCTTGAACCCGGCCTGGCAGCCCGCCCTGCGCAAGCTGGCCGCGCGCTTCCCGCACACGCCCTTCCTTTGCCATCATATGAGCCTGGCTAAGGTGGGCGACGAGGCTGGCCTGAACGAGATTCTCAAATCCGCCGAGGTGCCCAATATCTATATCAAGCTCTCGGGCTTTCATTACGTCTCACAGGTTGGCTGGGATTATCCCCAGCTCGATACCCATCCAGTGGTCAGGGCGCTTTATAAAGCCTTTGGTCCCACGCGCCTGTGCTGGGGCTCGGATTACCCTGTGGTGCGCTTCTTTATGACCTACCAGCACGCCCTGGAGGCCTTCCGCACCCACTGCACGTTTGTGCCGCCCATCGACCAGGCGCTGATTCTCGGCCTCAACCTGCAGCAGTTGCTCGATAAAGCCGGGCGTTAGTTCATCTACATACTAGATACCAGTGGGGGCTGTGTAAACACACAGCCCCGTTTTTGTTTTACAGCAGCTCCGCCAATCGGCAGCGGTAGTAGGCGAAATCCTGCAATGCGACATCGGGCGGCACGTAATGGTCGCAGGCCGGGATATAGCCGCCGCTCTTGATGACGGGTGCGACGCGTGCCAGCTCGCGGTCGATGGCCGCCTTACCCTCCGCCAGCGCCGTCTTGTCGATGCCCCCCAACATGGCCAGGCGCGGGTAGCAGGCGCGCACCTCGGCCACATTCATCCCGGCGCGCACCTCAAAGGGGTAGGTGCCCGTCACGCCGGCCTCGAGCAGCAACGGGATTAGCCCCCACACGTTGCCATCCGTATCTAGCAGGATGATGTCCACACCGTGCGCCTTCAAAAAAGAGTTGATGCGCTGGTACACCGGCGTTAGGAACTCGCGGTAAAAACGCGGCGAGATCATAGAGCCGCTCTTGAAGCTCATATCCTCCCAATAGTAGGCGTAATCCACCGATGTATCGGCTAGGATGCGCTCGAATTGCGCCAGCCACAGCTCGCTCAGGTGCGCGAGCATCTCGCGGATGAGCTGCGGGTCGTCGTAAAGGGTGAACATCAGTTTATCAAAGCCCATCAACGTGCGCAGCACCGAAAAGAGCCCCACCATTGGGCCGCCGATTCCCAGCACCCAGTCGCGCTCGTGGTAGCGTTGTACCTGCTCGCTCCAATCGGCCGGCAACCGGCCGGAGCTGTCGAGGCGCAGCCGTTCCGATTTGAGCTGCTCCCAACTGGTGCGATCCGTTACCGGCCAACTCAGCGGGTGCGGCAGGCTGCCCGAGTCCTTGCGCACGCGCACTACCGTGCCGTCGGGTTCACGGCGGTCGAGCGTGGTCTCATCCTCGCGCAGGATTTCGGCGGAATACGCCGGCCAGGGGCCGTATTCGCAGGCCACCTTTTCGATCCCCTTATCCAGTTCGAAAGCTGCGCAGGCGGAGTAATCGCGCGGTTCGCCCGGCTTCCAGGGGAAGCCTTCGCCTTTGACGGCTTCGCCCGCACCTAACCCCGTCGGCGCACGCGGGTGGCGCGTCAATCCCTCGCCATACCAGCGTTCGAGGGTGCTGGCCCAGTAGCCCATCTCCCAGTTGAGGGCGCGGTCTACCGGCTCGAAGTGCATGCAGGCCAAAAAGCGTTCGCGTGCATTCATAGCCATTCCTTTCGTCTCAAAACGGTTTCTGCCAGCAGGCACAGAAGGGGCAGCGCCTGCACGGCGCTGGATGGCAGTTCAACTTGGCGTCGCCAGGTGATGCGCGGCCCTCTACCACCTGCCGGAGCGCTTTGTCGCTCAGCCCCGTCCATATTGTAGCCGGTAAACGACCTCCAGGATAACGCATTTCTTTGCGATGCGTTCAAAGGTGCAATGGCGTAATCTTCGCCAAGGCACACATAGCCATAGCTGCCTGGCAGAAATCCGCGATTGCTGCTTGAATGACCGTGCGGCGCAGGCGGGCTGGCTGCCCAATTCGGCGGCAACGGAACTCTTTTTGCAGTTGCGGCGTCTGTCACTAGAGAATAACAGTCTATACTGTGTTAGTCAGAGATGTATGGTTTGGAGGTCAGGATGAGGACTCGCACGCGGCTTGTTCTGCTGGTTGTTGCGGCTGCCCTGGTGTTGGCGGGCTGTGCGTCAACGGATGCCCTGAATAATACCAAGTGGTCGCTGGCGACGTTGGCAGGTCAGCCGCTTTTGGCCGGCACAAAGGTCACCCTGGGTTTTGCGGATGGACAACTCACCGGCAGCGACGGCTGCAACCAATATAGCACCTCGTATACCGTAGAAGGCAGCAAAATCGCCATCGGCAAGGAGATTATCTCCACATTGATGGCTTGCGATGAGCCGATAATGCAGCAAGCCAGTGCGTTTAGCGATGCGCTGCCCAAGGCCGTTGCCTTTAAGAGCGATGGCCAGCAGTTGATACTGCTGGATGCCGCTGGTAATGCACTGGCAACCTTCACGGCGAGCGGCGAATAAGCAGCGCTCTGAGCAACTCATCCGCGCTGCGCTAAAAGCAATGCGGATTATATCAGCCTGCAGCAGGCGTCATCTTTGCGCAATTGGATCCGGCGCGGCGATATCAAAATGAACCGAGTCGATGACTTTGCCCATGCTCTTGTCGTAGACAACGATATTCAGCCCGCCTTGTTGGCGTGCATATTCGCTGCGGCCAACGCGGATGCTCGTAGTGCTACCTGCCTCAGATGCGCCGCAGGTGATTGCCAGGTCGATGCCTGTCGATGAAGTGTATTGATAAGTCGGCAGCTTTTCGGCGGTGTCCTCGTACACCACCTCTTGGCCATCGATAATTGCCAGATAGGGCCAGGACGGGTGCTCTCGTAAATCCGCGCCCAGCCCGAGCGCCCGCAGGCCGGCGATAGTCTCATCACTCGGGCTGGTCGAGGCGTCGCCTGCCGCCGAGATGGCGACGATATAGTCGGGCTCGGCGAGCAGCGCCAGGTAATCCGGGAGGCTAGTGGTTACGGCCAGAATACCAGCGCGCTTCAATTGCCCATAATAGGCATAATCAGCATCCCAAGCAGCATAGGCAGCATCTCCACGGTGATCCGGCAAGCTAAAAGTATTGGCCAGATAAGATCCCAAGGGGATGGATAACTTCTCTGCTCCTAACGTATTCAAATGCTTTCCTGAGTCGACAAAATCAGAGTTGAAAACTATCCCTGTGGCAGCTAGGTTTTCAGCAGTATTATAGTCAAGGTATGTTGCCTGATGAGCCGCCGCCCAGTCCGCTGCCTGCTTATGCTGCTCCGCTTGCCAACCACTATAGGGTGGTTGGATCAGCACCAGTTGAATACCGTGTTCGGCGCACAACTCGGCGATACGGCTCATATAATCATCGCTGAAAGCGGCAATCGAGCAGTTCCCTTTGCATATTCCGTCGTTATTAACGATCGCGTCATCTGAACTGCTCCGCCACTGCAATCCGACTCCCTTCAGTGAATGTTCAAGCGCAAGGCTCGATTGTAGGTCTTGGGCATTAAGATACGCCCAACGGTCATGATACCTCAATAATGGGAAGATATAGCTGATAAAACTCTGGTTTTCACCTCTTTTGATGATATCCGCAACTGCCTGTAGTTTATTCATCGAGAACGGCATATTATCCAGCACCCACCGATATGTCTCCTCACGGGAGTCGATGTCTTCTTCCTTAAAGAGAAGACTGGATTCTATCAACACAACCCTCAGATTTTGATACTTGACAGCATCACGTAAAAGGTAATATGCACTAAGCGTTGATTGGACCGGAGTGGCTAGTGAATATGAGGAAATGCCATTCTCTCTCCACATGCAAAGCGGCGAGGCGCCCACAACAATATGGCTGCTGCCAAGGAAGACTACATCGATGGTTTGTCGGGGTTCCTGGTAAAAACCGGCGACAGTCTTGACTACATTATATACTTGGTTAGGCTGCTTAACCTTGAAAATTATAGTCAGCCTGTGAAATATCAGGGCAAAAATCATGCATATGATAGCTAATTCGATTATATGCCCTGCGGTCGCCCTGCCCCACTTTTTCATTTGCAAGTGCTCACCCTATCAACTCGAGGACAGTCCGAATCTCGATGCTTTCTGCTGCATATAATGGGCGTAGTCAGTATCCCATTTGCTATATGCGGGGTCGCCGCGGTGGTCCGGCAGCGCATAGTGTTCAGCCAAGTAATCGCCCAGGTGCGCGGTGAGTTTTTCGGCTCCGCGGATATTCACATGACTTGGGTGAAAGAAATCCGTCTCCTCAACGAGGTCAAGGGCTGCCAGGTTCTCGGGCGTGTTGTAATCGACAAACGGCAGGTCCCAACTGGCTGCCCATGCATCTATCTGGCTGCTCATGCCCTGGTTCCAGACAATATCTGGCGGTTGAACCAGCACCAGGGTGACGCCGTGCTCTTTACATAATGCAGCAATGCGGTTCATATAATCCTCGCCAAACGGTGTAAAAGATAAAGTATCGGATTCCTCGTCGTCCTGCGGGGCGCTGGCATCGAGCTTCGTGTATACCGGGACGAATCCTTTAAGGGAGTGTTCTTGGACGAGGTTTAGCTGCAAATCGCCAGCCGTGAGGTTGGACCAGCGGCTATGATAGCGCAACAAGGGCAACGCATAGCTGAGTAAAGTCTGGCTCTGGCTATAGGAGACGATATCCGCGGCTGCCCGCAATTTGTTGAGCGATAATGGCATATAATCCAGCGTATTGCGATAGGAGTCCTCATGTTCATCGACGGCTTGCTCGCGGTAAAGCAGTTTTGGCTCAATGACGACTATCTGCACATCCTGGTAACGCAGCGCTTCCCGCAGGTAATAGTATGAGACCAAGGGAGATTGCAGCGGCGTCGCCAACGAGTAGGATGTAATGCCATGAGCATGCCACAGGCTCAACGGTGAAACACTGCATTCGATGCGGCTGCTGCCCAGGAACAGCACATCGATATGCTTACGCGGCTCGTTATAAAAGCCCGTGACCGTATAGGTGCTGTGATATAAGCCCGTGAGCCATTTCGGCGTGAGCACAGCATTTGCCAGTGCCAGCAGCATACCCAGGATTACCAGGAATGTTGCTGCCTTCGCCAGCCTGCTGGCTTTGCGCCCACAGATATTCACTTAAAATAGCTCATAGATAAACTTGGTGGCATCGTATCCGCTGCCGTAGGTGCCGAAGATTAATACGGCAAAAATGCCGGCCAGCATAATTGCCCATTGGAAAACAAGATTCTGCTCCTGCAATTTCTCTCTAATATGGTAGCCCTTCTCTTGCAGGATGCTCACCACTAACAGCACGAGGATAGCTGCGAACAGCAGCCGTATATTCTTCGCATCCAGACCGAGCGTGTAGAGCGAGCCATCCAGCAGTATCCCGGGATTAAATTCAGTTACGGTCAATTTCATCATTTGATACGAATCGCCGAGGTTGGGAGCGCGGGTGAGATAACGGCCAAAACAGGTCAAAGCAAACGTGCGCAGTACCCGCCACAAGCGCCAGCTAAAGCAATCCGTCTTGATGTGCAGCGCAGCCGTGGCCTTTTCTGATAGTGGCTGGAGCAGCATCCCCAACACGATCAACAGCCCGTAATAGATGCCGTAGGCGATATACTTCCAGGCAGGCCCGTGCCAGATGCCGATGACCAGGAATACGACAGCTTCGGCCATCAGCGCTGGGAAGAGCACCCCAAAGCGGTTGTTGACTTTTTTGCGGAGCCACTTGCCGATGCGCGCCAGCCCCTTGGAGAGCGCCAGCGGATAATAGAGATAGTCGCGCATCCAGGCGCCCAGCGTGATGTGCCAACGCCGCCAGTATTCGGCGATTGTCTGGGCAAAATAAGGTCGCCGGAAGTTGGCGGCCAGGTCGATGCCGAGGATTTGCGCCGCACCAGTGGCGATATCGATGCCACCCGAAAAATCGGTATAAATCTGCACGGCGTATAGGATTATCGCGATGGGGATATACAATCCTGTGTAGGCCGTATAATAAGTGATAACCTGGTCTACAAAGATCGCCGCCCGATCGGCGATGACCAGCTTTTTAAAGTAGCCCCAAATAATCAACTGAATGCCCTGCTTGGCGCGCTCGTAATCAAAGCTGTGAGGCGCCGCGAGCTGGGGGGCTAACGCATCGTAACGCCCGATAGGCCCCTGTACCATCTGCGGAAAGAACGAGATAAACAGCGCCAGTTTGGCTGGATTGCGTTCAGGCTCGTATTTCCCGCGGTACACGTCGATGATATAGCCCATCGATTGAAAGGTATAGAAAGAGATACCGAGCGGCAGCAGCAGGCCAAGTTGGGGCGCCGCCGCGCCGGCTCCCAGGTCGGCTAGCAGGGCGTTGATATTGTCGCCGATAAAATTGAAATACTTGACGAATGCCAGCAGGCCGAAGTTTAGAAGCAGCACCAGCGTCAGCACACGTTTTTTACGGCGTTCCGCGGCGATTTTGAGGACTTTTCTATCTTCCCGCGGGAGCTCATGTGCTGGAGATTGTAGCTGGGCATTATACTGCTTATTAATGCGGTCCAAGCGGATGGCTGCGCCGTAGGTTGTCAGCGTAGTAAACACCAGATAAGGTACGAATCTGGCACCGGCAAACAGGTAAAATACATAACTGGCAACCAGCAGTATGACCCACTGCCAGCGTTTGGGCGTGACATAATAAACCGTTACGACAATGGCCAGGAATAGAATAAAGGCGAATGAGGTAAAAGGCATATTGCAGTTAGGAACCCTTCCCGTTATACCTGTTCGCGCAGGCGCTGGATAAGGGACCACATCGCCGCCACCGAATTAAAGTTTTCTGGTATCAGGTCCTCGACGCCAATCTCGATATCGAAAGCATCGTTGAGCTCGCCGACCAGGGTGACGATGTCGAACGAATCCAGATGGCCGCCATCGATGAGGCTGTCGTTGTGGGCATAATCCAGTTCTGGCCGCAGTTCATGCAGAATTTCCAGTAATTTGTCCAAGCGTTTTACACACCTTTCTGTGCTAATAGCAACTGGTCGCTCAGCCTGCCGGTCGCCTGGAATCCGAGCTTGGCGAACAGGTTGAGGGATGGAATATTGGTTTGATCAATCCAGGCCAGGCACTTGCTTTTACCTTGTGCAGCGGCTTTTACCAGCCAATCCAACACCAGCGCAGTGCCCATACCCACGCTGCGCCTGTACGCCGCGCCAGTTACCAGATGACGGCAGTTACTGGCGCCGCGCTCAAAGATGATGAGCAGAACCGCACAAAGGCTGCCGCATGCGTCCGCTACGCACGACACGCGCCCCTGATCAAGCTCGCAGCGCAGCTCTTCATCGCTCAAGTAGGTAAAATCGAACGGGTCCAGCGCACCTGCCCAAAGCGCCTGCACCTCCGTAAGCTGCGCAGCGCCGGCGGTGGCGAGTTCAAAGCCTGCATCGTGCAGCCTGGCTTTTGCCTGAGCGAGCTGCTCCGCGAGCTGTTCGCGCGCCGGCAGCGGATTCAGCATAAACTGCCGGCTCGTTTTATGCAGCACAAAGCCGTTCGCCGTCCACTGACTAAAGGGTTCGCTCTGATTTGCCTGCCGTTCTGCAGCTTTGTACACAGTCTCGATGATGACGGGCTTGTCTTTGGGGTTGTAGCAGAACGGCCGGTCGCCTTCGACATAATAATACAGGTGATAATAACTGCCCTCAGCGCATAGAAATGCGCTGCCACTCTCCAGTCGTTCATAATACAGGCGCCCCTGCCCGGCGCAGCGGGTGATGGCTTCAGGCAGCAGGTAGCAGTTGCTGCGCACAGCAGGATGCTGCCTTTTTACCTGCTGCACCAGGGCGCTGAAATGCTGCAGGTCAACTACTCTTTCCAGGCACATATTCCTCTCTCAAGCGGATTCTATCGATTTTCCCGTTCTTGTTCAGCGGCATGTGCTCGAGCGCAATAATTCTCTGCGGCAGCATATATTTGGGCAGCGTTTGTCGCAGCGCCAGCAGGATATCCTTCTCGCTCAGCCCTTCGCTCTCGTGCAGCAGGTAGATAAACTGGTTGTTCTCGTCGTACAGGCAGCAGCAGGAGCGCACACCCTCCAATGCATTCACCGCCGTCTCGATTTCGCCCAGCTCGATGCGGTGCCCCATATGCTTTATCTGATAATCGCTGCGCCCCAGGAACAACAGCTCGCCGCGCTCATTGTATCTGGCCAGGTCGCCGGTGCGGTACATGCGTTCAGGGTAATGCGGGTTTAGTGGATTCTGGACGAACGCCCGGGCGGTTTGCTCGGGGTTGTTATAATATCCGAGCGCCAAACCGGAGCCCAGCACACATAACTCGCCGATTGCGCCCTCTGAAACCGGTTCGTTATGCTTGTTCAATACGAGTATCCTGGTATTCCTGAACGGTTGACCGATGGGCAGCGAACCAGTGAGGGGCTGATTGCGCTCGACGATATAATACGAGCAGTTGCAGGTGATTTCGGTTGGCCCGTATAGGTTGACAAACAGCGCTTCGGGCAGATGCTCGCGCCAGGTATTGAGGTGCTTGATTGGCATCACCTCGCCCGAGAACAGCACCTTGTTCAGGTAGAGCGGCGTCTGAACGTCGAAGGCTTTCAGGCTGGCGGCCACACAAAGTGCCGATACCGCCCAGATGATGGTTGTCACCCGGTGCTGGCTGAGGAAGGCCATCAGCCTGGCCGGCATACTAAAATATTGTCTGGGGATGATGCACAGCGTGGCGCCGCACTTGAGCGTGGCGTAGAGATCTTTCACCGAGACATCGAAATCAAAAGGCGCTTGGTTGCCGATGACATCGTCGGCGCTGATGCCGAATGTCTCAGTGAACTGCTCGATAAACCCGAGCACCGACTTGTGGCTGATGAGCACCCCTTTGGGCACCCCGGTGGAGCCAGAAGTGAAAATAGCATATAACGGCTGCGTGTCGATAGTAGAATCTCTTATTATCTGCAATGTCCGTTCGTCTACAGCAGCCTCTGCGGCCTCTTCAACGCGCACGAGTTCGCCGTTGAAGCGCAGTTTCTGAGCCATAGCGGCGTTTTTTGCATCCACCAAGAGCGCTGGAGCCTGTATGGTCTGCAGAATCAGGTTCAACCGGTGCTCTGGAAGCTGCGCATCCAGGGGCACATAGAAACATCCCGCATATACTGCGCCCCAGAAGCAGGCGGGAGCCAGGGCGCACCTTTCCATAAACACGGCCACTGGGTTGCCCGGCTGCACCGTGCGCGCCAGGCGGCTGCCCACCGCCTTGGCGATGTGCAGCGTTTGCGCAAAGGTGTAGCTGTTATGCTCATCCGCAAAAGCCGGTTTATCCGGATATACTGCTGCGGAGTGTTCAAGGAACTCGAGAACGTTTATGGGCATGTCACCAATCACCAAACTGAAGCTATGCTTGCGTATGATATAGCGATTCACATCCTGCTATGTTACCAATAATAGAATTATTTACAACTCCCAGCCTTTGCAGCGCGCTACCTATCTGCGTTCTGTCAGTTCCTTTCCCCCCTTGCACAGCGCCCATAATACGGCTACAATGTATCCAAAAGGTTGCGTCCGACTACTTATAAAGGAGCGCACGATGCCGCTTACTACCCAAGAACAACTCACTACCATATTCCCGCAATTTTTGGCTGCGTTGCAGGCCAACCAGGAGAACACCACCCGTTATACCAACTGGGAGGTCTCGGCGCGCTTCAAGCTCACCGATATCAGCGCTTCCTTTTCGCTACGTTTTGCCAAAGGGAAAATCAGCGGTGAGCTGGATGACGGGCTACCGACCACGATTGGCGTCGTCTGTAAGGCGCAGGCGCTGGACGATATCTTCTCCGGCAGGCTGGACGCTGAATCCGCTTATATGATGGGCCGCATCACGCTGGAGGGCAGTGAATATACCGCCGAATCGCTGCTCGGCTATATGCCGGCTATCCGCACAGCCTGGAAGCAGGCTTGTTCGTAAGTT
>JAJFUJ010000157.1 GCA_021372475.1 Chloroflexota bacterium | reverse complement strand
GTATAAAAGAGGGTGTGGTAGGCGATATTCCAGACGGTATTTTTGTAGGATGCATCGCACCACAGCGCGTCGGGGCAGCCTTCGACGGCCTGGCGCAGCATCATGAGCGCAGCGCGGTACTGGGATTTAATCGAATGCTTGGTATCCATGGAATACTCCTTTCGCAACTCGCAGCGCAGTACCTGCGGTTCGCCAGCGGCAGCCCGCCGCGACCGCAGCGCGTGACCGCGGTATGCGTCGCGCTATCCTGAAGGATACAGCGGACTCGCGGCCGGTGCAACGGCGGCAGCCGGCATTCAATTGGAACACTCCCCACGAGCATCGGCGCTGCTGCGGGCTAAAGTTCCTGCCCGCGCGGGAATGTCGGTACTGCATATTAACTTTTTGAGCCGCAGCCTCCTGCCTACTGATATGCCGGTCCCGCACCTATGGTTGCGCCGGCAGTTGTGCAGCCAATATAATGCCGCGTCGCAGGCATCGCGACTCCAAAGAAACCATGCAGATTGCTGTAGGGTGCGATGCATCCGCGCACATGCTGCCATTGGACGATTCATCTTCCATCGCGGATGCATCGCCCACAAGACGGTTGCGGGCGATAGGGGCACGCTGCGTGCGCCCAGCCATAGCACGCACATATGGTGCACAATCCCACCGGACGAATGCCGCGTCGCAGGCATCGCGACTTAGGGCTGCGCGGCAGTGCGCTCAAGCGCCTAATCCGCTGTATCCCTGAGCGGAGGGCGGACGCGCCTATGCAGATCATCGGCTTCGGCCTCTGTTGCGCTGCAGTGAAATAGGGTAATCAGTTCGCGCAGCGCCGCACGCGCCTCGGGCGACTGCAACCCGCCCTCGACCAGGCGCAGCGGTTCGAGCACGGCGCGCAAATAAAGGATGCGCCAGCGCCAGCTCGCCGCCGCACGTTCCGGCAAACGAGCGTTGATGTCCTCCGCCAATAGATGCGCCTGCTCGGCCGCACGCTGGCCGGCACCCGCATCGGCAGCGGCCGCGCCCAGGTCGGCCTCGATCAACCTCTCCACATGCTCCCACTCGTGCACCTGCTGGGCCGGCGCGCCGCTATCCCGCAAGCGCGCCGCAGTACGGCGGGCGTCTTGCAGGGCGGCGTGCGTGTGCGCCAGCTCAATCAGGTTACAGAGGCGCAGTGCATCATCGGCGACTGCAGGAGTATATTCATATGCCGCATAGGCGTGCAGGGTTTGCGCAGCGTTGGCAGCCGGATCCCAGTAAAATTGCGCCACAACCGCTTTGTTCAGATCCTCATAGATGCCCTCGGAATAAGGGAATCCGCCGCGCACCACCCTTTTGACCTGGTCCCACAGCCGTTGAAAGCGCCCCGGCAAAGGCGTGGCGCCGTAACCGCCCCACGGGCCGAGTCCCCACATACTGATCTCGGGAAAGTTCAGGAGCGGCAAACCCCCAGGGACGGGATGTTCGAGCGGGTAGCGTGGGTAATCCTCGTGAGAATCGGCCAGGATATAATCGCACCAGTCGTTGCCGCCTGCCAGGCTGGCGGCAAGACCCGCCCATTCGTCCTCGGGCGGCTGGTCGAACATCCAGGTAGAGAGCACGGTCTTGACCTGCGGGAAGTAGCTGCGCGCCAACAGCGAGAGCGCGCGAGAGAGGCTGAGGTAGCCGTTGGCGCCCCAGGGGCTGCAACGCGGGCAGGCGCAGCCGCCCTCGTCGTACGGCCAGTGCACCAGCAGGTCGACGCCTTCCTCGGCCAATCCCGCATATAGTCGGCGCGCGTTATCCAGTATCAGCGCGCGGCCGGCTATCTCGCTCGGGCAGATGGGGTAACCGCTGTTGCCGCGGCGGCCGGTTGGGTCGGGCAAAGGCGCGGCCAGCAGCTCCTTGGGCGTGCCTTTGAACCAGGTATTGCCGATGCCAAGGGCGAAATCAAGCCCCAAGCCGTGGACAACGCGGGCGTAACGACGCAGCATCTGCATGGCCGGCGCAGCCTGCGGATCATCCCAGCCTTCGAGGTCGATGGCCGGGTAGATGGCCATCAGCGCATTGATGCCCCACAGCGCCAGGTCCTCGGTATAGCGCGTAATCTCGGCCTCCGAGGCGGTATGGTACCAGTTGTGAAAGTGCGAGGCAAAGTACATCCCGCGCACCAGCCCGCAGGGGGCGGAACCGCCGCGCCATGCACAGGGGGTGAACCCCGCGCTGCTATAGCTGCTCTCGCGCAGCAGCCGGCCCGCGCCGTAAAGCAGGCCGCGGGCAGAGCCGGCCGCGACGCACACTCCCCGGCCGGCAGCGGCGATGCGGTAAGCCTCGGGGGGCAGCGCGGGGTCAATATGCAGCGATATATCTGCCTTTGCGGCGGCGCCTTCGGCAGAACGCGCCGGACAACGCTCGCCGATGCGTTCGCTGATAATCGCCTGCACGCGCGCACATAGCGGGTCGGCGGGGTGTTCGTTATGAATGACGACAGTGGATAGAACGGGCATAACGCCTCCTGCATGCGGTTGGTTGAGGGTGTTATAGCGCGCCCTGCCGGTGGGCGCAAGCAAGCTTGCGCTTGGGGCCGTGTTCACTCTTCCCTTTTTGAAGCCGCGACGTATGCGGCGCGCATGGCTAGCATCCGGTCGCGACCTGAAGGTCGCAAGTCCAGCTCCAGTTGCTGGATGTGCGGCACGCAGGGCTAACATCCGGTCGCGACCTGAAGGTCGCGAGTCCGGCTCCGGTTGTTGGACGTAGGGCGCACAGCGCTAGCATCCGGTCGCGACCTGAAGGTCGCAAGTCCGGCTCCGGTTGTTGGGCGTACGGCGCGCATGGCTAGCATCCGGTCGCGACCTGAAGGTCGCGAGTCCAGCTCCAGTTGCTGGATGTGCGGCACGCAGGGCTAACATCCGGTCGCGACCTGAAGGTCGCAAGTCCAGCTCCAGTTGTTGGATGTGCGGCACGCAGGGCTAACATCCGGTCGCGACCCGAAGGTCGCAAGTCCAGCTCCAGTTGCTGGATGTGCGGCGCGCATGGCCAGCATCCGGTCGCGACCTTCAGGTCGCAAGTCCAGCTCCAGTTGCTGGATGTGCGGCGCCCGTGTTGGCCGTCGATAGAGTACACAAGCTTCATTTGTGCATTCTCACAGCCATCTCTCAGCCCATTCTCAAGTGCTTCACAGCCTGGCAGTATACAATTGGGGCGTTTCAATGAACGAATTCAGGTGCAAGGAGTTGCTTCTATGACCAGTTTGATTGTGCTTGTGCTTTTGGGATGCCTGCTGTATCAGCGCTCGTTCAAACTGAGCCTGGCACTCGTATTGGCGAGGCACTAGTCGTGTTTATCCTGCAGAGTCTGGCTGGTAGATTTAGCACCCCCGATGCCGCGTTTGCGCCTGGTGTGAGCCTGGCGCTGAGCGCCACAATTGCTCGGGCATTCCACACTCCCTTTGGCGATGCTGCCGTCGCCCCAATATCATTGGCGCGGCGGCACGACCATTGTGGTAGCTGCCCCAGCGGTGCCGGGCGTCGGGGTGGCCGCCAGTACCTCCGGCGGGAGTGCTCGCGCCCAATCACCCATGCGCCAGCATCAAAGGACCCCACACTGCGGGTGTGGTCCTTACCAGCACGGCCATCGATATGCTGGCGAGCGCATGGCGGATTGCCCAGCGGCTGCCCTAGCGGCGGCCGTCTGCCGGGCGTTGACTCTCCTCGTGCGCCCAACTTGCCTGGCGCGCGAGGCATCCGGCCAGATTCTGCGGGTGCAGAAAAGTCTCAGTATCTGATGGAATCGCCTAGATGACGAGTATGTGGCGTTCGCTTGCGCTTTTGACCGCTCACTGCGGGGCGCTTCAGGGCGAGTCGAGCGAATTACCTAGAGAAGCGCCAAAGGAGCTTATGATGAACCTAAAAACAAAACGCACCCTGCCGGTGATCCTCCTCTTGGCTGCGATATTAGCCGTG
>JAJFUJ010000151.1 GCA_021372475.1 Chloroflexota bacterium | reverse complement strand
ACGCTGCAGCTCGAGTCGTACGATTATATGGGCTTTTACCACGGCTTCCATCATGAAAAGTTCCAGCTCGAGTTAGGCCCCTTGAGCGGGTATCTGCTCGGCTTGTGTTTCTGCCCGGCCTGCCTGCAGGCCGCCAGGGAGCGCGGCATCGACGGCGAAGCTCTGAAGGACAAAACCGCCGCCTGGCTGGTGCACGCCTTTGAGGGCGAGGTAACTGAGCCGGCCGCCGTTAGCGAGGGCGCACTGGAGGAGGCCGTGCCCGGCCTGGGCGCTTACCTAGCCATGCGCGATGAGCTGACCATAATCTCGCTCAAGGGACTGATCGCCGCTAGCTCGGTGCCGCTCAATCTGCTGGGCGTCAAGCCCAACGTGCTGGCCCCCGTGCATAGACAAATTGGCGAGGTCACCAACTGCGCTTACGTGAAGGACCCCGCCGTCGTCACAAAGGTGACCCAATCCACCTGCGAATTGGTAGGGCCTGACCTGCGTGTAGGATTAGGGCTGGAAATCTCGCCAAAGTTTACACCGGATGCGCTCAACATGGCTGCCAAAATCAACGCTGCTCGCGCGGCCGGCGCCGACAGCCTGTACCTTTACAATTACGGCCTGGTGCCGCTGCGCAGCCTGGGTTGGCTGCGCCTGGCCCTGAGAGGCTGAAAGGAGCCATAATGCCTAAATACGATGTCATATTGCGCGGCGGCCGCGTCCTGGATAGCGTCAATGCCGCCTTTTACGAGGCCGATGTGGCTGTCAAGGACGGCTTCATCTGTGAGATTGCCGCCGGCTTGCCAGCCGATGCCTCCCAGGTGTTCGACGCATGCGGTAAATTAGTGACCCCTGGCTTGATCGATATGCACACCCACCTTGGCTTTGAGCTGCACACCAAGACGATCCAGGCCGATGACTATTGCCCGGCTGCCGGCGTGACCAGCGCCGTCGATATGGGTTCAGCCGGTGCCTACATCTTCCCATGGTACCGCGAACAGGCCATCAAGAAGGCGGCCGTGCGCCTGTTTTCATTTATCAACATTGCCTCCCTGGGCACCATCGCCATCCATACGCCCTATTATGTGAAAAACTATGGCAAATATATCGACGAGGCGGATACTATCCGCACCATCGCCGAGAACCGCGAATATATCCGCGGCATCAAAGTCTTTATGGCCGGCACGATGACGGGCAAATGGGCGCTGCCTGCGCTGCGCGCCGCGCGGCGTGTGGCCGATGCAACCGGCGTGCCCATCGCCGTGCACATCTCCGACTCGCCGCCTGCGCTGCCGCCCATCCTGGAATTGCTACAAAAAGGGGATATCGTCACCCACTGCTTTACCGCACACGGCCAAAAGATAGTGGATGCTTCCGGCAAGCTCCTGCCTGAGGTGCTGGCTGCTCGCCAGCGCGGCGTGCGCTTCGATATCGGGCACGGCGCCGGCAGCTTTGCGTTTAGTTCGGCGCGTGCGGCGCTCGCGCAGGGGTTCCTGCCCGATTCGATCAGCACCGACCTCTATTATGCCAACGTAGATGGCCCGGTTTATGACCTGCCTACCACCCTGAACAAACTGCTCAACCTGGGCATGCCTCTAGAGCGCGTGCTGCAGACGGCCACGCTGGCGCCGGCACAAAACATCCGCCGCCCGGATTTGGGCGTGCTGGCGGTGGGCAACCCGGCCGACATCGCTGTCCTCGAACTGCAGGAAGGGACATTTGCCTTTACCGATGTAGCCAAGGAAACGCTTACGGGCAAGCAAAAACTGTGTTGCGACCTTACCCTGTGTCAGGGGAATATCATCTATCAGCGAGGAGCACTATGAAACTAAAAATCACCTCGATCGAGCGCCAATGGGTCAATGTGCCTTTCAAGGAGCGCCATGCCCGCCATCTGACGCGTGAAAATCCCGATTGGGGAGTATTCGAGATCCTGCGCGTGCACAGCGATGTCGGCTTGATCGGCTACGGCGAGACGATGATTTACTATACCTGGGGACGCGTGCCGCAGGAGCAAATCGACCGCACCATCGGGCACTCGCCTTTCGAGTTCCTGTGGGATGACAAACTCGGCTGCGGCCTGCAGATGGCTCTCTTTGACCTAGCCGGCAAGGCCGCCGAGGTACCGATGTACAAATTGATCGGCACCAAGATTCGCGACTGGTGCCCCGTCTCCTGGTGGACCAACTGTATGTCGCTGGAAGATTGGAAGGCCGAGATGCGCGAGGCCATGTCGCTCGGTTATATGAGCGCCAAGCTCAAAGCCCGCCCCTGGCGCGATTTCGTGGGCGATGTCGAGTCTCTCTCCGGCATTGTACCCTCCGACTTTCGCTTTGATGCCGACTTTAACTCTTTCCTGCGCGATGTCTCAACCGCCGCGCCCGTGCTGGCGGAGCTCGAAAAGAATCCAAAAGTCAATCTGTTCGAGACGCCCATTCCCCAATACGATGTGGAGGGCAACGCGCAGCTCAGGCGCAAGGTTACCCGCCCCATCGCGATGCATTACGGTTCGCCCCCCATCCAGACCGCCATCGCTGCCGAGGTATGCGACGGCTTTGTCATCGGCGGTGGAGCGCAATCGGTGCGCCGCCAGGCCGAGTTGGCCGCCCAGTTCAACAAGCCTTTCTTCCTGCAGTTGGTGGGCACTGGCCTGACGACCGCCCTGATGCTGCACTGGGGCGCTACCATGACCCACGCCACCTGGCCGGCCATCTCCTGCAATGAGATTTACGCCGACGACCTGATTCTCAAGCACCTCGACCCGCATCAGGGATATATGCGCGTGCCCGAGGAGCCCGGCCTGGGCATCGAAGTGGATGAGGAGGCTATCGCGCGCTTCAAGGTGCCCGATGGGTTCGCTCCCGAGCCACCACACAACCTTTACAAGGTGAGTTGGCCCAACGGCCAGCAGGTAGTTTACCCGCAAGGGCATCGCGGCGCCTGGGTGGATTTCGAGAACGGCAACCAACCGCTCTTCCACCGCGGCGTGCGTATGGATATCATGCCCGATGATGGTTCGCCCGAGTGGGCCGATTTGAAACGCCGCTGCGACGAAGCGCCCGTGCGTCTGAGCTAAGCTGGAGGGAACCTCATGCGTGAATTGAACGATGTTTTGTGGAGCACCCATACCCGCGCTGAATTCGCCGGCCTGGCTGCTAAAGGCGCAGTGGTAGTGGTGCCAATCGCTTCCACCGAGCAGCACGGCCTGCACCTACCGGTGGATACCGATTGCCGCACCGTCGAATATGTCGCCCGCCGCGCGGCGCAGATGGCAGAGGATTTTCCCGTGCTGGTGGCTCCGCTAATACCGTACGGCATGTCTCCTCATCATCTGCAGTACGGCGGCACCATCTCGCTGCACGTCGAGACTATTATCAAACTGCTGCGCGACATCTGCGAGTCCCTTATCGGGGACGGCTTCGAGCGCATCCTGATTCTCAGCGGGCACGGCGGCAATGCACAGACTATCGGCGCGGCCGCGCAGGAGATGAAATATACCCTTAACCGCGAGATCCGCGCCTGCTGTTGGTTCGACCTCATCCCCGAAACATGGCAGCAAGTGCCCGAAGGCCCCTCCAAGAATATTGGCCACTCGGGCGAGGCGGAGACTTCCGCTATTATGGCGCTGGCGCCAGAGTTAGTGCGCCGCGACAGCCTGATGCTTGTAGAAGGCATCACCGACGACCCTGCCCGAGGCACGCCGGCCAAGGGAGAGCGCATCCTTTCGGATGCGGTGGATGCGCTGCTCAGGCTGCTGCGCGAGATGCATGCCGCGCCGGGGCATGATGCCCCCGGCATCGAGATGGCTGAAGAGAAGTGAACCTCGGGGGTGCAGGCTCGCGCTAGTGAACCTGCACCTCAACCAGCCACTTGACCCACTTGAACCCGGGCTGCCCGCGCAGCACAGCCCGCAGCGGGAAGCCGTGCAACTGAGGGAGTGTCTGCCCTTCTAGTTCGTACGCCAGGTAATAGCCATCCTGCAGCGCCTCTTCCATAGTAATCTGCGCAGTGTAGCCGTCGTCTGCAATCAAGCGAATTTCTGTAGCTCCCGATTTGACCCCTGCTAGCTTTAGGATTTCACTGAGCGGTACGCCACCCCAGGTGGCCACATCGGTGAAAAAGCCCGGGCAATCCAGCGTCTCTTTGGTAGCAACCTTGGGCAGGCAGCGCAGTTCCTCATAGCTCAATGAGAGTTCCTGGGTAACGGCGCCTGTCACCTTCAGGCGATAGGCGGCTGGGTCGATATCGTGTAACACGCCGGTTACGTGCAGCCCAGTGGCCGGGTCCTGTTGGTATAAAGCCGGTGTCACCTCCGGCTGCGGCGGCGCCTGCACGGTCGGCAGCCCGCAAGGTGATGCAGGTGTGGCACTTGCCTGGGTAACTGGTGGGCCAAAAGCTGCTGCAGGCGTGCTCTCTATAGGCTGGCAAGCAGCCAGTACGGCGACCACCAATAGTATCAAGCAGCGTAAGATTACTGGGCAGGATTTCATCGCCCCACCTCTCTGCCGACTGAATACAAGGCATGTGAAAGACGTATAATTAGTGTAAGATAACGTGTGGGTAGTATCAAAAAACCATTTTGAGGTATGTATGACAGATCACTTTTTCCTCGAACATCAAGGCATGGTCTTGGATTTCCAGCAGTCCGAGGAGGCAATGAACCTCCTGGCAGTCAATACCAGCCGTTCGCGCATAGAGCGTACACCGTGCGCAGCTTATCCGCCCTTTGTGGCTGGGTTGGCCGGGCAACCATGGGGTTTTATGCCCAGTACAGTCGCTGGCTATGCCGCGCTGCCCCAGGAGATGCGCCTCGAATACATCGCCGAGGAGCCGGGCAACCTGCTGATGCGTTACGTCCACACCGCCAGTAAGCTCGCAGTACTGGTGGAACTGCATGCCATCCCCAGCGCCGCGGTCATTCGCCAGACTACCACCGCAATCAACGAGGGCAATACGCCTCTCACGCTCACTCATCTCAGTTCCGCCTGCCTGCAGGGCCTGGCTTCGGACGGTCTGCGCGCCTGGGATGACCCATCCAAATTGAGATTACATTACTGCCGGCAAGCCTGGGAGGGCGAAGGCCAATGGCGTCAGAGCGGCATCGAGGAACTCGGCCTCTACCGCACCTCAGTGCACCCCTGCGGCACGGCCGTTCACTTATCTTCCATCGGCAGTTGGAGCACTGCCAGCTACCTACCGATGGCCGTACTGGAGGATTTAGAGACAGGCAAGGTTTGGAACTGGCAGATAGAAGCCTCCTCCAGTTGGCACATGGAACTTGGTTACCGCGCCGCCTGGAGTGGGAACGCTGGCGGCCTGTTTATGGATGTCGACGCTGCCAGCGAGCGCCACACCGGCTGGAGCAAGACCCTTGCCCCGGGTGAACGCTTTACCGCCGCGCCGGCTGCCTGGGGTTGCACTTCGGGCGGCTTTACACAGGCAATCGAGCAGCTCACCCGCTATCGCCGTATGGTGCTCAAGCCTCAACCGGCAGATACCAAAGAACCACCCCTGATGTTCAATGACTATATGAACTGCTTGTGGGGCGATCCTACCGCTGAAAAACTGCTGCCTCTTATCGATGCTGCCGCCGCTGTGGGCGCCGAGGGATTTTGCATCGACGCTGGCTGGTTTGCCCCCCGCGCGGGCAGTTGGGGCAACGGCCTGGGCGATTGGCGCCCTTCGCCGGACCGCTTTGGAGAACTGGGACTGGAAGGCATTTTGCGTTATATCAAAAATAAAGGGCTCATCCCGGGCTTGTGGCTTGAGATGGAGGTCTGTGGTGAAGACGCGGCACTGGCTGCCAAGCCGGATGGCTGGTTCCTGCTCAACCACGGCCGGCGCATAGGCGGCGGTTCGCGTTGGTTTCTGAACTTTACCAACCCTGAGGTGTGCGCATATCTGCAGGGCGTTATCGACCGTCTGGTTGAGATGGGCGTCGGGTATATCAAGAACGATTATAACGCCTGTATCGGCCCGCAGGTAGCCAACGTAAACAGCGGCGGTGCGGACGGCTTACTGCAGCACAGTCGAGCCTTTTACAATTTTATAGACAAGGTGCGCGACCGCCACCCGCGACTGATTATCGAGAACTGCGGCTCGGGCGCGATGCGCTCGGACTATGCCGCCCTGGCTCACTTTCATTTGCAGAGCTCGAGCGACCAGGAGATCCACACCCTCTATCCGTCAATCATCGCCGGGTCGCTAGCTGCCGTGCTGCCGGAGCAATTGGGCGTGTGGGCTTATCCGTGGCCGCTGCTCTTCCCGCACAAAGACAATGCAGATATCCTACAGAGCGACACTTACCGAGCACAAATGGCGGACGGCGAACAGACGGTATTCAATATGGTCAGCGGGTTGTGCGGCAACATGTACCTCTCAGGGCATATCGATTGTGCTGATGCGTTCAACCAAGCGCTCATCCGCGAAGGCACCGCGCTGTATAAATCCGAACGGCCCTTTATTACCCGTTCACACCCGCTCTGGCCTTCGGGTATGCCACGTTTCATGGACGCCGATACCTGGGTGAGCGTCGGGCTGACCGACGACGAATCGCGCATACTGCTGGCGGTGTGGCGCCTAGCGTCGGCTGCATCGGAATTCATGCTGCGTCTGCCGCATATGAGCGGCCGCGCGCTTAGGGTGCGCCAGCTCTACCCATCACAAGGCTTTAATGCGCCAACAACCTGGAACTCTGCCGAGGGCACCCTGACAGTCAAGTTGGCGTCACCTAACAGTGCGCGCCTTTATGAACTGCTCGTCAACTAAAGCTCAATAACGCGATAGTCGATTTGCCTATAATCCGGGTACCAAGGGTTGCCGTGTTCAAAGACGCCTAAACCGCGCCTGTTCGCCAGCCGCAGGTAGTCATAGCCGTGGTCGGGGAAGGGCCATTCGGCGTTGAGCAAGTCTGCCATAATGCAATCCGCTGCGACGGGATCGCATGAAAAGACCAAGCTGGCCGGCGAACGACCGCTGAATGTCGCCCAGGGCTGCGGCGTGGCGTTGGCAGAAGAACCGCCGAACAAGGCATCGCCCACCGTCAATACCGTCTTTTGTGCGATGTTGGCGTTGGCATAGATATCCACCACCGGATGTTTATCAGCCTCATAATACTCGGTGGGGCTAATATACAGATGCGGGTTATCGGGAGCGGCTCCCCCCAACTCGCTCAGGCTGCCGAAATGGTTCTTAAAGCCCAACGTCAGCGGATTGCTGGAGTGGCGCTTGATAATCGGCATATTGATGACATATGTAGCCTGATGCAACAAGTCAGTGAGGTAGCGCGGCATTAGCAGTTTGGGCTGCGCAAAGCGCACCAGTAAATCGGGAAGCGTGTTGCTAAAAGTCGTCAGTTCGCCGCTGCAGCCAGCTACATTGCCGAGATAATGCGCCTGGCTGAACCTCCGCCGGCTGTAGAATGCCTCCGGTATGGAGCGTTTGGCGTCGTAAACGTAGATATCCTCCGGCCTGACTCCTCGAGCAGCGAGGGTGCTGATGAGAGCATTTACCGGCTCAATCAACGCATCAATGCGGTTCGCCGTATAGGAGCAGGCGGATGTATTGTTGAGATTAACCTTGACGGCAATCATCTGCCCAGGTTGATACGCGGGCAGCAGGATCTGCCAGGCTTCGGCTGCATTCGAAGCGCCCGTCAGGGTGCATAGGCCGGCTGCCATCATCTCGTCAACCGCAGGTTGATCGACATAGTTGCCGAACCAAGTGCTGGTAGCGTAATCCCAGGTGGCGGCCGATTCAGCATGCACCCGCACTACACGGGCGTAGGCCGCATGATTATAGACGAGTGGCAGCACGGTAACGTACTCTTCGTCCGCTTGTAACTGAGGTGAGATCCCGGCGGATAAACTTAATCCGATAGCGGTAGCACCCAGACGTGCGAGGAATTGGCGCCGCGACATGCGCTGATGGCTCACTATCAACCTCCAACACAACTAACACAATCAACACCGGTAAAATCGTAAGTTAACTGTACGTGCAAGTCAAATATCCATTGGGGACCTAGTCATCAGCTTGAGGAAGGGGGTGTGGAAAAAGTATCCGGTTGGAGACACCATAGTATCCGAAAAGACCGACTTGAACTCGCATATCATTCCCGCGCAAGCAGGAATTCATTTGAGTCTTACTTTTATTCTTGTTATTATATGATATATTTCATTATATATCAGATTAATACTGTATTCCTGCTTGCGCCGGAATCACGCTTCCTGTTCCCCAGTGGGCAAGTATCAGGAACAGAGCTTCTTTTTCAACACCCTGTTGAGGAGCGTTATTGACGCATCGGTTCATTTCAGGTATATTATATGCATCTACGTTGCACAGGAAGAGTAAACGGCTGCGAGCTGGTAGAGAAGGGGAGCCGCTGGGTGTAAGCCCCCGCAGCAAACGCCGTCGAAGGTCGCCTGGAAGTTGACCGGCTGAAACCATCAGGCTGGTCCGGGCCCGCCCGTTATAGCGTTCGAGAGCGGCTCATCCTAGTGGTGAACCGAATCGAGGTGGTACCGCGAAGGTTGCAATCCTCCGTCCTCGCTGGACGGGGGATTCTTGTTTATGGAGCGCACATGATGCCGCCAGGTACAGCTCTACCGCGTTCCCAGGAGGGTACCGCCGTGAAGGAACTCGTTTCCCTCACGGCTGGTGTTGTCTGCTCGAACGCCGTTAACCAGATTACATACCAATAGGGAGTAATAAAATGACACGTATACCATTGCCTGATGAAATGGCTAAGACATACAGCTTGGAGATCGAAGCGCCCCTTTACGCCTGGTGGGAAGCGCAGGGTTATTTCAAACCGCGCATCGACCCGGCCGTTAAACCGTTTGTCATTTCGATGCCGCCGCCCAACGTCACCGGCATCCTGCACCTCGGGCATGCCCTCACTTCGGCGGTCGAGGATGCCTTGATTCGCCAGCACCGCATGACCGGCCAGCCTACCCTATGGGTGCCTGGCAGCGACCATGCCGGCATCGCTACCCAGGCCGTGGTGGAGCGCGAGCTGGCCAAGGAAGGTCTCACGCGCCACGACTTGGGTCGAGAAAAGTTCGTGGAGCGCGTTTGGGAGTGGAAGAAAGTCCATCACGACCGTATCACCGAGCAGCAGCGACGACTGGGCATCTCGTGCGATTGGGAGCGTGAACGCTTTACGATGGATGAGGGCTTGTCGCGCGCTGTGCGCGAGGCGTTTGTGCGCCTATATGACAAGGGGCTCATCTACCGCGGAGCCTACCTAGTGAATTGGTGCCCGCGCTGCTCCACCGCCATCTCGGATCTCGAGGTGGAGTATGAGGATGAAGCTTCGCAGCTCTGGTATGTGCGTTATTGGACCGTTGACCGTTCCGCCAGCATTACCGTGGCCACTACCCGCCCGGAGACTATCCTGGGCGATACCGCCATAGCTGTGCATCCTGATGACGCGCGCTACCAGGCCCTCGTCGGCCGTGAGGTGCTTCTGCCCGTACTAGGGCGCGCTATCCCGATTATCGCTGATACCGCCGTGGACCCGGCTTTTGGCACGGGCGCCGTCAAGGTAACGCCAGGACACGACCCGACGGATTACGAGATCGGCAAGCGCCACAATCTGCCGGTTATCAATATCCTGACGGATTTCGGCGTTATGAACGAGGCTGCCGGACCTTATGCCGGGCTGGAACGCTTTGAGTGCCGCCGCCGTATCGTGGCGGATATCCAGGGGCAAGGCGACCTGGTCAAAATCGAGGATTATATCCACTCGGTGGGGCACTGCCAGCGCTGCCATACCATCGTCGAACCGCGTATTTCGACGCAGTGGTTTGTACGTATGCAGCCTCTGGCTGAGCCGGCCATCGCTGCTGTGCGCGATGGGCGCATCAAGATTGTGCCCGAACGCTTCACTAAAACGTATTTTGACTGGCTGGAGAATATCCGCGATTGGTGTATCTCGCGCCAGTTGTGGTGGGGGCACCGCATCCCTGTCTGGTACTGCGATGACTGCGGTCAGCAAACATGCCAGCGCACCGATCCAACCCAGTGCGCCCACTGCGGCAGCAGCCGCATCCATCAGGACGAGGATGTACTCGACACCTGGTTTTCGTCAGGTTTGTGGCCGTTTTCCACCCTCGGGTGGCCCGAGCAAACGCCCGACCTGGCTTATTTCTATCCCACCTCGGTGCTTGAGACGGGCTACGACCTCATCTTCTTCTGGGTGGTGCGCATGATTACCCTCGGGATAGAAATGACCGGTCAGGCGCCCTTCAACACGGTTTACCTGCACGGCCTCATCCGCAACGAAGACGGCCAGAAAATCAGCAAGTCGCTGCCGGACGCCTGGAAATACGACCCGCTGTATATCATCGATGAATACGGTCAGGATGCGCTGCGTTATGCGATTTTGACGGGCTCCACGCCGGGCAACGATATGAAGCTGGCCCTTTCGCGTGTTGAATCCAGCCGCAACTTTGCCAACAAAATCTGGCAGGCCGCGCGTTTTGTGCTGGGCAACCTCGGCGATGAGCCGGCGCGCTTTACACCGCCCGCGCACCTGATCCCACAGCCGGGGATGAACCTAGCAGACCGCTGGATCATCAGCCGCTATCATCGCCTGGCCGGCGAAGTGGAGCGCCTGTTTGCCGCATACCAGCTCGGTGAGGCCGGGCGCCAGGCGTACGAGATGCTGTGGGGCGAGTTTTGCGACTGGTACATCGAGATGTGTAAGCCCCGCCTGCACGCACACGGTGCTGTAGAGGCCGATTCGGCACGGCAGGTGCTGGTGTATGTGCTTGAGGGTATGTTGCGCCTGCTGCATCCCTTTATGCCGTTTGTCACCGAAGCCATCTGGCAATACCTGCCGCATCAAGGCGAATCGATTATGATCGCGCCCTGGCCCACGGCCGGCGTGCTGGATGATGCCGCCGAACGCAGCATGAGCACCCTGATGGACCTTGTGCGCGCCATCCGCAATGCCCGCGCCGAGTATGAGGTGGAGCCAGGCAAAAGAATTGCGGCTGCGCTTGTCAGCAGTTCAGAATCGACTATGCTAGAAGAACAGCATGAGGTCATAACAGCTTTAGCGCACATCGATGCGAGCAAGCTGGTCATCGCTCCGGCGCTGGCAGCCCGCCCGGAAAAGGCGCTGGCACTAATTGTGGGTGAGATTGAGTGCTATTTGCCTTTGGCAGACCTGGTCGACTTTGAGCGCGAGTTGGCTCGTATCCGCTCGGAGATTGCCCGGCAGGAGGCAGAGCTCGCCCGGGCGAATGCATTATTGGCCAATGAGGGTTTCACAGCGCATGCGCCCGCGGCCGTCATCGCCAAGGAGCGCGATAAAGTAGAAGCAGCCGGCAGCAAACTCGCAAAACTACAGGAGCGCTTGGCTGCCCTGAACTTATGAAAGGAGCAATATTATGCGCAAGGGTTGGGTGTTTGTCTGTGGAGCGGTTGTTGGCAGCGCGCTGGGCTGGATCGCCGGTGTGCTCTCGGCGCCGCGCTCCGGCCAGGATACGATGAACGCGATCTCTGAGAAAGCGATCGAGCTTTCTAATATTATGGGCTTCTCCGGAGCGCCGGGCACACCGCAGACTGCGCCGGAAGCCGCCAAAGGTGCGGACGAGGAAGGCTCTTGTGAAATAGCATCTGAAGAAGTAGACTTGACGGCTGGCGAGAAGGATCAATAAGAAAGAGGAGAGCCATCCCCCGTAATGGGGATGGCTCCGCTTGCCTTAAGCTTGCGGCGGTATCTGTTTGCGCGCCTTGCGTCGTTTGGCGCCGCGCACCAGCAGGACGATAACCACTACCGGCACCGCCAGAATCACCAGCACCGGCACTACATTCAGGATGATGACGACGATAACCTCGTACGTGCCCTCCAGGATGCGCACCAGACTGCGCAAAGCAGTGTTGATTGCCACCATCGGATTGAATTTGCCCTCTTCCACAACTGTGGGCGGGGTAGCTACCGGCTGCAGATTAACCTGCACGGTCGCCAGAGCGGTCAGATTCTCCAGGTACTGCTGACGCCCCTTGATTTGTTCGATTTCGCTGCGCACCTGGGTGAGTTCGCGGTACACAGCCAGCACATCTTCGGCTTTGTAGCTCTTCTCGGTGATATTTTCCAGCACCTTGAGCAATTCCTGCTCGGTCGCTTCCAAGTTGCGCAGCCGGGATTCCAAGTCGACATACTCCTGGCTCACATCTTGTGTCGAGATACTCTCGTTATCGATGCGCACGGCTTTATTGCGCAGCGCAGCCAGCAGCGCATCCAATGATTCAGCCGGCACACGCAGCGTGATGTTCGCATAGGTGCGTTCGCCCTCATGCCACAGATTGGAGCCAGAAACATACCCCTGAAAGCTGGTAATGAGAGCCATCGTTTCCTGAGCCGATTTTTCGACATCATCGACCAGCATGGTGATGTTCACAGTGCGGATGATCATCTGCTGGGTAAGTTCGGCGCCTGCATAGGTATCTGCTTCCGGCGCTGCCGCCGGTACAGCGCCCCCTTTGCTGCCTTCAGTTACCGCCGCGCGGTCGTAAGACTGCGCGGCTGCTGACGTGGCGGCTGGCAATTCGATTGCCTCGCTGCTGGTATTCGACACATCATGCTTGGCGCCCGCACAGCCGATTATAAATGCCAGGCTCAGCAGCAGGCTTAACAACACTACCCATCGTCTCGTTTTCATTTCTCCTCCTTGGCCTAATTCGCTACATGCCTAACGATACCCGCTGTAATCTAGTTCCATGCTACTGGCCGTATTGCAGCCGGATGACGATATGCTGAGGCAGCCCCGCGGCGCGCATCTTTCTCTGGGCAGCGCGAATATCGTACGCCACGCGCCGATGTTCGATGGTGCGCGCGTCGCTATCCAGCAGCGCATAGGCGGCGCGCGGGTCGTAATCGCGCGGCTGACCGACGCTGCCCGGGTTTACGATGCTGCGCCCTTCCGCATAGCTGAAAGGCTGCCCCTCCTGGGGTCGAAGCGCAACACAAGGCATCCCTTCCGCCGGCTGCCAAAAGATGGCGGGCAGGTGGGTATGCCCCACCAGGCAAAGAGAGGTTTGGAAATGAGTTAGGTTCTGCTGAGCCGTATTGGCCCGCATAATATATTCCCAGACGGGGCTGCGCGGGCTGCCGTGGGCCAGGGTTACCTCGCCTTCCACGATAGTCTCTGGCGCTTGTTCCAGATACATACGCGCGGCGGGCGTCAATTGCTCACGCGCCCATAGGGCGGCCTTGCGAGCATCGGGATTGAAATCATCCAGGTCGATATTACCCAGCACGCCCCAATCGTGGTTGCCGGCGATATACACATGCGCGTGGCTTGCGAGCAGCTCGATACATTCGTTGGGCTGGGCAGCATATCCCACGATATCCCCCAGCGACCAGATTTGGTCGTATGCCGGAGCATCGGCCAGCACAGCTTCCAGGGCTGCCAAATTGGAGTGAATGTCGCTAATTACTAGGATGCGCATGCTGCACCTCCATTCTATTCTAGCATGCGCTGTAAGCGCTGCAAACAACCCGCACCGCTTTGTTTAACCGGCGGTTTGCCAGACCATTGAGCGGAGTTATAATCGAGCCAACTCGAACGAGGAGCTCAGCATGGACGATAACACACTCCAGCGCCTGGCCGATTGGCAGGACCCGCAGATCGTCGAACGCAACAAGGAACCGGCTCATGTCACGCTGGTGCCTTACCCCAGCAGCGCTGCCGCGCTGGCGCATCAGCGCGAGAGCGCGCCAGGATTCAAGCTTTTGAATGGCACCTGGAAATTCCGCTGGGCCGCTCGCCCTGCCGATTCACCGGATGCCTGGGCGGCCGTATTGCTGGACGAATCCGGCTGGGATGAGCTGGCTGTGCCGGGCAACTGGCAATTGCAGGGCAAATACGACCCGCCGATCTATACTAACGTGCGCTACCCCTTCCCGATCGACGAAGTTAACTCGGTACCGAGCGAGGATAACCCGACCGGCTTTTACCGTACGCGCTTTACCATCCCCCAGGAATGGGCGGGAAAGCAGATTTACCTGGCTTTTGAGGGGGTCGATTCGGCCTTTCACCTGTGGGTCAACGGTAAGGCGGTGGGCTACAGCCAGGACAGCCGCCTGACCGCCGAGTTCGATATCACCGCATTCCTGCAACCCGGCGCCAACACCCTGGCCGTGCGCGTTTACCGTTGGTCGGACGGCGCCTACCTCGAGGACCAGGATTTCTGGCGGTTGAGCGGCATCTACCGCGATGTGTACCTGACGGCGCGCCCGTCGCTGCACGTGCGCGATTTTTGGGTGCGCGCCGACCTCGACGCGGCGTATCAGGACGCCACACTCACGCTGGCAGTGGATGTGCGCAACTGCGGTACGCAAGCAAGCGCGCTGCACCACCTGGCGATGCGCTTGCTGGATGACTCGGGC
>JAJFUJ010000150.1 GCA_021372475.1 Chloroflexota bacterium | reverse complement strand
CTGGTTGGTACGTACTATTCAGAGTTTAGTAGCACTCATCCCCTCGGGCCCGGAAGCGTCTATGCTTTTATCAAGGATGGCGACACCTGGGTCTTTCAGCAAAAGCTGCCTACGCCCCCTATGCCAGACGCAGATTTGTTTGGCTACTCTGTAGCCCTTTCGGCCGACGGCAACACCGCCCTGGTGGGTGCCCAGGGCGATACCGGGCCGGCTGAAACTCAGGTCCCTGGAGCTGCATTTGTTTTCATCCGCAGTGAGGGCGTCTGGAGCCAACAGGCGGTCTTGACGGCGGCCGATCGTGCGGTTGGTGACCACTTTGGCATCTCGGTTGCACTCTCAGATAGCGGTAACACTGCCTTAGTTGGAGCTTATGTCGATGACGTGGATGCCAATGCCAACCAGGGTTCTGCATATGTGTATGAACGTGATGGAGCAGTTTGGAGCGAACAGGCTCACCTTACTGCAAGCGATGGCGCAGCAGAGGACTACTTTGGGCGTTCGGTCTCTCTTTCCAGCGACGGCAGCACTGCCCTGATTGGCGCCAATATGAAGATGATTGGGGGTAATGTAAAGCAAGGCGCGGCTTATATCTTTACCCGTACTAATACCACTTGGAGCCAGCAGGCGCAGCTCACCGCAGTCGATGGCGCTGCTTACGACTGGCTTGGTGTGGCTGTTGCCATTTCAGCGGACGGCAATACCGCTTTGGCAGGAGCTCAGGGTCACATGATTGGCTCGAATTTCCTGCAGGGGGCAGCTTTTGTGTTTGTTCGCTCGGAATCAACCTGGAGCCAGCAAGCCATGCTAGCTGCTCCGGAGGATGAGGTAAGTTTATGGGGCGATGCGGCCGCGCTCTCTCCTGACGGCAGCACAGCCTTGATCGAAGATGGCTATACCTTCGCGCGTACCGGAACTAGTTGGGCCCCGGGTGCGCGATTGCTTCCATCAGATGATACCAGTGGCTTCGGCGCCGCTGTGGCGCTTTCAGGAGATGGTTCCACTGCCTTGATTGGTGCGAACGGCGCGGATATTGGCGGAAACCAGAGCCAGGGTGAGGCTTATTTCTTTACTAAATCAGCGGATCAATTCGCGGCAATATACCTGCCGATGGTGATCAAATAGGCTTATACCGTTTTCAAAAGCCGTTCGCCAATGAGTGAGACTGGGGTGCGAAGCACTCTCTTGAGCGTTGAGCACCCCAAGCGCAGTGTTGCTTCCGCGCCGGGGCAGAACTTACCTCCGACGCGCCCATCGAATTCCCAAAACGAAAGAGCATCCCCGATTATTGCAAGTCTTGTGGCAGTCATCCATGATACAAAAGGGTATGCGCATTATCCAGACTTTCGTCTTGCGGCTGCTGATAGACACCGATCATCCCCAAGCGATGTGCGGCTCGCAGCACGTCCAGCACATCCCGCCCCTGTAGTGGGAACTCGCGCCAGTTGCCTGCTTGCTCCAGCACAGCTTTGTCACGCCACGAACGCAGGATGGCGCGCGGCTGCGCACCTATAAACGAATAACGCGCGATGTGTTCGCCGCCTTCGACGCTCTCCAACAGAAATGAAGGGCCAAGACCGCGCAGCTTCAGGTAAACCGAAATCGGCGTCTCAACGTCTGCCGGTAGCTCGCGAACCAATGGCCGTAATAGAATCCTTTTCTGCGACATGGTTATAGCTATCTCCTTCTTGTCGTCTAGAAACAACAAAAAAACCCTCGACCCAGCACGCACATCAAATGTGCGAGCGAGGGGCGAGGGGTTGAACCCACGCGGTGCCACCCACATTAGGTTGGAAACAAAAAGCCCGTCTGAGACGGGCAAATCGCTACCAACCTATCTCTCAAGATACGGGGCCTTTGTCATGCTCTGATGTTGCCCGATATCCGGCGCTCTGATAACGGTGCGTCTCCGGCGCCGGCTAATCATCTATCCACTGCGGACAAACTTTCGCGGCACCATTCACCTGCGCCGTCAGCATCGGGCTCTCACCTTTCCCCGACTCTCTTGGCTGCGCCACGCCGGCTACTCTTCCCGGTCACAATCTGTATATACTAATAGTATACTTTTAGCACAGTCCTGCCGATATGTCAAACAAAACCATAATTCTGTACCTGGCGGATCGGTATATCTTTACTCATAAGCTCTGCGCCACAATGCCAGGACTGTGTTACCCAGGGCATCTACTCTACATCCGCCACAGCCACGATTACCAGCGTTTCATCTCCTGGCAGTGCTTTGGCGACGGTAAGCTGATCCAGGTCATCAGAGTCGTCGTTATCGATGGAAGCCCACAGCAAATCCCGTAAGCGCGGGCGCTCGCTCCGTTCAACCTGGCTGGCTCTTGAATGCGGTCGAGTTCACTAACTGCCGCGGCACAAGTCCGGGAGCAGCCCCCGCTCCAGCATCGCCTTATGAACAATAGATTGAAGAATGGCGCGGTGTTATACATGGTTCACCGTCATAAACTGAACCCACCTCTTTAACATAAATGCCAGTACTATCCGACTCGCGTCGCAGAAAAATCAAAACAGCCAAGCATAACCTGCCGTCAATGAATACCATCGACTGGCAGGTCAGCCTGCTGTTTCTAGCAAGAAGGCTGCCATCCGTAACCCAAAGTCACACCTTACATTTGGAACAGACGGTATATCTCGGTTAGTCTAGGCGACACCTAGCAGCTTTAAGATGAGCAAGATCACGGCGATCACGATCAAGACATGCACCCAGTTCCCCGTGTTGGGGAAATTACTGCTAATTCTGCGACCAAAGAATCCCAGAGCCCACAGGATCACCAAAATAACTATAATTGTCCAAAGCATGTTACTCCTTTAGCTAAATAGACTAGTGACTGGAAGTACCAAGCCCAAGGAACCGAATTAGCACCACAATACCAATGCGAAGCGAAAGCCGTCACGTTTCTCCAGGACGTGCTTTTTAGGCGCTCACCGGAGCTTGTTGATGTACACTATTCGCTTTACTTGGTCGTTAACTCGCGAAAGGCCACATACAAATCCGCAAGCTGCTCCGAAGCGGCAGGATCGTTGCGTGCAAGCAGGGAAATAATCTCGTCACGCTTTACAAACAACGGTTCCACCTCAGCTTTCTGCGCCGGCATCAAGTCTGAATCCTCTGCTTTGCCGGCTTCAGCCCGCAACTTGATAAAAAAGCTGCTGGCAGCCTGGCGGGCAAGCTCATATTCGCCCCGCCGCGCATCAATGGCGGCGGAAGCCAGCGTATTCTGCATCTTGGCCAGGCTGAACTCGTGCGCGGCCAGTGTAGATTCGAGCGTATTTCGCGCACGGGCCAGGCTAGAGTTATCCGCTGCCTGCGTAAAGCGCCGGCGATCCTTTAGCCACCTGGTTAAAAAGCCTAATCCGAAACCAGCGATCACTAGAGCGGCATAGAGCAGATATTTTAAAAACTCGGCCATCTTAACCTCTTTACTGTGCGAACCCGAGCCGCAAAGCTTGCGGCAAGCTAATACTTGTACCAATCAGGTTGACGACCACTTCCCGTCAGCGAGATAGACTAACGCTGGCACCCTAGTGCCCCCCGATCTGTTGGGTACCAAGGCGCCCGAGAGCTGCCACTAGCAGTAAATTAGGGGTTATAGCTCGCATCAGGCTAACTCCTCCCAGAGCGTCGGCGCCAAAGCGCCTAATCGCGATCAACTATGCGTAATATGACGTATGGCTGTTTTCTCAGCCTCGACGGCGTCAATCACGATCTCTTTTTGCTCTTTGATTGCTTCATCGCCGCTTTCTTCAATTTCTTTGGCTTGCTTGCCCAAGGCAGTCATCACCTTGCGGTTTTTATTATGGATTGGCAGCACCACATCCTCTACTGTATCGGTCACCTGATCACGCAAGTCTTTACCCCCTTTCTGGATGAGGTCCCGCGTCTTTTCTCCTGATTGCGGCGCCAGCAACAGCATCGCTCCCGCGCCTAACAGGCCGCCCAACAGCAGCCCGGCGAAGAATCCACCGACATTGTTGGCCAGATACCCGTGTTCGTGCTTTACTTTGTTCATTATATACATCTCCTTAATTATATTCATAGTGCAAATACTCGTATCACCTGCCGATTATGCCAGAAACCTAGCGACATCAGCTCTTCACGGTTAATCCGTTTTTACTGGCGTTTACGTGCGAATTGGCCTGCACTCGCTCCGCGTAGACGACTATGCGACTGGCATAGGCGCCGTTGATATAGTCTCCCCCGCAGGTAATAAGGGTCAGGTGAGAGAGACCATCTGGCGCAGGTTGCGGCCCCTTACCGGATACCGGGCCGCTGCCATATATCTGCGCGAGAACCGATGGGTCGGCGGCTTGCCGGACGGTGTAGGTTACATTCTTTACGACTCGGAAAAGGATATCGAGACCGCTCTGCGTATTGTGGACGATGATTAAGCTGCCTGGCTCCAAATCTGTGAGGCGAGCAAAGATTGCAGGCCGACCGAGGTTATCTACGACATGCCCAGCGATCGCCGCCGTGCCTGAGTCGCCCGGGAGCCCGCTGCCGCGATACCAAAATGCCTTCCACCACACCGGGTCGTTGGCCGAACCTCGAGGCGCGGCCATCACATTCTCTGCTGTGATCCCAACCCCGATTACCGGAGCGTTAAGCTTGAGTGACGGAATCCGCAGTTCCAGCGGCAAGTTCTCTGGTCCCGCACGCAAGTCTTCTTCTATCCCCGGAGCGGCAGCCGGCTCGATCAGGAGCTGAGCCGATACCAACACCACGGATGGAAAGAGCTGCACAGAGGTGCTCTCTCTCCGGGGCGCAGCGCCACCGGTGGCCGGCACACCGACTACCGCTGAAGCAGATGTCGCTGTCGGGCTGGCAGTGGCCGTCGGGGCAACCGTTACATCCCCAGACGGGGTATTAGTCGGGGCAGCGGTCGCAGCACTCGTCGGGGCAGCGGTCACAGTGCTCGTGGGTGTGGCGGTCGCAGTGCTCGTGGGTGCCGGGCTAGTAGCCGTTGGAATTGAAGCGGATGAACACTGATTGTAGGAAATGTTGTTGGTGTCCATCGTCACAGCCCCATTCCTGGCCAACGCTCTGCCGACCAGGCTTGCTCCGGTGTTAAGGGAAATGCTCGTGAGGGCCAGGATATTCCCGGCGAAATTGGCGCCGGTGCCAAGGGTTGCTGAGCTGCCGACCTGCCAGTAAACGTTGCACTGGTTGCCGCCATTAATAAAGGCAACCGATGCATTACTGGCAGTCGTTAGGGTGCTGCCTACCTTGAAAACAAAAACTGCAGCAGGGTCCCCTTCGGCGTTTAGGGTGAGTGCTCCCGTCAATTGAGCCGACGAGCTAAAGCAATACACGCCTGGCGTGAGGGTCATTCCACCTAAATCCTGTCCAGTCAGATCGACGCTACACGCCTGGCCTGCCAGCGCGTTGTACGCCGTGGTGACATCAGCCTGCGCCTGCAGCGCGACCGCGTCAGCTACATGCTGTGTCCCATCGGTCACGATCCCCGGCGGAAAGCCGGTAACCGCACTGCCCGGGCTGACGCCCAGATCGCCGCTGATGGTGGTCGCGCCGGTATTGGTCGCCGTCGTACCGGCCAGCACCGCAAAGCTCTGCGCAGCGCCCAGCGACGGCGCCGATCCCTGGGCCAATATGCCTTGTCCATCAAAGACGACGGCGACCAGTAAAGCTGCAACCAGGATGATGGCAACTAACACATTTTGGAGTTTACGCATTATCGCACCTCTTTCTGACTTGTAACGAGTCGCGAATCATCAACCCGAGCAGCAAACTTGATATTCGGATACCCAGATAAAGCATTCCCCTGTCCAAACTGGGCCTTTCCGGTCGCTTGATTAGCACTGCCATCTGCTATTGTTGGTGGGTGTCCGTATGCTCTGAGCGCGTCTCGGTGCGCGCGCTGGAGCGATTAGCACCGACCATTATCAAACGCACGATAATCCATACAAACAGCGCATATACCGCCATGGCGATCAGGGTCGTGAACTCGAATACCGACCCACCGGCGGTGGGCGTCCCTACCAGGAGCGCGAACGGGGCAATGAACGGCTTGGTGATGCCATAGATGAATGTGGCAAAACCGGCATCCGGATTCGCCGCAATCAACTTGAAGACAACGCGCAATCCCAGCAGGATCTCCAGCAGACCGAGCAGGATCCAGATAACTTGAGCGACCTTGGAGACACCCATGCGCTGCTCTGCAGCCACATCGCGCGTCACCTGCTCGCTGGCCACGTAGCCCGGTTGCTGGGTGACCACCTTCTGTTCACGGCGGTCTACCGAACGTTCTTCGTCATTGTTTGATTTGATCTCTGACATAGTTTCTCCTTTGATACCTGGGAACTTATCGGCGTTTGAGCATCCCGACTGCTGTACCGATGACGGCAGGTCTTACGCTGCGATAGGCATCGCAAGACGGGGATATTCGCAACTTGCGCCAAAGATAACGCGCCGGTGCACTCTACTTACTGGCGTCGCTATCTAACGGACATCTGATCACTTACATTTGAGTAGATATCTTGAATCAGCACTATCATCCCCGATGTAGAGCGTACGAGTTTGGCCATTCAGCGTCGCATGCCACCGCGAATCAATCTGACGATGAGCAGGAGGATAACAGAACCTGCTAGTGACACCAGCAAGGCCGGAAAGCTGAAATTACCCTGGGTGATCGTCCCTACTCCCAGTAAGGGAGATAACAACCATCCTGCCAGCAAGGCGCCCACGATGCCTACCACGATATCAAGTAAAAGGCCCTGTCGAGCATTAGTGTGCATAATGATGCTGGCTATCCAGCCGATTACTGCTCCAACGATGATTATAATGATTATGTTCATGATAACTCCTTGATGTTCATAACTCTATTGATGAACTCTGCGTTTTACATGTCCAGTTTGATTGGGCTCCGGACTCATTACGTGGCGTCCTTCACTTCCTTCAGGCGCCGGTTAAATTCCTCTTCGGCGCGCTCACGGGTATACCCATACTTTTCCTGGAGCAGACCGATGAGCTGTTCTGACCTGCCCTGTACCTTGTCAAGGTCGTCATCGCTAAGTTTGCCCCACCACTCCTTAGCCTGACCGCGCACCTGCTTCCATTTTCCTTCGAGTATATCTTTGTTCATACTAATCTCCTCATATACCAATAGAATGCTAGAGGCTGTGTGTCAGTAGGCGATCATCCAACCTGTCTTGCTGCTATGTTCTCAACTCCGGCCCTTTTTGTTTTCAACACCTAACTTCGGTGCAACAACCGCAGGATAATCGCAAGCAGAATGGCGCCCAAGGCGGCAATGAGAATCGTAGATAGGTTGATCCCATTGATCGGATCGGCAATATGAAACAGAGCTCCCGCCAGGTACCCTCCGATCAACGCACCCAAAACACCGGCAATGATGTCACCCAATACGCCATAACCACGACCGCTAACAATATGCCCCGCCAACCACCCTGCGATCAAACCCACGACAAGCCACGATAAGATTCCCATTATTACTCCTTCCAGTTCGGGTTAACCGCTCTTTCTAACGTCACACCCTTGAATACCTCTTTCCAGGCTCTTTGCTCATCATACTGCCCAAGCCACTACCTGCCATCGGGACTAGACCTTTTGTTCCACATAAAGACACCCTTTATCGGCTACCTCGTCATACCTATGAGAAGTTTACAGTCTGTGGTGTAGGTAGCCTGTTTACAACTGCACACACTAGGCGCTGACGTCTGGCCGCGCTTGCGACCTCATTTGCCTTCGAGAGTGTCTTTACTTAGGGAGTGTTTCTTGATTGATGCATAATCAAGTCAGATTACTTCTTAGCCTTACTCTTGGTCTTTGTCCCCTTTTTATTAGTTTTAGACTTGAGGTTTTGTTTTTCTACTGCCACTTCCGCCACTTCCTTTACCTTGTCCTTGGCTTTAACCACCTTGGGCTTGGCTTTTTCCACTATCACTTCGACTGTTTTGTTTACCTTGTCCTTGGCTTTAGCGGCCGCCTTGGCTGCTGCTTTCTCGTCCGACTTGGTGACTAATTGATCCTTCTTCTTGGTCATGCTGTGTTCCTCCTGAGTGTGTGCCTTTACATTGCCCGCTTGGGCCGGCGCCCCGGGCAACGCTGAACGCGCCGGCGTGTTACCCGCTCACAAGCTATGGTGGTGATAGGCCTCAACAACTGCCTAACTATCCTTACGCTTTCATCTTACTGCTCTAGCCATCATCACACATCGGCAGTTAGAGTGATCTTTTACTCCATAAAAAGAGACCACCTTGGGGTGGTCTCGTCATACTTTAGGGAGCGTTGCCTACACCGTTGGGTGTAGGGTATCTGCAAAGAGATGCGCAGGGCGTGAACTCGAATGCCTGGCTACCTTACCCATCCCCTTCCGGGGAGTTCTGGAGCGAGTCAGCGCCCTCATGTAAAGCATATAGAGTCGCCTGAACGCGGTTAGCCAGATGCAGTTTGCTCAGCACACTGCTCACGTGTGTCTTGATAGTGGCCTCGGTAGTCGTCAGTTGCACGGCGATCTCGCGATTGCTCAACCCCTTGGCAACCAGGCTCAGCACGTCCACTTCCCGCGCCGTTAGCACGTTCGGAACAGGCGTTTTCTGAGCAGGATGCCGCAACTCATTCAGCACCTGGATGGCGATGCTCGGATGCAGCGAAGGTTCGCCGCGGCTAACCTGTATGATAGCCCTGATCAAGTCAGCCGGTTCCGAATCCTTGAGCAGGTACCCCAGCGCCCCAGCCTTGATAGCGGGAAAGACTTTGCTATCACCCGTAAAGCTGGTTAATACCAGAATGCGCGCCCCGGGTTGGCGGGCAGTGATCTGACGGATGGCCTCGACGCCGTCCATGATAGGCATCACCAAGTCCATCACCGTGACGTCAGGTTGCAAGGCTTGTACCTGGGCAATGGCCTCTACACCACTGCTGGCTTCGCCTACCACTGCGATAGTGCCGACTTCCGCCAGCAGAGCGCGGATGCCTTTGCGGACAATAGTTTGGTCGTCCACAATCAATACCCGGATGGGCGGACTAGCTACAGCGGTTTCTCTCTCGTTAATCATGCGAGCACCTCCACTTTTAGTGTCGTACCCATGCCTGGTGCGCTGACCATCTCGAGCTTGGCGTTGATACGTTGGGCGCGTTCTTCCATTCCGCGTAAACCCATCCCTCCGCTGCCTCTGGCCACCGCAGAATCGTATCCCTTACCATCGTCGGTTACCTCCAGATAAACCCGGTCGTCGTCAAATTTTACCGTAACCGTCACGTGCTGCGCCCGGGCATGCTTAACCACATTGTTCAAGGCTTCGAGCGCAATACGGTACAGCTCTTCTTCGATCGCGAGGGGTAACCGCCGGCTCTTTTCGACGCGCAGTTCGGTCTGCAATCCCGCGCGGGATTCTACTGCAGATAACCGAACCTGCAGCGCCGCGACCAAACCCTGGCCTTCCAGAATGGGGGGGTGCAGCTCAAAAATGAGCAAGCGGATGCTAAAAAGCGCTTCGCGGGCCATCATTTGCAGTTCCTGGAGGTTTTCAGCAGCCACATCGGATTTGCCAGCCGCGAGGGCCAAGCGCGTTGCTTCGGCGTAAAGTGTCACGCTGTACATCGCCTGAGTGACAGAGTCGTGCAGTTCACGGGCCAGCCACTGGCGCTCTTCTACAATGGCCAACTGCTTTGCTTTCTCGCGCAGCCGGGCGTTCTCGATAGCGATGGCGGCCACATCCGCGAGAAGGCCCAGGATGTGCACATCATTCTCCGTAAAGCCGCCCACTTTATTGGCCACGTTCAATGCGCCAATAGAGTTGCCCTCTATCTGTAAGGGAACTGACAGCAGCGATTCCGTCTTGACATTCGGTGTGCGCGCCTCTACCGCGCCATTGGAATATGCATTGTCCAATATCGGCTTGCCGCTGAGCACGGCCTGCCCGGTGAGGGTGCCTGATACCGGGATGCGGGCAGAAAGCGGGTCAAGGCTTACATCGTGGGAGGCCTCGCGCAGCCAGCTGTCTTCCTCTAGCAGAAAGATACTTCCGCCGGCGGCGCCCGTCAGCTCCCGCGCCTCGCAGCGCACGATTTCAAATACTTGATCGAGCGTGAGTTTCTGCAGCAATGCCGTTGTAACGCGCTGGAGGCTACGGCTCTCGGCCAAACGCTGACGCGTCTCTTCATGCGATTGGCCATTTGCAGCAGATTGGTAGTCCATATCTCCTACCTCCTTAGCGCAGCTTGTTCTGTAGCGCATTATGAACCACCTATGAGCGAAATGTCAACCATATTTCGAAAGGCTTATATCACCTACGACTAAAGTTGTTAAAACCAGGCGAGACGTTGTCTTTTGATAGCATACAAGATCAATCCTTTTGCCGATGGCAAGCGAGTGATGCGGGAGTATGATCATTATAGGGTTCACATAATCTATTACAGTAGGAGGTAGGGCCGATGCAGCAACGGCGACGGATCCTGATTGCTGACGATCAGAAGCCGACCCGCCAGGGTCTGCATGCGTTACTCGCTTTTTTACCGGGCATAGAATGGGTGGGCGAGGCGGTGGATGGGCAAGAGGCTGTAGACCTAGTCGCTGTGGTGCATCCTGATGTGGTGCTGATGGACGTGCGCATGCCGGTGATGGATGGCATCGAGGCCACGCGGCGCATAAAGAGCCAGAATCCGCAAGTGAAGGTCATCGTGCTGACGCTGTATTCGGAATACCAAACCAAAGCACTCGCTGCGGGGGCCGATATTTTCCTGGATAAAGGTGGGTCTCCGGAATCACTGCGAGATGCCATTTATATAGTGTGATTCCACGGACCGTTTACGGGGATAGTGGATAAAAGAGGTGTGTTGTATGAACAGGAAACAGTTGATAATCCTACTAGTTGGGGTGTTATGCTTATTTGTGGTGGTAACCTCTGCGGAGAGCGCATTAGCTGCGCGCCCCACCGCCGTACCGCAGTCGCTCAGCGCATCGGTGTTACCCACGCCCGATAACATAAAGGATGCAGTGATAATTCGCGGGCGCAATTTGATAGGATTAAGCACATTCGTTGTAAACCTGGACACTACGGCTGATTATGTTGCAGTTTTCTTAACTGCGATGCGGATTGAGGCGCTGTTTAACACCCTCCCATTATCGTCGTTCGATATAGCGCTCAGCAGCGGGCGCCTGGCGCATTTTTCAAACTAGCAAGCTCCAGCTTCATGAAGGGCAGGCTAGTGTTCACACCAAAAGGAGAGTCTTATGGCACATGTACCTGGCGTAATCGATGACATCACCAAGATACTGACAGAATTTGCTTTGACCAAGTTCCCAGTGAAGGCGCTGGAGGTAATAGGTCCGCTCAGTGAGCGGAAGAGTTACCGCTGGCGGATTACCAGCACCAGGTATAAGGAAATAACCGTCCTGGCGAAAACCAGTGGGGCTCTTTTTAGTAAACCCGGGTTAAAGGAGATCTCGATTTACGGGACAACACATGAAAGAACCCTAAAGCCCAATCTGGAAGATCTAAAGGCTTACCTGGATATAGCTGAACTGGTTCCTATATAAATCAGCCAAGTAAAGACCAGAGCAAATAACTCTAGGGTACAAGCCCATCATATAACCTGCCACCTCACGGTGTAATAGAGCAAAGGATGACTGCTGGCCTCCAGCATTGCAGTCGTCCTTTTTTAGCATCATGTACCCGGCCTTATCATGAGCGCAGGCGATGGGTAGTGATAACGGACGGAAGCGTCGGTACCCTGTAGGTGTACGGTTTTCACCAGACAGCTAAAGCAGGCAGAGTTATCATGCAAACAACCAGGTGCAGGATCGTATTTTATAATAAAAAGCTGCTGCAGTGTTGGGAGCCCGATCCAGCTATCTGCCAAGTTACCCAGCGAAAACTGGCCAGCATAAGAGAGTAGTGCTTGTACAGAGTTCGTACCTAGCTAGATGCTCTTATCGAGGAAGGGGGGTGGGTAGCAAATGCGGTGGGCAGCCCGGACCGGCAACTATTCGGACTTTTAAGTGCCCCAACGGGAATTCGAATCCCGGTCGCAGCCTTGAAAGGGCTGTGTCCTAGGCCTCTAGACGATTGGGGCAGTTCTGACTTGGTTATTCTACCTAATCGGACATGATTGTCAAGTCGCCAGGGCTTTTCCCTTTAGCCGCATCCAGACCGTCACCTCGTTGCGATTATGATAGAGTTGGCGCGCGCCTTGGATGCTGTACTTGTCCTGCAGAATCGCCAGCGCTCGGTTGAGAATGGCCGGCTGGTACCTTTCTGGCAACTTGCATGTCATCAAGGCCAGGCCTTCGGGCTTTAACCAAGCGGCATATGCGGTCATAAGGTGCGCTGAGTCGCGAGCATCCATGCGCATATCATTCACAATCAAGTCGAAGCGCTCACAAGAGCGCCCCAGATACGCCTCAGCAGTAGCGCATACGTATTGAACACCCCTATCTGCCGCCAACGCGGGGTGCAGCTTTGCTGGATCCACCGCCACTACCCACATGCCGCACTGACGCAAGACGTGCGTCCAGCCGCCCGGCGCTGCCCCCAGATCGAGGGCCTGACCATTGGCCGCTAATGAGATATGAAAGACGTCAAGCGCTTCCAACAGCTTGAACTCCGCCCGGCTGATTTGCCCCTGTCCGTGGGTAAAGCGATGCACGCCACCAGCCCAGGCCGAAAGATTATCGGCCGCCCGTGATAGACCCACCAGTACAACAAGCTGACCTTTATATCGGGTGGCAACTACCGAGACCACCTGCACAGGGTAACGCACATCCAAAGCAGCGCCGCTGTATTCGGCCAGAGCAGCGGAAAGAGCTGTATTGATATCATATGGATGCAGCACACACTCGGTCAGGATGCGGGTCTGCACCGAAAAGGGTTCTGTCGGTACAAGCGCCGATGCCACCTGCTGAAACCCGGAAGAGCGCAACAATTCTGCGATACTATTCTCATCTGATATCGGTCGTATGTACTGGACGGGGCATATATGGCGTGCAAATATAGGTGGAGCGCCGCGCCAAACTGCTGCCAACTCAGCAAAGGTCGTAGGAAGCTCAACCAGCCAGATGCCCGGCGCCAGCGCGCCAAGTTTCTTTGCGTTCGGGGCTGCCCCAGACAACTCTTGAAAGGCAGGCTCGATATAGTCCTGGCTGGCAGTCAGCACCAGTAACCATGGGAAATTAGCATCAGGGGCAGACACTACATTCTCCACTTTCTCAGTATGTCCTCGAAGAATGCCAATCATTGTACAATACAGTGCCAGGGGCAGAAAACGGCCCGCAGTTGCATAGGTAGCAGCTCGGCGACATTTGCATAACCTCGCCCAGTGCTGTCCACGTAGCTGGAGTGCCATGGCACACAGAGACGGGCGTGCCCGGCGAAAGGCGCTGCACCGTCTCGATGATAAACTGGTAAACTTGCTCGTGCGTGGCCTGGGTAAAGGGCCCCCACATGACATTGGATAATTCCTGACGCGCGGCCTCCGCTGCGGCCAGCGCCTGCCCATCCAGCAACTCGCGAGGCAGAATGGTAATCAAGTCGTCAACCGTCATCCACCCCAGTAATTCGAGGGTCACCAAATCGGGGGCTGCCTGGCTGAACAGCAATTCCAGCATGGCCGTGTATTCTGCCTTCCAGTTGGCAACGGGCACAATAGGGCTGAGCCTGGCGCGTACAAGGTAGCCCGCCTGCTGCATGCGGCGCATGGATGCAATGCGCGCCTGCATCGGCGCCGTGCGTTTCTCTATTTTGCGGCTGACGGTCTCACAAGAGATAGACCAGCTCACAATTGTGTGGCCGCAGTGGTCAAGTTGTTCGAGTGGCGCCAGGTTGTCGCTCTTGGTAAAAAGCATCAGGTAGCGTTCCTGCTCACGCGCAAAGCGCTCAACCAGTGGCGGGATAGCATCCAATTCCGGTTCAAACGGCGGCAAATCGGCCATGTTTGAGTATTTATAAAGCCGCTGCGCGGGATATCGTGCGAAGATGCCGTCCAAGCCTGCCACGAACCGCTCCACATCCAGGCTAAAGATGATGCGCCGCCCAAAGCCGCAGTAAGCGCAGCGAAAGGGACAGCCATCTACCAGGTTTAACTCAAGAGCTGTCTGGCAGGCGCCGCCGTGCGTGCCAGCTTCATCGCGCCAATGGTAGTACCAGGCCATCCGCTCCGGCAGCCAGGTGGTAAATACTAGGACGGCATCATCGCCAAAGTCATCTTTGCCGTGGCGCCGCGCACCGATGCGCCGTACTTGCTCCAGATCGGCCGGCTGCAGCGTGCGGATATCCGAGCAGCGCACGAAAGGCAGCATACGTTCGAGCCTGACGCGGCAATTGGAGCAGTTGTACACTTCCGGATCAATATATACCGTCTTGGCAGGGATAGTCAGCATTTATGTTTCCCTTGACCCGCGAGTTGCCCATGGCTTCACTTCCCCAGCCAAAATATGGGCTTGTCCTGAGGCGTGAAGGTAGCAGAGGTTTCATGCTGCGTACTTGATTAACAGACCTGCCGGTGGCAATCAGGCGGGAGTGGATGGGAGTCGAACCCACCAGGGCCACTTGTGCAGTACCCCTCAACGATTTTGAAGACCGCGGAGCCCACCAGGACTCTCCCACCCCCGCAAGTGCTAAAAGCTTATCACTAATCAGGCGCTCCGTCAACACTTGATATAAACTAGCGCACATGTTAAAATCAAGCATTCGGCAATTCTGGATGAGATAAGAGTGGGTATGAGCTGGGCGACAGTACGCAATGGCCTTTTGCACCGCGGTAAAACCGTCAGATGGTTGACGCTTGCCGCGCTGTGCCTGGCGGTTGCGCTGCCCATCGGCGCATTGATTGGCGGCCTGGATTTCACCTACGGCAGCGCAGCGATTATAGCGCTGGCAGCAGGTTACTTGATGCTGCGCAGCAATATGATAGGGCTCACTGCTTTGATTGCTATCATCTGCCTGCTGCCTTTTGCTGCCGTACCTATCAATATAGGATTTTCGCCAACTTTTCTTGATCTTGTTCTGGTAATGCTGTTTTTCGTATGGCTTTCGCGCATCGCCATGCACCGTGAAGGAGAATTCATCGCCGATGCGCCGACGCTGCCCTTGTTACTGTTTACTGGATTAGCTATCGCTTCTTTCGTGCTCGGAATCAGCAACGCCAGCCTGAGCGCCAACTTGATCCGGCATTTTGCCGAGATTATCCTTAGCCTGCTGGTGTTTCTATTAGTAATCAACACTATCCGCACAGAGCGGCAGCTCAGGTTGATGGTAACCATCCTTTTATGGGCGGGCAGCCTTGCTGCGCTGATCGGCATCATTCTATATTTTCTGCCCGATTATGTTGCGGTTCGTCTGCTGTCGATGCTGCGCGTCGTGCGTTATCCTTCAGGTTCCGGCATATTGCGGTATATCGAGGATGACCCCACGCAGGCGCTGCGCGCCATCTCCACCTCCGTAGATCCCAATGTACTCGGCGGTATGTTAATATTCACTACCACTATGGCTGCAAGCCAGGCTTTGGCAGATAAACCGATTCTACCGCGTCCCCTTGCATATATAATGACTGCAATTCTCAGCGTGTGCATGATTCTAACCTATTCACGCGGCTCATTCGCCGGATTGGCGGTCGCTTTGGTGTGCCTGGGCATTCGTTATCCGCGCAAAGCGGTATGGATTCTGGCAGCAGCGATCGTGTTTGTCTTCCTGCCCCCGGCGCAGAATTATATTACCCATTTCATCGAGGGACTGCAGCAAAAGGACCTTGCCACCCAAATGCGCCTTGGCGAATACAAGGACGCCTTTAGGCTCATCCAACGTTACCCTTGGTTTGGTGTTGGCTTTGGCGGTACGCCGGATAATGACTTGTACCTGGGAGTATCCAGTGTGTACCTGCTAATTGCCTCAGAGATGGGTATACCAGGCTTGATCTCCTTCCTGATTATACTGATAACCTATTTGGTGCGTTTTATCACTCTGCCATTCCGCAGCATCAGGGGGACATCGATCGAATCCATCGCCCTGGGAACAGCGTTTGCAGTGGTGGGGGCGATGGTGGGCGGAATATTTGACCACTATCTGTTTAACCTGGTATTTCCGCATGCCGCGGCTTTACTGTGGCTTGTGGTAGGCTTAGGCACAGTGAGCTTTCGGTTAGCCCGCCAGCAAGCAGCGAACAGCTCAGCCGTATTCTAGATCAATCAGCAGCCTTTGCGGTAGGAGAAAATATGGAAATTAGCACTGTGAACCTCAAACACTGTGACTTGATTGCTCTTTCCGGGCGCTTTGATAGCGCGACAGCCCCTGATTTGGAGCGCGCCTTGAGGGCTTCGATGGATGCCGGCACATACCGCATCGTACTGGATATGACTCAGGTTGAGTTCTTTGGCAGCGCAGCTATCCGCTCGCTGGTTCAAGCCTATAAAGAATGCCGCCGTTTTAACCGCGGTGATGTCCGTCTGGCATGCCTGCCCGAGCATATTCATAACGTTCTGCAGATCGCTGGAATCTTGCCTCTGATACAGGTATTTGATACCACCGTAACCGCGGTCGGCAGCTTTTAGCTGCGGGGATGTTTTTGCTGTGGTAATGATAGGGTTTATGCTGTTTATTTAATAGATGTTTGAGCTTTATATATGATGGAACAACATGCGTTATGTGTGAAAAGTAACCTGGTAAACCTAGCGCTCATCTCTGAGTTTGTGGGCGAGCAGGCCAAGCAACTGGGATTGAATGAACACCAGGTTTTTGATATCCAGATGGCGGTCGATGAGGCTTGCACCAACAGTATGGAACACGCCTATGACGGCCAGGATACCGGCGAAGTTACGGTCTGTTGCTATTCAGAGAACGGCGATTTAGTCATCAAAGTAACCGATTTCGGCAAACCATTTGATCCATCCCAGGTACCTGAGCCTGATGTCTCCCTCCCCCTTGAACAACGCAGTATCGGCGGACTCGGGCTTTACCTGATGCGCAGGTTAATGGACTCGGTCGAGTTCAGCAAGCAAGCATCCTGCGGCAACGAAGTAACGATGCGCAAACACTTGAACTTGGCCGAACAGCACTAAATCAGCACCAGCACTGGACCTGGCATGCACAAGCAGCGCCTCAACCAAACGGTTCAAAATGGGTATAGCTGCCTGGTCGGAACGGCAGGTTGGGCTGCCCTTATTTTTATAACCCTGAACCAGGGAATAAGAGCTTCCCCCGCTGAAATTATCTTTTTTATCCTGCTATCAACCAGCAGCAAACGCCTGGGCATCAAGGTAGCACAAGGCATTACTTACAGCCTGGTAGGCGTAATCGATTTAGCCGTGCTGTATATATTTGGCGCCCCGGCCGCGCTAGTGGTCGCTGCCAGCAGTGGAGCGCTAAATCACCTGCTAGAGCTCTTTTCAACCAGACCTAACCAACCGCTTTTCATCCTGCGGCAGGCTTTCTTTGGCAGCGGGTTAAACGCGCTGATGGTCCTGGCCTCCTTTACACTGTATCAACTGACCGGCGGCCAGTTGCCGCTGCAAGTGCAGGCGTGGGCAGACCTGGCGCCTGTGCTGGCTGCCTCAGCTTGCTGGTTTATAGTAGATCATATAGGTTGGGCTCTTTCTCGTCTGCCGACTGGCGGGTTCAAAGGAGCTCTGGCATTTCTAGGCAGCATCATCCATCTCTCGCTGCTTTTTGAGCTGCTGCCGCTGCCCATCGCAGTGCTCATTTCTACCGCTTATCTGGAACTCTCCCTTCCCCTCTTTATCATCATAAGCGTGGTTTTCCTGGGGGTTGGAATTATCACTCGCCAGCTCATCGCATCGCTCGAACTCGAACAACGCCGAGGCAGCGAAGAAGCTATCCTGGGAGAAATGGGACGCAGTTTTCTACAGACGGGTATGGAACTGGGCCCCATATGCCGCGCCATTGGTGAATACAGCTACCGTATCCTGCCAGCGCCGGTCTATGTCATCCAGCTCGACTGCCGCGATTGGGGCTGTGAAAAGCTGCCCTTCGTGCTGTTGGATGGGCGCCCAAACGAGCAGGCCAGCCAGACCTTTGGCTTAGCGAATGCGAGCTGGTTTGCTGCCCTCGCTAAGCCGCTGATCATAAGTGATTTTGAAAAACAGCACCTGATAAATCCGCTGGAAACCGGCGCACCAGCACGCAGCGGTGTATATGTGCCCATCCTGGTGGATGCGGCAGTGGTGGGCGCAGTCGGTGCCCAATCCCCGGAGGCTTATGCCTTTGGCGAGGATGAGCTGCGTGCGCTGCAGTTGGTCGCGGCGCAGGCTGCGCTGGGATTGCGCGGCGCTCATCTCTACAGGCAGGAGCAGCAGCGTTCTCTGCAGTTGAGCACCATCGCCACGGTAAGCCGCAAGGTAGCGGCCATTCTCGACCTGGACGCTCTTTTCAACGACAGCGTCAAGCTGATACAGGAAAGCTTTGGCTACTATTGTGTAAACCTCTTTACGGTAGACCAGACGGCGCAAAAGGTGCGGTTTGAGGCCAGCTCCAGCCAGGTGATTCAGGAGCGCGGGATTGAGGTGCCCTGGGGCGGCGGCATCATCGGGCACGCCGCCGCGCAGCGAGAGAGCGTTCTGGCCAGCGATGTGCGCCAGGACAAGCGCTTTCTGCCCGATGCGAGCCTGGAGAACACCCACGCCGAGTTGGCGATCCCCATGCAGGTCGAAGAACGCATCCTCGGCGTGCTTGATTTGCAGAGCGACATGGTCAATGCTTTTAGCCAGCAGGATGCCATCGTGCTGCAGGCATTGGCCGACCAAATTGCCATCGCCATCGAAGACAGCCGCATTTACCAGGAACAGCAGGCGCAAGCTTGGGTTTCGACCGCTTTGCTGCAGGTTGCCGAGACTCTGGCCGAGCTCTCTACAACTGAGGATATCCTGAAGAGCGTCGCCCGCCTGACTTGTATGCTCGGCGGGGTGCAGTGCTGCCTGATTTTTCTATGGGCTGAGGAAGAGCACGTTTTTACGGCAATTGAATCCGCCGGATTGACCCCGCAGCAAAGCACAGCCTTGCAGAACCAATGTTTTGAGGCTGACGCCATTCCTCTGTTAGCTCAGGTATACCGCGAAGCCAAAGTGACTTACGGCCAGGTCGACGATATCACCCCTTACCTGCCGCCCGCGGTGGGCAATCTAGAGGGATGCGGCAGCATCGTTGCCTGGCCGCTGCGTGCTAAAGGCTCAACGGTCGGGATAATGGTGACCGCCGATGCCGCCGGCGAGGAGCAGCTCGCCTCGTACCGGCAGAATATCCTGCAGGGGATTGCCAACCACACCGCCATGGCACTGGATAACGCCAGGTTGTATGCCGACCGAGAACAGGAAGCCTGGGTATCCTCAGCGCTGCTGCAGGTGGCCAACACGATCACCATCAACCGCAGTCTGGAGGATAGTATCAGCACCATCGTGCACCTTATTCCTCTGTTGTCGGGTGTAAACTGGTGTGCGGTGCTGCTTTGGGAAGAGGAACGTCGCTCCCTGTATGTCGCCAGGAGCAACGGGTTGCCGCATCAGGTACGAGATGTCTTCGACGGGCACTATTTTGCGGCGGAACTGCTGCAGTTCAACCCAACGGTGCAAACACAAGGCCGGGGATTTGCTCTCGACCTGTCGCTCATCGAAGGCTGGCAGGCGCCGGGCAGCACCACCGCTTGGGCGCTGCGTTCCCCCGACCATCTTTTGGGGCTGCTGCTGGTCGGCTCGCTCAACGGTCAGCCTCTCAACAGCCGGCGGTTACGTATCGTGGCCGGTATCGCCAACCAGACGGCGCTGGCCATCGAAACCTATCAGTTGTACCAGCGCACGCTGGAGCAGCAGCGGCTGGAGCGCAGCATGGAGCTGGCGCACGATATCCAGAAGGGATTCCTGCCCGAATCCTGCCCGCGGATTGCCGGTTGGGATATCGCCGCCGAGTGGCGGGCTGCGCGCGGCGTCGGCGGAGACTACTATGACTTTTTGCAGCTCGATATGACCCATACCGGCCTGGTTATCGGCGACGTATCCGATAAAGGGATCGCGGCAGCGCTGTATATGGTGCTCTCGCGCGCCGTGGTGCGCGCCGCAGCCCTTGGCATGCTCGGGCCTGCCGAAACCCTGACGCGAGCCAACCGCATCCTGAT
>JAJFUJ010000119.1 GCA_021372475.1 Chloroflexota bacterium | reverse complement strand
GGTGATACGAGCGGAGAGGGTACACCCGGTCCCATACCGAACCCGGCAGTTAAGCTCTCCAGCGCCGATGGTACTTCCCTGGTAACGGGGCGGGAGAGTAGGTCATCGCCAAGTGACCTCTTGTGCTCTCTATGTATTATTTTTGCAAACCCCGCTTTTGTTGCTCATTCCCCTTTGTGCTAATATATCTGGGCTTAAGAGATTGGGGCGTCGCCAAATGGTTAAGGCAGCGGCCTTTGGAGCCGTTATTTGTAGGTTCGAATCCTTCCGCCCCAGCCTACATATTGCTTTATAGTTACATTATGATAATGCCAATTCTGTCTTTAGTTACCAGGCGAGGACAGCTTTGGCATTTTTCTTAAGGAGGACCGCTATGCAATCACTTGCTGCCGTCATCCTGGCGGCCGGGCAGGGCACTCGTATGAAATCTGCTTTGCCCAAAGTCCTACACTCCGTGGGCGGCCAACCCCTCATCACTTGGTCGCTGCAAGCGGCCCGGTCGCTTAGCGCCCAGCCAATCGTGGTGGTTGTAGGATATGGCGCCGACCAAGTTAAGGCTCAGGTGGGAAATGCAGTCGAATATACTTATCAGGAGCAGCGCCTGGGTACAGGGCATGCCGTTATGCAAGCGCGTGGTATGCTCCTGGGACGTGCGGAACTAGTTATGGTCTTATATGGTGATATGCCCTGTCTCAGGCCTGAGACTCTGGCAAGACTGGTCGAAATCCAAAGATGTAAACACCCAGCCCTTACCCTGCTGAGCGTGCGTTCGGATGATTCGATGGGATTTGGACGCGTCGTGCGAAATAAGGCAGGATGCGTGCAGGCAATTGTCGAAGAAGCCGTCGCTTCTCCCGAGATACTTGCCTTAAAAGAGCTGAACTGCGGTGTATATTGCTTCAATGCCGCGTTTCTATGGGAATATATCCTCCAGATCCCAGTTACTCAACCGAAAGATGAATACTATCTGACGGATATGGTTGGCCTGGCGGTTGCCAACCATCTCCCAGTCGAAGTCCTCACCATCGACGATGCAAGTGAAGTGCAGGGGATCAATACCCGCGTCCAGTTGGCCAACAGCGAGCTCATTATGCGTCGGCGAACCAATGAGCGCTTGATGCTCGATGGTGTTACACTCATTGACCCGACGACAACCTATGTCGATGCGGCGGTTAATATTGGGCAAGATACTGTTATTCTCCCGAATACACATCTGCAGGGGGATACCCATATTGGCCAAAACTGCGTTATTGGCCCCCATACCCTCATTCGCGATAGTATTATCGGCAACAACTGTACCATTATTTCCTCTGTTCTGGAACAGGCGCAGGTTGATGACCAAGTGCACATCGGCCCATTCGGCCATTTGCGGCCGGGCGCACACCTGGGAACTGGGGTACATATGGGCAACTTTGGCGAAGTAAAGAATGCGTATATCGGGGCTGATTCGTTCATGAGTCACTTCTCGTATGTCGGAGATGCCAAGGTGGGGGCCGGATCGAACATCGCGGCTGGAACGGTTACCTGCAACTTTAACGGTAAAACCAAGAACCAAACAGTTATCGGTGAGCAGGCCTTTATTGGCAGTGGTACGCTGTTAATAGCACCGGTATCCGTAGGAAGCCATACCAAAATAGGTGCAGGCTCCATCGTGACCCACGATATCCCCGATAACAGCCTGGCATACGGTTCACCTGCGCGGGTGATACGTTCTTTAGCCGATGAGGCTGAGGAAGATGTATAGTACACTCTTTCTTCAGGAAATTTCTGCAGAATGGCAGGAGCTCTACCAGGCTGCTCTGGAAGCGCGTAACAGGGCATATGCCCCATATTCGCGCTACCAGGTTGGGGCAGCCATTCGCTGCCGTTCAGGCGCTATATACACAGGCTGTAATATAGAGAATGCTTCCTTTGGCCTTACGGTGTGCGCCGAACGTGTAGCAGCCTGGCATGCAGTCAGCGCGGGCGAGCGCGATTTGGTGCGGTTGGCTGTGGTTACAGCGGACGGCAGCGCTCCGTGCGGAGCGTGCCGTCAGGTGTTGGCAGAGTTCGCGCCTGAACTCGCCATTATGCTGGCTGATGTAAGCGGAAACGCGCGCATAACTGACTTGAGGGCATTATTGCCCGACGCATTTATACTCAAGAGGTAAAGAAATGCCCACATCCCACAGGCTAGCACTAGGTGCTCCATTCACGGCGATGCTGAGCCCAAAACTTGAGCAAGCGAAAACGGCTGCGCCCATTGCAAGTGCCAAGTTTTCGGTATCTGCCAAGCAGTTAGCCGCGATGATAGATCACACGCAGCTCAAGCCTGAGGCCGATCGCAAGATGGTTGTGCAGCTCTGCCAGGAAGCAGCCCATTACGGTTTTGCCTCGGTATGCGTGAACCCTTTTAATGTGCCTTATTGTGCGGAGCTGCTAAAAGAGAGTGTTGTGGCGGTCTGCTCAGTAACCGGATTCCCGTTGGGGGCATCGTGCACGCGCAGCAAAACGGCTGAAGCCAGGCTTGGTATCCAGAACGGCGCGACCGAGATCGATATGGTGTTGAATATCGGGGCACTCAAAGACAAACTGTACCGTTTTGTACGCAGCGATATCGCCGATGTGGCGCGAGTTTGCCATGAACACGGCGCTATTCTAAAGGTGATCCTTGAAACCTGTTTGTTAACGGATGAGGAAAACGTCGCTGCCTGTCTTTTAGCGCAAGATGCGCGGGCGGACTTGGTCAAAACCTCAACCGGCCTGAACAGCGCAGGCGCAACCGTGCAGGATGTCGCGCTAATGCGGGCTGTGGTCGGCAAGGAGATGGGCGTAAAGGCGGCTGGCGGCATCCGTAACCTGCAAACCGCCCTGGCAATGGTTGCGGCTGGAGCTAACCGCATCGGAGCCAGCTCCAGCGTTAAGATTATCGAGGAAATGCATTAAGCTGAGGAGCGTATGGACCCCCAGCGCGTACGCGTATATCAGATCGAAGCACTGGTGCTTCGTCAGCAGGACTATGCCGAAGCTGACCGTATCCTGACGCTGTGCACACCGCACGGTAAGCTGCGCGCAGTTGCCAAGGGTACCCGGCGTTCTACCAGCCACAAGGCCGGGCATCTTGATTTGTTTATGCGCGCTGAACTGCAATTAGCCAAAGGCAGAAACCTGGATATTATTATTCAGGCTGAGTGCCAGGAAAGTTATGACGCGCTGCGCAGCGATGCGCTTCGATTTACCTACGCCTGTTATGTCGCGGAGCTGCTCGAGTATGTCATCCGCGAGGATGAGCAGCCCGAAGTATATTACCTAGCCGTTGATACGTTGCGTCGGATAAATAGCGAGGTCAATCCATCCATCTGGGCGCGTTATTTCGATATCACCTTGCTAAGCTATGCCGGCTTCCAGCCGGATTTGTACCATTGTGTGCGCTGCGGCCGTGAGATTCAAGCGGAGATGAACTATTTCAGCCTGGAGCAGGGCGGTTTAGTCTGCCCGAGCTGCTATACCAATAGGGCGCTGCAGGTATCCCTTTATGCGCAGAAACTACTGAGATTTTTGCAGCGCAACAAGCCAGCCGACATTAATAGGCTCACGGTAGCTGATACTACCTTGGGCGAGGTGGAGCATTTAATGCTGCTTTACTGGCAGCACGTGCTGGAGCGCGAAGTTAAATCGGCTGTGAACCTGAGGCAGTTGCAGAACGAAATGACTATCCAATCTCAGCCTTTACATACAAACACCAAGTCAAAGCAGGAGTAGAATATGGATTTTCAGCAGGTAATTATGCGGCTGCAGTCGTTTTGGTCCGATAGAGGATGCTTGATTTGGCAGCCGCACAACGTCCAAGTGGGAGCCGGCACCTACAATCCTGCGACCGTGCTGCGCGTCCTGGGCCCGGAGCCGTGGAATGTGGCTTATGTCGAGCCTTCCGTGCGGCCTGATGACGGCCGTTATGGTGAAAATCCCAATCGTTGGGGACAATACTTTCAATATCAGGTTGTCCTCAAGCCGGATCCAGGCAATCCGCTCGAGCTGTATCTGGATAGCTTGAGAGCACTGGGGATCGATACTTCAAAGCACGATGTGCGTTTTGTGGAAGACAACTGGGAATCGCCGGCGCTGGGCGCTTGGGGTTTAGGCTGGGAAGTATGGCTCGATGGGCAGGAGATAAGCCAATATACTTACTTTCAGCAGGCCGGCGGGATGGCGCTCGATCCTGTTTCTGTCGAAATCACCTATGGGCTCGAGCGTATCGTCATGGTGCTCCAGGGAGTGCACGCCTTTCAGGATATCGCCTTCCATGACAAATTGAGCTATGGCGATTTGCTCTTGCAAAGCGAAATCGATAGCTGTATTTACAACTTTGATGTTGCCGGCGTCGATAACTTGCGTACGATGTTCGACCTTGCGGAGGCTGAAGCCAAGGTAGCCGTCCAAAATAACCTGGTGCTTCCCGCGCACGATTATGTGCTCAAGTGTTCGCATCTGTTCAATGTACTAGACGCACGCGGCGCAATTGGGGTAACCGAACGAGCACGCTATTTCGTTCGTATGCGCGATCTCGCGCGCCAAGTCTCCCAGATTTTCGTCAAGCAGCGCGAGGATCTGGGATTCCCATTGTGCCGATACGCTCCTCTGCCCGCAGCGCTGGTCTTGCCAGAGCTGCAGGACCCTCAAGGCAGCGGACCTTTTGACTTACTGCTGGAGATTGGCTGTGAAGAATTGCCGGTGGCCGACCTGGAAAGCGCGTTAAGCCAGCTCGAACAAAGCACTAGCCGTCTCCTGGCGGAGGCACGGTTACCCTATCGTTCACTTCAGGTTGAGGGGACGCCGCGACGCCTGGTTGCCATGGTGCAAGGGCTCCCGTCCAGGCAAAGCGACCAACAAAAAGTCGTCAAGGGACCGCCTGCGCGGACAGCATTTGATGCGAACGGTGAGCCAACCAAAGCTGCCATCGGTTTCGCCCGCGGTCAGGGGGTTGAGGTGACAGCCCTCGAACGGCGCGAGTATGACGGCAGAGAATACGTCGCGGCGGTTATCTCCGAGCGTGGCTTATCTTGCGCGGCCGTGCTGGCGCAGGTGCTCCCAAATGTCATCGCTTCGCTTGCATTTGGCAAGAGCATGCGCTGGAACAGCAGCAACGTCTCGTTCTCGCGGCCGCTTCGCTGGTACGTTGCGCTCCTTGACGATGTTCTAGTGCCGTTCACCTATGCAGGTTTAGTAAGTGGACGAGTCACCCGAGGAATACGTTCCGAAGGGTCGCCCGATATCACCATTGATAGGGCGAGCGACTACTTCACCGTCATGCGCCAGGCTGGCATTATCCTGGATATGCACGTGCGCGAACAGATGATCCTCGAGCAAGCGCATATTCTGGCGGAGCAGGTGGGCGGTGAGGTACCCGATGATCCCGCGCTGCTCCGTGAGGTTGCCAATCTGGTAGAGTATCCCCTGGTGTTGTGCGGCGCCTTTGATGCCAAGTATCTGCGCCTCCCGCAGGAGGTGCTGCTGGCAGTCATGCGCAAACATCAGCGCTACATCCCGGTTGAAAAGGCAGGAAAACTGCAGCCATATTTTCTGGCGGTCGCAAATGGCCACAACCTGGATACTCCGACGGTGCGCTACGGCAACGAGCAGGTGCTTGCCGCGCGTTATGCCGACGCGTCATTTTTCTATGATGCCGATTTAGAGCAGCCGCTCGAGCAATATACTCCGCGGCTGGCTACACTGACTTTTCAAGAGAAATTAGGATCTATGCTGGATAAAGTGCAGCGCATCCAGCGCCTGGTGCCGGAGACATCGCGCCTGCTGGATGTGAGCGCTACCGAGCAGCAGACTGCCTCAAGGGCCGCCAGTTTATGCAAAAGTGACCTGGTAACGCGTATGGTAGTGGAGCTGACTTCCCTGCAAGGCAAGATGGGACGCCATTATGCGCTCAAGAGTGGTGAGCCGGAAGCGGTTGCCCGCGTGATTGAGGAGCATTATCTGCCGATATATGCTGATGGCCAATTACCAAGCAGCATGGCAGCAGTAATTGTCGGCCTGGCGGATCGTTTCGATACGCTGGTTGGCCTCTTCGCAGTGGGAATCAAACCTTCCGGGGCCGCCGATCCTTGGGGGTTACGGCGTTCAGCCATGGGGTTGGTCGTGCTGTTGCAGTCGCTTCAGATATCGCTCTCACTGGTTGAGATGGTCAACCTGGCGAGCGATGCGCTTCCGCTGGAGGTCAGCGCAGATGCGAAGCGGGATGTGATCGATTTCATCCAAAAGCGGCAGCGCGGAATACTGCTTGAGCAAGGGCTGCACTACGATGTGGTAGATGCCGTCCTGGCCGCCAGAGGCGATAATCCATATCAGGCTTATAATACCATTCTGGAATTAGCACCGTGGGTTAGCAAACCGGAATGGCCTGGTCTTTTAGCGAGCTACGCGCGCTGTGTGCGCATTACGCGCAGTCTGACCGAGATATACTCTATTGACCCAACCTATCTACAGGAGCCAGCAGCCAGAGCGCTATACGAGGCTCTCAAGATGTCGCAAGGCAAGCTTTGCGAGCATAGGAGCGTATCAACCTTGATGCAGGAACTCACTGCGCTCAAACCCACGATCGACCGATTTTTTGATGATATCCTGGTGATGGCTGAAGATGCCGCTTTGCGCCAAGCCCGCTTGGGGTTGCTGCAAGGCATCAGTAAACTAACCGAGGATGTAGCTGATTTTTCTTGCATGGAAGGATTCTAGAGGTAAAGGCAGGCAGGAATTCCCCGCCTGCCTCTACGGCAATTGTGGTCATTCAATTCTGGCGCCGAAAGGCACCAGCGCGAGCTTGAGCAGTTTAAAGTGTTGCTTGGCGAACGGGATGCCTATGACTGTGATGGTGAACACGAGCGCCAGCACAAGATGCACGATAGCGACCTCCACACCGCCAAAGACCCACCATAATACGTTCATCAAGATCGCCAATAAGCCCCTGGCCGAGTCTTCGGTGTTCACTTCTCTCCCGAAGGGAGCGAGACATAAGCCGCCCAGCTTGAATAGCTGCAGCCCGAACGGAATGCCAACGATTGTCAGACAAAGGATAACCCCGCCGACAAAATACAAGGCGGCAGCAAGTATGCCTCCCAATACTACCCATAACAGGTTCCCTAGTAAGCTCATGTGTTTTCTCCAATCACTTGACGTTATCACTACGTATTTTCACCGTTCGAGTTTCCAGCACACTTGCTAAAAAGAGCATGTAAATTTATAATAGGCCGGCTTTAGCTGGAGAGATGAATTAGGGAGGTTGCGGATATATGAGCAAAAAGTGGGTGTACCTGTTCAACGAAGGGAACAGGACGATGGCGGAGCTCTTGGGAGGTAAGGGTGCAGGTTTGGCCGAAATGACCAACGCTGGTCTACCAGTGCCGCCTGGTTTTACGATTACTACCGAAGCATGCCTGGCCTATTTTGCTGCAGTCAACAGCTTCCCCGAGGGGATGCAAACCCAAACGCGCGAAGCAATGCAGGTTATCGAGAAAACAACGGGGAAAAAGTTCGGGGATACTGTCAACCCCTTGCTGGTATCTGTCCGATCAGGCGCGCGCGTATCTATGCCCGGTATGATGGATACGGTCTTGAATGTGGGCTTGAACCCGGAAACCCTTCAGGGACTGGCTGCTAAATCCAACAACGAGCGTTTTGCCTACGATGCCTATCGCCGATTAATCTCAATGTTCGGGCGCATCGTCAAGGATATCGATGGCAAATACTTTGATGATGTACTAAACGAGTATAAAGCCAAGACAGAGGGGAAGCGCGATACTGACCTGACTGTGGATATGCTCAAAGAGATTGTCGTCGAATACAAAGCCATCTACAAGCGCGAGCTCGGGGAAGAATTCCCCGACGATGTTTGGGCTCAGCTCTTCCAGGCTACCGAAGCGGTGTTCAAGTCGTGGTTTGGCAACAAGGCCGTCACCTATCGCCGGCTCAACAAGATGTCGGATGAATGGGGCACTGCGGTCAACATCTGCACGATGGTGTTCGGCAATATGGGCGATGATTCGGGAACAGGTGTCGCCTTTACCCGCAACCCTAATACAGGCGAGCATGCGCTGTTTGGCGAATACCTGATTAACGCGCAAGGCGAAGATGTGGTGGCCGGCATCCGTACGCCGATGGCTATTTCTGAGCTGGCAAAGGTTAATCCGGCTATCTACCAGCAGTTTGTTGATCTTGCCAGGATGCTCGAAGCACATTATCACGACATGCAGGACCTAGAGTTTACTGTCGAAAAAGGCAAACTCTATATGCTGCAGACCCGGTCTGGCAAGCGTGGCGCCAGGGCTTCGATCAAGATAGCCGTAGATCAGGTTGGCGAAGGCATTATTACCGAGCAGGAAGCAGTGCTGCGTGTTAAGCCCGAAGAAGTCGATATTATGCTGCATCCCTTCTTTGATAGCGATTCCAAGCAGGCTGCCGTTAAAGAGGGATTGATGATCGCCAAAGGATTGAATGCCTCTCCTGGCGCCGGTACAGGCGTTGCCGTCTTTGATTCGGCGCGCGCAATGGCGCTGGCGGCGAAGGGTACTGATGTGATCTTGGTGCGTCCGGAGACCTCCCCGGAGGACGTGGGCGGCATGTTGATGTCCAGGGGTTTGCTGACCCAGCATGGCGGCGCTACTTCGCATGCTGCAGTGGTTGCCCGCGGTAGCAATTTGCCTTGTGTGGCTGGCGCTGAAGGTATCAATATCAACACCGACCTACGCCAATTCACCGTTGGCTCGCGCGTGGTGAAGGAAGGTGATGTGATTTCGATCGATGGCACCGAGGGTATGGTCTTTATCGGCCCTATCAAGATGGTTGATGTCGATTTCAACAAAGAAGCCGATCTGGCAATGATTCTGCGCTGGGCGGACAAGTACCGCCGCCTGAGGGTATATGCGAACGCTGATTATCCGCGTGACGCCAAGCGCGCCATCAATTTCGGCGCCCAGGGTGTCGGCCTGTGCCGCACCGAGCATATGTTCTTTGAAAAAGAGCGCCGGCCGATTGTTGTTGGGATGATCATGGCCAAAAACGACGGGGAGCTGCGTCAAAAGTACCTTGATGAGTTATTACCTTTCCAACGTTCGGATTTTGAGGGCATTTTTGAGGCCATGAACGGTTTGCCCACCATCATCCGTCTGATCGATCCGCCCATGCATGAATTTCTGCCAAAGCGCGAGACGTTGATTGAGGAAATTACCGAATTGCGCTGCAAGGACAGCGATCCGAAAGCGCTGGCAGAGAAGACCAAGATGCTCGAACTGGTCGAATCCCTGTGGGAAGCCAACCCGATGATGGGGCTGCGCGGTTGCCGTGTAGGGTTGATGATGCCCGGCGTAACCGAAATGCAGGTGCGCGCAATCTTTGAGGCAGGCTGCCGAGTTGCCAAACGCGGCACAAAGGTGTCGGTTGAGATTATGATTCCGCTGGTTGGGCATGTCAATGAGCTCAAGCTGGAACGTGAAAAGTTGGAGCGCGTCGCTAAGGCGGTTATGGCTGAGGAAGGCAGCGAGATACCGTACATGTTCGGTACGATGATTGAAGTGCCGCGCGCGGCGCTGGTTGCCGATGAATTGGCTCAATATGCCGAGTTCTTTTCCTTTGGTACCAATGACCTTACGCAGATGACCTTCGGTTACTCGCGTGACGATGCTGAGGAAAAGTTCCTGAGGGCTTACGTCAATGATTTAAAGATATTGCCTTTCGATCCTTTCCAGTCGCTCGATCAGGTTGGCGTCGGCAAGCTGGTACGCATGGCGGTTGAGGCTGGTAAGGCGACGCGGCCTGATATCGAACTGGGCATCTGCGGTGAGCACGGCGGTGACCCGGCTTCGATCGACTTTTTCCATCGTGTAGGGCTCAAGTATGTTAGCTGCTCACCGTATCGTGTGTCGCAAGCTCGTTTGGCCGCTGCACAAGCTGCTTTACGAAACAAGTAGTCGCAACACGTCTTTGTTCACAGGCCAGGCTGCCTTAGGCAACCTGGCCTGTGCATCTCAATTGACAGGCTCTGCTAAGCGGTTTATGCTAGGGATTGTGAAGGTAGTTGTTTATGGCAGTAGTGGATGATATCAAGCAAAGATTGGATATCGTTGAGCTAATTAGCTCATATATGCCGCTGCAAAAATCAGGCGGAAATTATAAAGGTTTGTGTCCATTCCACAGCGAGAAAACCCCTTCTTTTATTGTCTTCCCGAGCTCTCAAACTTGGCATTGTTTTGGCGCCTGCGGCACGGGCGGCGATATCCTTACTTTTGTGATGCGGCGTGAGCGCGTAGAATTCAGTGAAGCGCTGCGGATTCTTGCTGATAAAGCCGGTATCCAACTAGCACCTCCCAGTCCCCGCCAACTAGAGATTCAGCATGCGTATGAAGAGCTCTGGCAGATTAATTCCGCTGCCGCACAGCTATATCACGCCTTTTTGCTGGAAAATCCCGAGGCGGAGATCGCCCGGCAGTATCTGCAGCGGCGCGGGTTGACGCGTGAATCCATTGACGAATTCCAATTGGGTTTTGCTCCCGAGGGCTGGCACTTTGTCGAGGATGCGCTCAAAAAACAGTATACGCTGGATGCGTTGGCTACTGCTGGGATTGTAGTCAGGAACGAAGCCGGCGATATATACGACCGTTTCCGCAAGCGTTTGATGTTCCCTATCCGCGATGCGCAAGGACGGACCATCGGTTTTGCCGGCAGAGTGTTGGATGATTCGACGCCAAAGTATCTCAACACTTCTCAAACGCCTGTATTTGATAAAGGCAAGGTGCTCTACGGCATCGATTTAGCGCGCACCAGTATTCGCGATAGCGGTCAGGTTATTGTGGTTGAAGGCTACATGGATGTCATTATCCCGCGCCAGTGCGGGGTCACTAATGTGGTGGCGGTGATGGGTACGGCACTGACCGATAACCATATCGAGGCGCTTAAGCATGTCCGAGACCTGGTGCTGGCCCTCGACCCGGATACCGCCGGAATACGCGCCACCGAGCGCGGTTACGACGTCGCCCGCGCTAACCTGGAGCGCACAGTTGTGCCTGTGCCAACGCCGGAGGGCTTAATCCGCTATGAGGAAAAGTTGGCTGCTGCAATCCGCGTGCTTGAATTGCCCGACGGACTTGACCCGGATGAATTGGTCTTGCGTAGCCGCTCTCGCTGGGATGAGCTGGTTACTAGTGCGGTGCCCGTCGTAGAATACTTTATCAACAAAACATACGAACAAGCGGACCTGACGACAGCCAAAGGTAAAAGCTCGGCGGTTAAGCGCATTTTACAGCTTATTGCAACCATCGGGGATGGCGTTGAGCGCAGCCATTATCTGCAGCGCGTCGCCAGCCGGTTTCAGGTTAGCGAGCGCCAGCTCTTGATGGATCTCGAGCGCAGCCGCAAAGATAATACAGCCAAAGTACAGGCCATTCGCGTGGATGAACCTGCCGATGCTGTTCATAATGGACTCAGCACTAGCCCGCGAGCGGAGCAAAACCAGCGCTGCCTGGCGCTGCTGTTGCATAATCCTCCTGTGGCACGTGAGTTAGTGGCATCGATTCCCTTCGAGCTGGATACATTTAGCGAGGAACGAGACCGGCAGATCGCTTCGCTCGTAGTGAATAACATGGAGTTGCAAGAACTGGAGCAGGCGCGCTCGTTTATCGAATCATTTGACAACGACTTGGGCATATATGTAAAATCTCTGCTAGAGAAGTTTAGCGCTGGACCTCAATTCTCTCCCATAACATTCCGCGAAGATTTGAGCAAAACGCTGCTCCGCCTAAAACGGGGGTACCTGGCAGATAAAACCTTGGAACTGCAGTATGCCCAGCAGCAGAGCCATCTAGAAGGAGACCAGGAACGGGAGCGCGAGATTAATAGCCTTGCTGAGAAAATGGCCCAAGCTTTACGCCAAGTGGATCGCCAAATGCTCACGATAACCTACACAGGTCGTCAGTCATCCCACTCGATCACAGCACACGGAAGATGATGAAAGATCCAGAACACAAGAGCAAAATTGATCAACTCCTGGCGAAAGGTATCCGTGAGGAGCATGTCACTCGTCAGGATGTTCTTTCGCTGTTTCCTGATGAGCCAGAGAATCCAGACCAGATTGAAGAGATTATCGCCATGCTGAATGAGCAGGGCGTACCGGTTGTTGACTCTGTTGAAACGATAGCTGAAGAAGAGCCGGATTCGCTGGAGCAGTTCGTTGCGGCGGCTGATGATTTACTAACAACCCCAAACGAACTGGAACCTATCTCTGATCCTGTGCGGATGTACCTGCGTGAGATTGGCCGTGTGCCGCTGCTGGATTCTGCTGAAGAGTTGCGCCTGGCTAGAGCTATCCGTGGCGGTTATGAGGCCGAACTGAAGCTCAAGGACAGCGATTTGAGTGCGCAGGAAAAAAACGATTTGGAATGGAAACGCGACCAAGGGCTTTTTGCCCAACATCGATTGGCAGAGGCTAACCTACGGCTAGTAGTTTCCGTTGCCAAACGCTACCTGGGCCGCGGTATCTCGCTGCTTGACCTGATCCAGGAAGGCAACCTCGGTTTGTTGAGAGCCGTCGAAAAGTTCGATTACCGCAAAGGCTATAAGTTCAGTACGTATGCTACATGGTGGATTCGACAGGCCATCAGTCGCGCAATAGCCGACCAGGCGCGCACGATCCGTATCCCGGTGCACATGGTCGAATCCATCAACCGGGTGTCGCGGTCGATGCATACGCTTCAGCAAGAGTTAGGCCGTGAACCGACTGCTGAAGAAATAGCCATGAGCATGGATTATGTCTCGGGTTCTGACCGTCAGGCAATCGAAGCATCGCAGGCTGATGGCAGTGAGGAATTGTCAGGGGATGTGCGTAAGCGCATGAGCCGAGCCGCAGATAAGGTGCGCCAGCTTATGCGGGTTTCGCAGGAACCCATGTCGCTCGAAACGCCGGTTGGTTCTGAAGAAAACAGTGTGCTGGTCGACTTTATTCCTGATGACTCTATCGCCAGCCCAGTAGAGGAAACGACCCGGGAATTATTACGCCAACAGATGCACGATATCCTAGGATCGCTCACGACGCGTGAACGCGAGGTGCTTTCGTGGCGCTTTGGCTTGACCGATGGCGAAGCCCACACACTTGAGGAAGTCGGGCAGATGTATGGAGTGACTCGTGAGCGTATCCGCCAGATTGAGGCCAAAGCTCTGCGCAAACTGCGCCACCCGACCCGCAGCCGCAAGCTCAAAGACTATCTCACCTGACCTGGTGCTCTAATTTGACGATTTGACTTGGAATGGCTAGAATTGCGCATGTTGATTCGCATCATTCCTCGGTAGCTCAATGGTAGAGCGACCGGCTGTTAACCGGTTGGTTGTTGGTTCGAGTCCAGCCCGAGGAGCTGTAGTTGATAAATTGCCCGATTTACCTGTTCAAAGATAATAGCCCCCAAAAGGGCTATTTTTCTTTTTCTCTACGATTTACATGCATATTTGCTGCTTATTTTGGTTGTTGGACCAAAATACGCGCTTTCAGGTAATCCTGTCGAACGCATAGTTAAAGTGTAGCAGCTACCTTGGCACCAGTTGTATACTCGTACTTGCTGTTGTATACCTCATATCGATGGCTCACAAATGACCGGTGATAACGCAAAACCAGGAGGTGCCCCCATTTTTATAGAATGAAGTATTCTATACTCTGACTTTGGAATTATTTGTGGACTCTATCGAGGCACCCAGCAGCAGATACGCTGGGCGCCTCGATAGTAATCACTAGATAGCGATCAGCGTATAGAGGCGAGCGCTGTGCGGCGGCAGCTCTGCGGTAATGGACAACTTGGCAGCAGGGAACTGACCCTCGTCGAACCGCTGCCCTTCTTCGTAGCGCTGTACTCGCACAAGCCCCTTGGGGCTTGCCTTCGTCGCGGGTTCATCCAAAGACCACGTGCACGTGCACGTTTCACTGCCCAGATTGGTCATGACTACACCCAGGCTGGAATCATCCGCGCGCCAAACCGAGCCTATTACCTGAGGCATTTGGATAGGAAAGAGCGGCTCGATCTTGAAATCGTGAACAGGGTTCATCATATACCAACTAGTGGAAATGTCCTCGAGCTCTGGGGTAAATACTGGGAATCCTACCAATTCACCTAATGCCAGGTAAGGTGTAGCCGCGCGGCGTACCTTGGCAACACGTTTCATATAGTTCGCTGACTCTGCAAACGATGGTTCGAGGATATCGGCGGCCAGCCAACCAAGCTGTGCGCCGAACACAAACATCTGCCCAACCTTGCTAGCAAAGGCATCTATCTCTGCCATATCTTCCCTGAAGATATAGCGGCCAAAAGTTAACGAATGCCCGCTGTAGACCGCCGGGTAAAACGGTACCAGCCAGTCTTTGGTAGAATTGCACATCAGGAATGCGTCCAGTAAATCCGCGAAGGGTTCTGCAGCATCCTCAGTGGTTAGTACGGCCTCGGGGTCAACCGCTCTAGCCTTCGCGCGCGTCTTGGCCAAGAGTTCACGGTAGCCGCGTACCCAGAAATCTCCACCTCCAGGGATGTGCGGGTGGCCGGCATCGTAGCACAGTTTCGCGGGAGCGGCGCTGATTTGGTCGATATAGACCGCATTGACACCGTATTCGCTAATCAAGCGTTTTACGGTATCCGCTATCTTGCCCTGCCACAGCGCTGTAGTAGGGCACATAATGGCCAACTCTACTTTACTGGCATATACCTCGACATACTTGTGGCCTTCACTGTCCTTGGCGCAGGCAAAGGCCGCCTTTTCCTCACGCCAACTGGCGTTGCGCGGATCCCACAAACGGCCATTGATGTACGGCATCACC
>JAJFUJ010000101.1 GCA_021372475.1 Chloroflexota bacterium | reverse complement strand
CACCTGTTACTCGTTAATCGTCAGCGGTTTGGGCTGCTGCGCGGCGTGCGGATGCGTCGGGGCAGCGTAAACCTTGAGTTTCTTGATCATCGCCTTGCCCAGCTTGTTCTTGGGCATCATCCCGCGAACAGCTTCCTCGATGACACGCTCGGGGTGTTCGGTGAGCATCTTGGACAGATTGGTAGATGTCAGCCCCCCGGGATACCCCGAGTAACGGTAATAACGCTTATCAATCAACTTGTTGCCCGTTACCGTTACCTTGCCGGCATTAACGACGATCACAAAGTCGCCGGTATCCAGCCAAGGCGTGTAAATGGGCTTATGCTTGCCGCGCAGCACATTGGCGATCTGCGTGGCTAGCCGGCCAAGATTCTGCCCGGCGGCATCCACCACATACCACTCACGTTTCACATCACCCGCTTTGACGATATACGTTTTCACGTTCAACTCCTTGTGTCATCGAGCTGCCTTGAGCGCAGTGCCCGTCATCTTGATATTGTACGAACCACAGACATAATCCCCGGGCGGGGGCCGGCGGCGCTGAATGCGCCGGCGACCGTAACCGTTGAATCTCGCTGAACCGGACCGCGGTCATCTGCCCAAGGCCGACCTGCACCAGGTTCCCAACGATACGCCGTACCATTCCCCGCAGAAAAGCGTCCGCCGTCAGCTCAAAGCCCAATGTATGCGCTTCAGCCTGCCAGCGGGCAGAGTATATCCAGCGCATAGTGGATTCTCCCCCGCGCGGGTCCTGGCCGAAAGCCGCGCAGTCGGTAGCGCCAAGTAAGCTCGTAGCCGCCATCTGCATCGCTGCTACATCCAGCTCGGCGGCGATATGCCAGGCATATCGCTCGCGGAGTGGGGAACGAACCGTATCCTGATAAATATTGTAAATATATGTACGTCTGATGGCGCTATACCGCGCGTGAAAGTCATCCGCTGCAGGCGCCAGTTCGCGCACGGCGATATCTGCCGGTAACAGTGCGTTTAACGCGCGTTGCATTTCCATCGCGCTATGGCGCCAGCCGCAGCGAAAGCTAATCACCTGCCCCCGCGCATGTACCCCGGCATCCGTCCGTCCGGCTCCCGCGATACGCACTGCTTCACCAGTGATCTTGTGCAGTGCAGCTTCCACAGTTCCCTGGATAGTAGGCAGCTCTGCCTGCACCTGAAAGCCGGCATAATTGGTGCCGTCATACTCAAGCACGGCGCGGTAATTCGCTGCCACTTGACCTCGACTGATACGCCTACAAAAGCAAGTTGTTAAATTACTGAACCAATTCGAGAATCACCATCTCGGCGCCATCGCCCAGACGCGGCCCCAGGCGCGAGATGCGTGTGTAACCGCCCTGGCGTTCCATATACTTGGGCGCGACTTCATCGAACAAACGCTTGACCACAGCCTGATCATTCAACACCGCAGCCACCTGGCGCCTTTCAGCCACGTCGCCCTGCTGGGCATCGCGCTTGGTCTTGGCGTGTTTGGCAATCGTCAGCAGGTGTTCTGCCTGCGAACGCACTGACATGGCCTTGGCATAGGTCGTCTCGATCTTGTCGTAGCGGAACAACTCGGTCATCAGGTTGCGGAATAGTGCTACCCGTTGTGCTGAACTGCGGTTTAGATGGCGGCCTGCCATATTGTGTCGCATAACCTCATACCTCTCTTCAGAATACCCTATCTTTTACTCTGGCAGCACATAATCGCTATCCAAGAATCCCTTCTGCTTCATGCTCTCGACTAATTCCACCAACGACTTGTGCCCGAAATTGCGGATAGCTAACAGCTCACCTGGGCTGCGTTCCAGGCGCGTCAGGATATCACCCACCTTATCGATGCTGGCGCGCTTCAGACAGTTGTAAGCGCGCATCGAGAGCTCGAGTTCCTCGATGGGCACATCCATAAACGGATTCGCGCCGGCCTCGATGTGCAACGGTGCCACTGATTCAACCGGGCCGCCCTGGAAGTGCGCGATGAGCTCAAAGTGCTGGAGCAGGATAGTGGCTGCCTGCTTGAGCGCAACATTCGGGCGCTGCGTGCCGTCCGTCCAGATTTGCAGCTTGAGCATATCAAAATCGGTTATATGTTCGATGCGGGCCGGCTCCACGGCGTTGCTCACGCGCACTACCGGGCTAAAGACAGCATCCACTGGGATAGTGCCGATTAGCAGTTCCTTGCGTTCTTCTGCCGGCGAGTACCCGACGCCCCTCTCGGCGGTCATCTCTATCTCGAGGTCGGAATCCAGCGTATCGAGCGTCAATAGTTGCAGTTCTGGGTTGACAATCTCTGCCTCCGCCGGAGCCTCGATATCACCGGCGGTGATGATGCTCTTGCCACGCGCCGATACGGACAGGCGCACGGGCTCATCCGAATGCAGTTCCAGACGCACCTTTTTCAGGTTAAGCAGAAAGATCATCATATCTTCTTTGGCGCCCGGGATCACCGTGAACTCGTGGTCTACGCCTGAAACACGCACTGACGTGATAGCTGCGCCCGGCAATGAGGAAAGAAGCACACGCCGCAGCGCGATGCCAATCGTAGTGCCATACCCTTTGGTCATTGGGCCAATATTAAACTGGCCATAGTTTTGCGTATTCGCTTGATACTCTATTTTGGGTAGAACTTGGTTGAGCAAGGATGCCCTCCTTCTCTACATAACATACACATTAGCGCGAGTAATACTCGACGATCAGTTGCTCCTGAATGGGCACATCTATCTGTTCGCGAGTCGGCAAAGCAAGGACGGTGCCGGTCAGTGTCTGCGGGTTGAGGCTGAGCCAGTTGACGGTTTCCCGCTGTTCCAACACCTCTGCGAGCCCTTTGAAATGACCATTTTGCTTGCTCGATTCGTGCACGGTGATCACATCGCCGGGCTTGAGCAAAGCTGACGGGATATCCATCCGGCGGCCGTTGACCAAAAAATGGCCTTGAGTCACCAGGGAGCGCGCCTGCGGCCGTGAATCAGCATAGCCGAGGCGATATACCAGGTTATCCATCCGCGATTCGAGGATCGTCAACAGGTTGGCGCCCGTCTGGCCGCGCTGTTTGAGCGCGATTTCAAAGTAGCGCCGGAACTGGCGTTCCAACACGCCATAGATATGGCGAGCGCGCTGCTTTTCGCGCAACTGCATGCCGTAGTCAGATTGCCGCTGACGGAACTGGGTCTTTTGACCGTGCATACCCGGGGCATAAGCGCGCTTTTCGATGGCGCACTTGGGGCCGAGGCAGCGTTCGCCCTTCAAAAAGAGCTTCATCCCTTCTCGGCGGCACTGCTTGCAAACCGAATCCGTGTATCGTGCCATTAATTCCTCCTCTATTCCGGCCAGCCGGGCAGCGGACGGCACATCCGGCGCTCGAACTCTGACCGACAGCGGGTTTACGTCTGGATTATCTTGCGACGACGTCATCCCCGCGCTACCGGGCGGATTCACACCCGCCCACAATAACCTAGATACGGCGCTTTTTAGGCGGACGGCAGCCGTTATGCGGCACGGGCGTCTGATCGGTAATCGAACGCACGCGGAACCCGACGGTCTGCAGCGAGCGCAGCGCAGCCTCACGCCCGGGGCCTGGCCCTTTGACGTAGATATCCACTTCGCGCATGCCCATATCCATCGCCGCGCGCGAGGCACCTTCGGTAGCTACCTGGGCAGCGTATGGAGTGCTCTTGCGCGAGCCCTTGTACGTCTGTCCGGCGGAGCGCCAGCAAAGCACGTTGCCGCCCGCATCCGTGAAGGTGATGATCGTATTGTTGAATGTCGATTGAATATAGACGCGCCCATTCGGAACGCTCTTGCGTTCGCGGCGTGCAGTACGCGCCCCAGCTTTCCTTCGTCCCATGTTGCCCTCCGAATCTTACTTCTTGGCGCGTGCGCGCTTCTTGCCAGCCACAGTCCGGCGCCCCCCCCTGCGGGTGCGGGCATTGGTGCGGGTACGCTGCCCGCGAACGGGCAGGCCGCGGCGGTGGCGGATCCCGCGGTAGCAGCCGATATCCTGCAGCATCTTGATATTCATAGAAATATCGCGGCGCAGGTCGCCCTCGACGACATATTCGGCATCGATCAGCTCACGCAGGCGGGCCACCTCAAGTTCGGTTAAATCCCGGCAGCGCGTATCCGGACTAACGTTTGATTTGGCCAGCAGTTCGCGGCTGGAGGTAGGGCCGATTCCAAATATATAGGTCAGGCCAACCTCGACGCGCTTGTCATTTGGAAGATCAACTCCCGCAATACGAGCCATGTGTTCTCCTCTCCAAAGCCTGAGGCCGTGTTATCCTTGACGCTGCTTGTGGCGCGGATTGGTGCAGATAATCCGCAGCACACCGTTACGACGCACAAACTTGCACTTATCGCAACGCTTCTTGACCGATGCACGAACCTTCATATTATAACCCTCCGCACAATTGGACGCGTCTTGCTATCAAGCGCGCGTCAATATTTCTGCGCCTTGCTCGTTGATTGCCACGGTATGCTCCCAATGCGCTGCCCAACTGGCATCCGCAGTAACCACCGTCCAATCATCCATCAACGTTCGGGTAGCGCTTCCCTTCAATGTGAACATCGGCTCTATCGCCAATGTCATTCCCACTTCCAACTTGAGCCCACGTCCTGCCGGTCCCCAGTTCGGGATGCGCGGCTGCTCATGCATCTCGCGGCCGATACCGTGCCCGCCGTATTCGCGCACAATCCCAAAGCCATAACGCTGCGCGACCATCTCTACGGCGTGCGAGATATCCCCGATATGCCCGCCGGGCCGAATCGCTGCGATGCCTGCCATGAGCGCCTCTTCGACCGAGCAAATCAGACGCCGGCATTCCTCCGACACATTTCCTACCGCCACCGTAATGGCGGCATCTCCCTGGTATCCTCGCCAGATTGCGCCGGCGTCAATCGAGACGATATCGCCTTCCACAAGCTTGCGCGCGGAAGGAATCCCGTGCACAATCTCCTCGTTGACCGATGTGCAAATTGATGCCGGATACCCCTGATAGCCCTTGAACGAAGGCACCGCACCCATCTTGCGGATTGCAGCCTCCGCGATGCGGTTGAGTTCCGCCGTCGTCACACCCGGCGTAATGGCCTCGTTCACCGTCTGCAGCGCAAGCGCCGTTATCCTGCCGGCCTGGCGCATCTTGACGAGCTGCTCGGACGTCTTGAGCGGTACAGTGCTCATTATCGTCCGCTTCCCGCGCGCACGGCGCTAATCACCTCGCGCAAGCGTTGCTGCACTTCCTCGACACTGCCTTCGCCGTCCACCTCGGCCAGCACTCCCTCCGAGCGATAGAATTCGATCAGCGGGGCTGTCTGGCTCAAATACACTTCGATGCGTCGGCCTTGCGTGGCTGGGGCATCATCGCTGCGCTGGTACAGCCTGGCACCTTCGATATCGCACAAGCCCTTGACCTTCTCTGGTTTGTAAACTGCGTGATAAACTGTCCCGCACTGCGGGCAGATCCAGCGGCCGGTCAACCGCTCCATCAATACCTCATTAGAGACGATGATGCTCAGAACTGTATCAACCGAGCGATATAGTGTATCCAAAAACGCTTTTAATGCCAAAGCCTGATTTTGCGTGCGCGGGAATCCATCCAGGATGACACCTTCGGCGCATTCGGGAGTCCTGAGGCGCTCCGCGACCATGGCGATGGTCACCTCATCGGGCACCAACTCGCCAGCGTTGATATACGTCTGAGCGCGCAGCCCAAGCTCTGAGCCGGATTGAATGGCGCTGCGGAAAAGATCGCCGCTCGAGATGTGAGGGATCCCCAGCCAGGCGCTGAGCAGTTCAGCCTGTGTGCCTTTGCCGGCTCCAGGAGCTCCCAACAGCACGATAATCATCTGTTAATGTACCTTTTTGATAAAGCCCTCGTAATGGCGCATCATCAACTGCGCTTCGAGTTGCTTCATCGTATCGAGCACCACACCCACTACAATCAACAAGCCGGTGCTGGTGATGAGCATTTGGTTTGTGCCCACCAACGGCTTAACCAACCACGGCAGGATAGCTACAATCCCCAGGAATAAGGCGCCCACCAGCGTGATACGGCGCAACACACCCGTGAGATACTCGCCTGTACGAGCCCCCGGACGTATGCCTGGGATAAAGCCACCCTGGCGCTGCAGCGTCTCGGGCAAGTCCTGCTGCTTAAAGATAACATCGGTGTAAAAATATGTGAACCCAACGACCAGCACAAAGTATAGAATCCAGTAAAATGCCCCGTTTGAGCTGAACAAGCGGGTAATAAAATCTGCTACCGATTTGACCCAAACTACTTGGCTTGCCGTAAAGTAGCTGGCTATCACGCTCGGCAGCATGATAATCGAAACTGCAAAGATGAGCGGGATCATACCGGCAGAGTTAACCTGCAGCGGGATATGCGTGTTCTGCCCGCCATAAATCTTGTTGCCGCGCACGCGCTTGGCATACTGCACCGGGATGCGGCGCTGGCCCTCCTGGACATATACGATGCCTACCACCGTAATAATGGTGATAATGGCAAAGACGAGGATGCTCCACGGGTTGGCAATCCATAGTTGCCCCAAGCGCCCCGGAATACCGGCCACGATACCACCAAAAATGATGATCGAGAGCCCGTTGCCGATGCCGTCCTGGTCGATCAGCTCGCCGAGCCAGACCGCAAACATCGTGCCGGCCGTCAAAGTGATAAGCGTTGTCAGGGAAGAAAACCAGGTAGCGGCGCCGAACCCAAAGTTCGGAAGAGCAGAGACGCCCGAGCTCATCGGCTGCGCCAGGATCGATGACTGTCCCAAGGCCTGCAGAAACGCCAGTGGGATCGTCAGCAGGTGGGTGTACAGGTTCATCTTCTCACGGCCGGCTGCGCCCTCTTTGCTCAGCGCATCAAGCGCAGGAATAACCGGCGTCAGCAACTGCAGCACGATTTGGGCGGTGATGAGCGGGTAAACGCCCATTGCCAACACGGAAAAGTTCGACATCGCACCGCCGGAAAACAAATCCAACAGGCCAAGCAGTTGGTTTTGCTGAAACACCTGCTGGAGCGCTACCAGGTTAACGCCCGGCAGTGGGACGTGCGAAGCCACCCGGTAAACTACCAGAATAACCAGGGTGAATATTATCTTTTTGCGCAAGTCAGGCAGTTTGAACGCATTCGCAACTGCTTTCAGCATCAGTCCTCCAACTCAACGCGACCAGAGAAACCTGCCTCTTACCGGGCGACTGCCGGGCTCAGGCCAATTCGACAAACTCAACGGTGCCGCCGGCGGCCTCAATCTTGGCCCTGGCGCTGGCAGAACAACTGTCGATCCGCACGGTCAGGGCGCGGTCCAACTCGCCTTCGCCCAGAATCTTGATGGGCTGCTTGAAATCGTGCACCATCCCCGTCGCTACGAGCAGCGGGGCATCCACCACCGAACCGGCCTCGAAGATGTTCAGCACGCCCACATTAATGACACTGTATGCAACGCGGTTGCGGTTCTTAAAGCCGCGGTTATGCGGCAAACGGCGCACGAGCGGCAACTGACCGCCTTCAAAGTAGATATTACCGCCACGGCCCGAACGGGCGCCGTTCCCTTTAGTGCCATAGCCGCCCGTCTTGCCTTGTCCGGCGGCATGGCCACGGCCAATGCGTTTTCGCGGACGTTTGGCGCCGACAGCCTGGCGCAACTCATGCAGTTTCATGCTTCCACCTCTTCCACCCGCACCAGATGCTGCACCTTGTGCACCATCCCGCGGATTACGGAGTTATCCTCTTGCTCGACTGTATCGCCCAGGTGGTGCAGCCCGAGCGCGGCGATCGTGCGCTTTTGGTTTTCGTTGTAGCCAATCGCACTCTTGACGTACTTGATACGCAACTTATTGGCCATCGCTACCCAACCTCCAGGACGGCATCAAGTCGCTCACTGCGAGGCCGCGCTTTTGGGCTTCTACCTGCACATCCTTCATATCGCGCAGCCCGATATATGCCGCCATCACCACATTGAACACGTTATCACTGCCCAGCGACTTGCTCAGGATATCCTTGATGCCGGCTACTTCCACAATAGCGCGCACTCCGCCGCCAGCAATCACACCGGTGCCCGGCGAAGCGGGCTTGAGCATCACTTTGGCCGCGCCGAACTTGACCGTCACTTCATGCGGGATGGTAGTACCAGCCAGCGCCACATTCACCATCGTCTTCTTGGCATGGTCCGAGCCCTTGCGGATGGCCTGCGGCACTTCACGCGCCTTGCCGATGCCGATGCCGACTTTGCCCTGTCCGTCACCCACAATCACCAGGGCGCGGAAGCCAAAGCGACGGCCGCCCTTGACTACTTTGGCCACGCGGCTGATATGTACAACGCGCTCCTGGAACTCTTCGCTGGGAGCACCGAACTCTTCTGCTTCGTTCCTTTTAGCCATTCAGATTCTCCTCGTTAAAAGTCCAGACCAGCTTCGCGCGCCGCTTCAGCCAACGCCTTCACCCGACCGTGATACTGGTAACCACCACGATCAAACACAACCTGCTTGACGCCCTTGGCCAAAGCACGCTCGGCCAACACCTTACCCACGACTTTGGCTGCATCGCTCTTTTTTAAGCCGTCACACTGCCCGCGGATCTCTTTATCGAGCGTAGAGGCGGAAAGCAGTGTGTGTCCGCAATCGTCATCGATAATCTGAGCATAGATGTTATCCAAACTGCGGTAGACATTGAGGCGCGGACGTGCTCCCGTCCCGACCACTGTCTTGCGTACCCGCATATGACGGCGAACACGCGATTCGCGCTTGGCCTTTGCTTGATCACTCATTTTGCACCTGCTTTACCGGCTTTACCGGCCTTACGCCGTATCACCTCACCAGCATAGGCAATGCCTTTGCCGAGGTAAGGTTCTGGGGGCGCCACATCACGGATTGTCGCGGCGACATAACCGACAAGCTGCTTGTCGATGCCCTCCACAATCAGGATATGCCCGTTCTGCTCAAAGCTGAACTTGATTCCTGGGGGAGGCGTGATACGCACTGGATGGGAGAAACCCACCAGCAAAACCGCCTTATCGCCATCTGCATCGGCGCGATAACCGACGCCGTTGAACTCCAGTCGCCTAGTAAACCCGCTGGTAACACCGATCACCATATTCGCCAATAAAGCGCGAGTCAGCCCATGCAACGCCTTGTTAGGTTTGCTGTCATCGGGGCGGGCCACATGCAGCACGCCTTCGTCCAGCGTGATGTTCATATTCGGATGAAACTCTTGCGAGAGTTCCCCCTTGGGACCCTTTACAGATACACGATTGCCTTCCTGGTGTACTGAAACACCCTGGGGCAACACAATAGGTAAACGACCTATTCTAGACACCGTCAGCACCTCCGGCTAAAGCCAACGCGTTCCTACCATACCTTGCAGAGAATTTCACCGCCCACGCCCTGCTTGCCGGCTTCACGTCCGGAAAGCACGCCGCGCGGCGTCGAGAGAATAACCGTCCCCATACCAGAACGCACGTACGGGATTTCAGCCTTCTTGGCATAGATGCGGCAGCCAGGCTTGGATACCCGCTCGATCCCCTGCAGGACCGACTCGCGCTTTTCTGTGTATTTAAGATAAATCTTTAATGTCGGGAACGCTCCCTCACGAGTAACCTCATAATGAGAGACAAAGCCTTCCGTCTTGAGCACCTCGGCGATAGCCTGGCGCATGCGCGAAGAGGGCATCGTGACAAAATTGTGGCGCACAGCAACCGCATTGCGAATCCGGGTCAGCATGTCGGCCACGGGATCTGATAAACTCATTCCTGCTACTCTCCTATCCTCTAGTTGGGAGCCAACCGCCTGCTTGCATCGGTCGGCCGGCTGCGCAGCTCTTGCTATATGCTGCCCAGCCAGTTCCCGATCCTACCAACTCGACTTGACGATACCGGGAATCTTGCCCGACATAGCCAGCTCTCGGAAGCATATGCGGCACAGGTTGAACCGGCGCATATAACCGCGCGACCGGCCGCAGCGTGAGCAGCGATTGCGCACGCGATTTGGGTATTTACGGCGTGTCTCACGAATAATAATCGATGTCTTCGCCACTAGCTTTTCCTCCGCTTGATCCCTTACTTACTTGGCAAAGGGCATGCCCAGGAGCTCGAGCATGTATCTTGCTTCTGCATCACTGTGTGCGGTGGTGACGATGGTCACTTCCAGGCCGCGCACGGCATCCACTTTATCGTAATCAATCTCGACAAACAGCACCTGCTCGCGCAATCCGAGAGTATAGTTCCCGCGCCCGTCGAAAGAGTTGCGCGAGACACCGTTGAAATCGCGCCGGCGAGCTAGAGCAATATTCACCAGGCGGTCGAAGAAAGAGTACATCCGCTCGCTGCGCAGCGTTACCCGCGTCCCAATCGGGTTGCCCTCGCGCAAGCGAAAAGCCGAGATTGACTTTTTTGCTTTGGTAACAACCGGCTTCTGGCCCGTGATAATCGCCAGGTCGCCGGCGGCCGCATCGAGCGCCTTGGCGTTTTGCAGAGCCTCGCCGACGCCGACGTTGACCACGATTTTATCAAGCTTGGGTACCTGCATGATATTGGTATAGTTAAAGCGTTTCATCATCGCAGGGACTATCTCGTTCTGGTACCGCTCTTTGAGCCTATGCATTTCGTGTACTCCTCAATCCTGCGCCCCGGTGGCAGGCCGGAACAGATTATTCGATCGTCTCACCGCACTTGCGACATACGCGCGCCTTGCTGCCATCCGGCGCAACCTGATAGGCCACCCGCGTGGCTTTACTACAGTGCGGGCATACCAGGGCTACATTGGAGACGCTAATCGGAGCCTCACGCTCGATTATACCTGTCTGTGTGCGCACGCTGCTTGTGCGCCGCTGATGCTTCTTGACCAGATTAACCCCGGCTACGACCACGCGCTCTTCCTTGGGCAGGGCAGTGTTCACCTTACCGCGGGCACCTTTATCGTCCCCACTAATCACTTCAACCGTATCGTCTTTGCGAATCTTCATCGTTAACTCCTCACCAATATCCGCGGAAGCCGGGTTCAGAGAACCTCTGGAGCCAGCGAGACAATCTTCATAAAACCATGTTCGCGCAGTTCGCGTGCCACCGGGCCAAAAATACGGGTACCGCGTGGATTCTTTTCGGTATCTACAATGACGGCCGCATTATCATCAAAGCGGATATAGGACCCGTCCGGGCGACCGTACTCTTTCGTTGTTCGCACAACAACAGCTCGCACAACCTCTTTGCGCTTGACGGTCGCGCCTGGTGTAGCATCCTTGACGGAGGCGATGATGACATCGCCCACGTGGGCATAATGCGCTTTGGTACCACCGAGCACCTTGATGCACATGATTTCGCGTGCGCCTGAATTATCAGCGACCTTTAGCCTGGTAAATGCTTGAATCATCTCTCACTCCAACCGAGCAAATGTGCGGCCAGCAGCCCTGCAGCGGACGGCCTTTACTTGATTATCTCGATGACCTTCCAGCGCTTGCGATGGCTCAGGGGACGCGTCTCCTCGATGCGCACCATATCGCCTTCATGGCACTGCTCTTCCTCATCGTGGGCCAAAAAACTTTTGGCCTTGCGAACAACCTTACGGTACAGGGGATGAGCACGCTTGAGCTCGATTTCCACCACTACCGTTTTTTGCATCTTGGTGCTGGTCACACGACCAACCATCACTTTGCGATTGCTTTCCATCTTATTGCGCCTCCGCCTGCTGCTCCACTTCTCGCAGCACTGTCTTAACCTGGGCTATTTCCCGGCGCACCTGGCGCAGGCGATTGGTATTGGCCAATTGCCTGGTGGATGCTTGGAAGCGCAGGTTGAACTGCTCCTGATATAGCTCATCAAGCTTTGTGAGCATCTCCTGTGGGGTCATCCCCCGTACTTCGAGTTTCATTGATCTTCACCTTCCCCAGACGCCTCGCGGGCGACGAATATCGTCTCCAAGGGCAGCTTTTGCTGCGCTAAGCGGAAGGCCTCACGAGCCGTCGCTTCATCCACGCCGCCAACCTCAAAGATGATGCGCCCGGGTTTGACGACAGCGACATAGTGATCCACGGTGCCTTTACCTGAACCCATGCGTGTCTCGGCAGCCTTCATCGTCACCGGTTTATCCGGGAAGATGCGGATCCACAGTTGGCCAGTGCGCTTCATTTGGCGCACGATGGCGCGACGGGCAGCCTCAATCTGGCGGCTATTCAGCCAGCATGGCTCAACTGCCTTCAAGGCATAATCGCCAAAGTTGAAATCCGAGCCGCGCAGCGCCTTACCGCGCATTCGTCCGCGGTGCTGCTTACGGTGTTTTAGTCTATTCGGCATCAACATAATTATTCAGCTCCCTCGGTGCTTTCGACGGTGCCGGCGGCCGTTGGCAGCACCTCGCCGCGATACACCCAAACTTTGACCCCGATCCGCCCGAAGGTGGTCAGCGATTCAGCCGTGGCATAGTCGATATCCGCACGCAGGGTGTGGAGCGGCACGCGGCCTTCACGGGCCCACTCGTAACGCGCCATTTCCGAGCCACCCAAGCGTCCGGCGCAGGCAATCTTGATCCCTTTGGCGCCGGCGCGCATGGCGCGCATAATGGCCTGCCGCATGGCACGTTTTTGCGAGACGCGCTTTTCGAGCTGCTCGGCCACCGTCTCGGCCACTAGGTGGGCATCCATCTCGGGATGCTCGACCTCGAGCACATCCAGGCGCAGGTTTTTGCCGGCGACACCGGTCAGCGCCTCCATTTTGCTCTTGAGCGCGTTGACCGTCGCGCCCTTGCGTCCGATCACGATACCGGGCTTGGCGGTGACAATCGTGATAGCCACCTGCTTGGGGAAGCGCTGGATATCGATGCGCGAAACACCGGCGCGCCCGAGTTCCTTGTTGATCGCTTCACGGATTTTAGTGTCCTCCGTCAGCAGGTTAGCGTACTCCTTGCCCTCTGCGAACCACTTGGATTCCCAGTCTTTAATGTAACCGAGCCTCATGCCAATTGGGTTAACCTTACGGCCCAAGATGCCCTCCTTGCTTTCGCTTACCAGACGTGCGCTTTGTGTTACGCTTCGTCAGACAAGATGACAGTGATATGCGAGCTGCGGTGGAGCTGCGGCTTGTAGCGCCCGCGTGCGCCAGCCACTCCCCGCTTCAAAGTCGGCCCTTCATCTATCATCACGGTCTGTACATATAGCTCGTCACGGGTGAGACCATGGTTCTCTTCCGCATTAGCTGCAGCCGAGGCGATGACGCTCGCAACTTGCTTGGCCGCGAACTTGGGCGTGAACTGCAGCAGGTTCAGTGCATCCTGCACTTTACGGCCGCGCACCAGGTCCGCGACCAGGCGCACTTTTTGCGGTGCCATCCGGATATATTTGGCGACTGCCCTTACTTGACTCATAGCGGTTCTCCTCAAACGTCTGCCATCGCAAACGTCTCTGTACTATTTGACGACCTTCTTTTCACCGGCCGCGTGGCTGCGGAAATAGCGGGTGGGGGCAAACTCGCCCAGGCGATGCCCTACCATGTTTTCCGTAATGAAAACAGGAATATGGCGGCGGCCGTCGTGCACTGCGATAGTATGCCCCACCATCTGTGGAAAGATGGTCGACGCTCGCGACCAGGTCTTGATCACGCGCTTCTCCCCTTTACGGTTCATCTCCTCAATGCGGGAGAGTAACTTGGGCATCACAAACGGTCCCTTTTTCAACGATCTTGACATGCCTGCAGCCTCCTGCTACCCGACGATACTCTTATTAACGCGCGCCTGGCGCCCTATTTCTGATTGCGCCGACGGATGATGTACTGATTGGTCTGCTTGTTGCGGCGCGTCTTTTTACCCATGGTGGGCTTGCCCCATGGCGACTTGGGGGAAGACATACCGATCGGCGCCTTGCCTTCGCCGCCACCATGCGGATGGTCGCGCGGGGTCATGGCTGAGCCGCGCACGCTGGGGCGAATGCCCATCCAGCGGCTGCGCCCGGCTTTGCCGAGCTTAATATTGCCGTGGTCTACATTACCAACCTGGCCGATGGTCGCCATGCACTCCTGGCGCACGCGACGCACCTCGCCCGAGGGCAGGCGCAGTTGGGCATACCCTTCCTCACGTCCCAAAAGCTGAGCCGAGACGCCCGCGGAACGCGCCATCTGGCCGCCCTTACCGGCGGAGAGCTCAACATTGTGCACAATCGTGCCGACCGGGATATTTTGCAGCGGTAAGGCATTGCCTACCCGCACCTCGGCCGCCGGCCCGGCCATAAGCGTGTCATCTACCTTAAGCCCGAGAGGCGCCAGGATGTAGCGCTTTTCCCCATCAGCATAGCTCAGGAGCGCAATGCGCGCCGAGCGGTTCGGGTCATATTCGATCGTCTTGACGGTAGCTGGCACATTGAGCTTATCGCGCTTGAAATCGATGATGCGATATTGCCGGCGGGAACCACCGCCCTGATGGCGCACCGTTATCTTGCCGCGGAAATTACGGCCGGCGTTCTTGTTGAGCGATTCCAACAAAGAACGCTCGGGCACGGTGCAGGTGATTTCCTCAAAAGTGCTGCCCGTCATCCCTCTGCGCGACGGCGTTGTTGGCTTGTATACTTTAATGGCCATGACTCGTTCCTCTCGTTCAGCTTACAGCTTTTGACTGCTCCAGTACTAGACGCCCTCAAAGAAGCTAATCGATTCACCCTGCGCCAACGTTACAATTGCCTTCTTCCAGGCGTTGGTGGTGCCGATACGGCGACCCACACGGCGTTGCTTGCCGCGCATATTCATAATACTGACATCGAGCACTGTGACTTTGAAGGCCGTCTCGACAGCCTCGCGCACTTGGATCTTGTTAGCCCGCGTGTTCACTTCAAAGGTGTACTGACGCAGCTTGTCGACCTGATAGTTGCCCTTTTCGGTCAGGATCGGACGTATCAAGACTTCATATACATGCATTGTCTAGCTCTCCATTCCCTACAGCGACTCAAGCTGCAGCAGCATAGGTCTTGTAAATAACGTCAACCGATTCAGCCAAGACGACCACATAGTCGTACATCAACAAGTCGCGCACCGAAAGACAGGTAGCCTGTATTGTCTTGACGAACGGCAGGTTAGCCGCCGAGCGCTCCACAAATTCATCGGCGCCGGGCAAAATTATCAACACGTTCGAATCGATCTTGAGCTGTTTGAGCACATCGGCCATCGCGCGCGTCTTGACGCCATCGAAGGCTAACTTGTCTACAAAGGTCATCTGTTGGTCGCTCAGCTTGCTCGAAAGCGCTGACATGAGCGCCAGACGGCGCATCTTGCGGTTCATCTTCTGGGCATAACTACGCACTTGCGGACCAAAAACCACACCGCCACCTTTATATTGGGGAGCGCGGATGCTGCCCTGGCGGGCGCGGCCGGTGCCCTTTTGCTTGTAAGGCTTTTTGCCACCGCCGCTGACCAACGCGCGATTCTTGACGGCATGCGTGCCAAGGCGGGCATTCGCCTGCTGGCGTAGCACAGCCTGGTGCATCACCGAAAGATTGGGTTGAACCCCGAATACATCTTCCCGCAAATCAAGCTCGCCGACCGTTTCTCCGGCCATTGAGTGTAATGGTACTAGCATTGCTTTCTCTCCTGCAGCCTGTATCAGGAACAGAACTGGTATTGACCGCTGTTACCCTGGTTTTAATCCTGCAAAGGCTTATGCCGCTTGGCCGCACCCGTCTTGTGCGCCTTGCGCATCACAAGCAAACCGTTCGTGGCTCCCGGTACAGCGCCTTTAACAAGAACCAGGTTGCGCTCGATATCCACCTTGACGATTTCCTGGTTGAGCACTGTGCGCTGCACATTGCCCATATGGCCGGCCATACGCAGGCCCTTGACGATACGCCCAGGCGTAGTGCCTGAGCCGATAGCGCCTGGAGCGCGTGTGCGATCTGAAGCGCCATGAGTCTTGGGGCCACCGCGAAAATGATAGCGCTTAACGCCGCCGGCGAAGCCCTTGCCCTTGCTGGTACCGGTGATATCCACCAGATCGCCTACCGTAAACAGGCTGGCGTCAATTACTTGGCCAAGGGTGTACTTGTCGATGTCGTCGGTGCGAACTTCTTTGAGGTTACGAACTTTGGGTAAAGTCCCGAGGTGACCGGCCTCACCTTTGCTCAATCGCTTGGTGATGCCGAAACCAATCTGAATCGCATTATAGCCATCGGTGGCGACGGTCTTGATTTGCGTGACATAGCAGGGGCCGGCTTGAATCACGGTAACCGGAATAACTTCGCCATTATCGGTGAAAATCCGAGTCATGCCGACTTTTTTACCCAGTATCGCTTGTTTCGTGCTCATTAGTTCCCTCCGAGAGCTTGATTTACAGCCGCCGGCGCCTGGTTACGCCTGTCGGGCTGCGGGTGTGCGCCTCAGCTCTCTTGGTTATTGGTTAATTTGTTACAGTTTAATCTCAATATCCACGCCGGCAGGCAAGTCGAGGCGCATCAGCGTATCAACCGTCTTGGCGTTCGGATCCAGTACATCGATCAGGCGCTTGTGTGTGCGAATCTCGAGCTGTTCGCGCGAATCGCGATCAATAAAGCTCGCTCTGGCGACACAGAATTTCTCAATCTTGGTCGGGAGCGGCACGGGGCCAACCACGGCCGCACCGGTGCGCTCCGCCGCATCCACGATCTGGCGCGCGGATTGATCGAGCACGCGGTGATCGTACGCCTTGAGTCGAATGCGAATCCTCTGCTGTTTGGCCATTCCTTAGTACTCCCCTTGAGATTAACGCGCCTGGCTGGAAAACGCTCAGCCAGGTGCGTCCTCTGTTCCCTATTCGGCGCTGCGCGCCTGATTTATCTTTACTCGATAATCGATGTCAGCACGCCGGCGCCTACCGTGTGGCCGCCTTCACGAATGGCAAAGTGCGAGCCAACTTCCAACGCCACCGGCATAATCAGCTTGACCGTCAGGTTGGCATTGTCGCCCGGCACCACCATCT
>JAJFUJ010000011.1 GCA_021372475.1 Chloroflexota bacterium | reverse complement strand
AAAATTCGCAACAACGTTATAATCGCGCATAGATTTCAGGGAGGTAGTAGCCATTATGTGTTGTGAAGCCACAATGATTCAGGCGCTGCGAGAACGGGGTATGCGCCTTACCCCTCAGCGTGAAATGGTCCTTCACGTGCTACACGAAATTCCCAATGATGCCACAGCAGAAGAGATTCACGCCAGGGTAAGCCGGTTGAGCCCGGCGGTCGATTTATCTACAGTTTACCGAACTCTGGATTTATTTACAGAGCTGAACCTGGTCTCTTCCTTTAAGCAGGCTGATGGCGATCAGCGGTTCGAACTCCTGACAATCCACGCACCGCACTTTCATCTTTTATGCCAGCAGTGCGGTGAGCTCTCTTCCGTTAGTATCAGCGAGCTTCAGCCACTCGCCAGCCAGCTTTTTCAAACGCATCGTTTTGAGCTCAAAATGGAGCACCTCATCATCCCAGGAATATGCGCCAAATGCAGCAGTAGGACTGCATAAAAGCGGTATTAATCAGAGCCTAATACAGGAGGAATCGCATGTTCCCACAGATCAAAGCGTTGCCAAAGTGGTTCACAGTGTATTTTGCTGCGCTCTTGCTAATCCTGGGCACGACGGGAATGCACATCCCCGATGGTTACCTCAGCCCGGTCACCTGCATCGTCATGTTTGCATTGGTATTACCCTTCTGGATTGTGGGCATCCGCCAGCTTCGCCAAAGCGCCAATGCGCGCAGCATACCGCTCATTGCCCTGATGGCAGCCTTCTCGTTCGTTATTATGATGTTTAACGTGCCTCTACCCGGGGGCACAACCGGCCACGCGGTGGGGGCAGCTATTGCGGCGATTATCCTCGGTCCTGGTATTGCCACAATCACCGTTTCTATTGCGCTCATTATCCAGGCTTTTCTCTTTGGCGACGGTGGTATCCTGGCGATTGGGGCCAATTGCTTCACAATGGCGGTAGTTATGCCATATGTATCTTACGCTGTTTACAACTGGATCGCCAAGAACTCTGCGCCAGGTTCAACCCGACGAGTCATCAGCGCCGCGGTAGGCGGTTACGTTGGCTTGAGCGCTGCGGCATTCCTAACATCCGTATTATTTGGCATCCAACCGGCCTTGTACACCAGCGCCGAGGGAGTGCCTCTCTATGCCCCTTATCCTCTCGGTGTTGCAATTCCAGCGATGATGATTCCTCACTTACTGGTAGCATCTCCAATTGAGGCTCTCTTTACGGGCGCTATCTTTGCTTATCTGCAGCGCACACAGCCTCATCTCGTCGCCCAGGTACAGACCGCAGAGATGCAGGCTTCAATCAGCCCCCAGAAAGGCATCAAAGTACTCTGGATTGTTCTTGCTGTATTAGTGGTGCTGTCGCCAATTGGTTTACTGGCTCCCGGGACTGCATGGGGCGAGTGGGGCGCCGAGGAACTGACAGAACTTGGATTCGGTTTTGTTCCTGCAGGTTTGGAGAAGTTAAGTGGCCTCTGGGGAGCGCCAATCCCTGATTATGATATTCCGGCATTAGGTAATATAAATATTAGCTACTTGCTGTCGGCCATCTTGGGTGTAGTCATTACGATATTGGTTGTTTGGTTGTTTACCTTACTCTCTAGAAAATCTGTAAAGGCTGATGAAAAGCGCATTAGCTAGCTCGCTGCGTCATATCAGTGAACGTTTGGAACAGTCGTTCACTGTCGAGGAATACAGCAATAAACACGGGCTCCTGCAGCGGCTGGATGCCCGTGTTAAGTGTATTACGATATTGTTGTTAATTATATCCGTTAGCTTTATACACCAGCCAGCCGTGCTTTTAGGCGGGTATATATTTGCATTGGTGCTGGCTCTTGTCTCGGCGATTTCGCCGCGCTTTTTCATCACGCGGATTTGGTTACCCTTGCCGATGCTCACGGCAGTCATCTCCATCCCGGCTCTTTTCATGACGCCGGGGCAGCCGTTATTTGCCTTACCCTTTGGCCTGATTGTCACCCGAAGCGGCGCACTGACAACCGCCTTGTTATATTTACGCGTTGGCACATCCGTTTCACTGGCGCTGTTGTTGATGCTGACGACGTCCTGGGCGAACTTACTGCGCGCGCTGGCAGTCATGCGCGTCCCGGATGTAGTCGTCCTGTTGCTTGGAATGACTTACCGCTACATCTATGTGCTGTTGGGCATGACAAATGATATGCTGCTTTCACGCTACAGCCGCACCGTCGGCAAAGCAACGGCGCACCAGGAACGCGCTGCTGAAGGCGCTATCGTCGGCACCCTATTGGTGCGTTCGCTGGATATGAGCAGCGAGGTATACTTGGCTATGCGTTCACGCGGGTTTACAGGCTATGCCCATACCCTGCATACCGGACGCATAGGCTGGTTGGATTACGGCTGGATTGCGCTGGTAGTTGTGCTAGGCGTGTTAAGCATCTTTATTCTCAGTTAGGATGTGACTATTTTGGTCGACCAACCGATATTTACGCTCAACAATGTATGTTACGCCTACAAAGGTGGTATCCCTGGGCTAATGGATATCACCTTTCAAGTGCGGCAAGGCGAATGCTGGGCGATCCTGGGCGCCAACGGCTCAGGGAAAAGCACGTTGCTCAAGCTGCTGGATGGGCTCTACTTTGCCACGCAGGGCGCCCTGCTCGCTTTTGGCCAGGAGCTCTCCGAAACTGCGTTGAATAATGATGCGGTCAACTATGCCTTCCGACGCCGGGTGGGTTTCGTCTTCCAGGATGCTGATGTCCAGCTTTTTTCACCTTCAGTAAAAGATGAGGTCGCATTTGCACCGCTGCAACTCGGTTTACCCGATGAAGAAGTAACAAAGCGTATCAACGAATCGCTGGAAGCGCTCGAAATCAGTAAACTCGCGGAGCGCCCACCTCACCACCTCTCCGGAGGCGAGAAAAAACGGGTAGCACTAGCCAGTGTGCTCAGCCTGCGTCCCGAGGTGTGGCTGCTTGATGAACCGACGGCAGGCCTCGATCCGCGCAGCCAATCCCGGCTCGTGCAATTCATTCGCCAACGGCATGCAGCCAGCGAGACGATAGTGATCGCCACGCATGATCTTTCTATTATCGAGCAGGTTGCCACGCACTGCCTGATTCTGGATGAGAACCACCATATTGCTGCCATCGGCCAACCTGCGGAAATTCTGGCGGATCACAGGATGCTGCATGCCTGCAACCTGATTCACGAACACACCCCAGCCGGCGCCACAGACCGCCAGTTTTGAGGCGGCGCTGCTTAAGATATGATATCGAACATCAGCTAGTCCGCAGAAAATGGAGGCCATGTGTCAATATCATTATCAGGCCAGATAGCGTTAGTAACCGGCGCCAGCCGAGGAATTGGAGCAGCGATTGCCAAGGCGTTAGCCAGCGCGGGTTCCACCATCCTGCTGGTTGCCCGCTCCGAGCCCGATTTACGCCAGGTGCAACAGAGCATCGAATCGAATGGCGGAATGGCGGTTTATACCTGCGCGGATGCGTCCAAGGAAGAGGACGTGCGCCGGGCATTGGGCGAAGTCGAGCAGCGTTTCGGCAGATTGGATATTCTGGTAAACTGCGCCGGAATAGGTGTTTTTGGCCCACTGGTCAGCACGAACACTTCCGACTGGGACCGAGTGATGGCCACGAACGCCCGAGGACCGTTTCTGTTTTGTCGTGAATCCGTGCCTATTATGGCTCGACGGAGCAATGGCTGCATCATCAATATTGCTTCAGTCGTCGGCGTGAAGGGGTATATGAATCAAGGGGCTTATACTGCATCCAAGCATGCCCTGATGGGGATGACCAAGGTGTTGGCTCAGGAGGTGCAGCCGCTCGGTATCCGTGTACATATCATTTGCCCGGGCGGAGTCGATACTGAGATGGCCTCACAAGCGCGGCCTGACCTCGACCGTTCCGGTTTGATTACACCCGAGGAAGTCGCTGAGGTAGTGCTCTTTTTGGTATCTCAGCGCGGGAATGCTGTGGTAGACCAGGTTAACTTGCGGCGCGCCAACGGTGCTCCCTGGTTTAGCGAATGAAACCATTAACTGACTAAAACTCCTGATAGTCGAGCACAATCGGTTTGTTCTCGACAGGCACACTTCCCGGCCTGAGATAGCGCCTGCTTTGATTGGTGAGCAGCATAAGCCTATCCGCCAACTCTGGCCGCAGCATGCCTGCCTGATAGCGCCAGGTCCAGTTGCCGGATGCTTTGCCAGGTGAATTCAATCGGCATTCGGTACCGCAGCCCAATATATCCTGAAGCGGGATAATAACGGTATTTGCCACCGAGTTGAGCGCCAGACGGATCATGCTCCAGTTAATCGCATCGCCGGTGCCCAGATAGGCTTGCACCCTGGCGCGGACTTGCGGGGAGAGTTGGGCATACCAACCAACCGAAGTGTCATTATCGTGCGTGCCGGTATAGACTACCAGGTCGCGTTCCCAGTTATGTGGTAAATGCTCGTTGGCAGCATCCGAGTCGAAGGCGAACTGCAGCACGCGCATCCCCGGCAAGCCCAGTTCCTGGCGCAGCGCAATCACATCGGCGCTAATCAAGCCGAGGTCCTCGGCGATAATAGGCAGTTCACCGAACTCCCGACTAACCGCATCAAAAAACGCTCGCCCAGGCCCCTTGACCCAGCGACCGTTCATGGCGGTCGTCTCGCTCGCTCGAACTTCCCAGTAGCCGGCAAATCCCCTGAAGTGGTCCAGGCGCACCTGATCTACTTGCGAGAGAATACGCTTTAGCCGCTGTATCCACCAGGCATAACCATCCTGGCGCAACCGCGGCCAGTTGTATAACGGGTTGCCCCAAAGCTGGCCGGTAGGGCTAAAGTAATCGGGGGGGACTCCCGCCACCACGGTTGGCCGGCCAGCATCATCTAGCAGGAACAGCTCGCGGTGCGCCCAGACGTCTGCGCTGTCATGGCCGACGAAAATCGGCATATCGCCAATTAAGCGGATGCCTGAAGCATGCACCAGATTGCGCACGGCAGACCATTGTTTATGGAACTGCATTTGCAAGTAACAATGGAATGCTATCTGGTCGGCAAGCTCACTACGCCAGTGCTCCAGTTGGTCGGGCTGGCGAAGTGCTATGCCACTTGGCCAATCCACCCAACTTGACCAATTAAAACGCTGTTTGAGCGCCATAAATAGCGCATAATCATCCAGCCAGGACTGGTTATCAATGCGAAATCGATCGAGTTCATCCCAGTTATCTGGAATCTCGATGTAGCGAACATACGAACGCTGTAAAAGTTTGGTTTTGCGCTCGATAACTTGACCGTAATCAACATGGTCGGCCGGCAGGCCGGCGCACATTGCCAGATCATCGCGCGTCAGCAACCCGTCGTCTGCCAGGCTGTCAGGATTAATTAGCAGTGGATTACTGGCAAACGCAGAGAAGGGCTGGTAAGGTGAATCGCCATAACCAGTTGGCCCGAGTGGGAGCACCTGCCAGATATTCTGGCCAGCAGCCGCCAGAAAGGAAATAAACTGCCTCGCGCCCTCCCCCAGGTCGCCGATACCGTATGCCGAAGGCAGTGAAGTCGGATGGCACAAAATTCCACTGCGGCGCCTGTCAAGCATTCTCTACTCCTTATTACACTACCTTGATGATATGCTATGCAAGAATTTCGGTCAATTGCCTTGTTTTCGACCGATTTGAGGGTATTGAAAAAGAGGTTCTGTTCTTATGCTTGCCTACTGGGAAACAAGAAGCGTCATTCCAGCGCAGACATAAACTAAGCATTAATCTGATATATAATCATATATAATAATAAGAACAAATGCAAGATTCGGGTGGATTCCTGCTTGCGTGGAGGATGATCTGTGAGTTCGCAACCCGGTCTTTTCAGATACCAAGGGGTCTCCAACTGAATACTTTTTCAACACCCTCGAACTGATTGTAGTTGACAAACAAAACTGCGTGATAACAATCAGCCATATGGTAAAAAGACGTCTCGATGAGCTGGTGTGTGAGCGAGGCCTGACCGATAGTCGTGAGCAAGCTCGCCGGCTTATTTTAGCTGGGGAAGTCAAAGTCAATGGGCAAATGTTGACCAAAGCGGGAGCTCTCGTCGCTGACGATAGCAATATAGCGGTAGAGGCAGCTTTGCCATTTGTGAGCCGGGGTGGGTTAAAACTCGACCATGCTTTGAGCGTATTTCAGGTGGATGTATCCGGAATGGTGGCAGCCGATGTCGGCGCTTCTACTGGCGGATTTACTGATTGCCTGCTCCAGCACGGAGCGGCGCGTGTATACGCTCTGGATGTAGGCCGTGGCCAGTTGGCTTGGAAGCTTCGCCAGGATAAGCGGGTAATAGTTCAAGAGCAGGTTAATGTACGTTACTTGCAAAGCCTGGCAGAAAGTATCGACATCGCTGTAATCGATGTGTCTTTTATTTCACTGAAGCTTATTTTGCCTGCGGTAGCCAGTTGGCTGCAATCTGACGGCCAGGTTATTGCGTTGATAAAGCCTCAATTTGAGGCCGGCAAAGCGCTGGTCGGCAAGGGCGGTGTGGTGCGCGACCCACAGGTGCATTACCAGGTGCTGTCAGATGTGGTAAGCTGGGCTAGTGGTACTGGCTGGACAGTATGCGGTTTGACGGCTTCGCCTATCTGCGGGCCGGCGGGTAACCGCGAATTTCTGGTTTGGTTGACGCGGGGGATGCCGACTGAATCCGGAGTCGTGCAAAATTGGATCGAAAGTGCG
>JAJFUJ010000083.1 GCA_021372475.1 Chloroflexota bacterium | reverse complement strand
TTCCTTGAGCAACTGGGCGCCCATATTCTCAAATGGGTCTTCCAGCTCGATTTCTTTGGCGACGGTGACGCCGTCATGGGTGACGGTGGGCGCCCCCCACTTCTTGTCGAGAGCTACGTTGCGCCCCTTGGGGCCGAGGGTAGATCCCACTGCTGAAGCCAGGACATCAAGCCCTTTTTTCAGTGACCGGCGCGCTTCTTCAGAGAACTGCAATTGCTTTGGCATAATAGTAATTCCTCCAGGTAATTATTGCACGATCGCTAGAATATCACTCTCACGTAAAACAAGAACCTGCTTTCCGCCTTCAAGTTTAAGCTCTGTTCCGGCGTACTTGGCGTATAGCACCACATCACCGACTTTAACTTCCATCGGTATCAGAGTACCTTTGTCATCGCGCTTTCCCGGACCGGCCGCAATCACAGTACCCTTCTGCGGTTTTTCCTTGGCTGTTTCAGGAAGAATAATACCAAAAGCAGTTACTTCTTCCTGAGCTAGCGGCTCGATCACTACACGGTCAGCCAAAGGCTTCAAGGTAACTTCTGCCATTTCTCAAACCTCCTCGTTATGACTATAATAGTGAACAAAAGGCCAATGGCGGTATGCCCTTTGCTCTTTGAAACCAAGCCTATACCAAAATTGATGTTAATTAGCACTCATCAGATTTGAGTGCTAAAATAATAGCATATCGGATTGCTATTGTCAAGATGGCTGCAAACATAAATGAGGTGAAGAAATGGGTTTTCTAGACAAGCTGCGCAAAGCGTTCACTGGCGATGAGCCAGCAAAGAAGGCTGACACTGCCAAGAGTATGGGAGACCCGAATGGCATTATGCTTTACTTTCGCTGTAATAAATGCGGTTCACTTGTGCGTGTTCGCGTCGACCGTCGTAATGACCTAAACAGCGAAGACGGTCCTGGCTATTATGTGGTTCGTAAAGATGTTATGGATTCCAAATGCTTTCAAATGATGAAAGCTGAAATATGGTTGGACGTCAGTTACGGCATCGTGCAGGCGAATGTACGCGGTGGAAGCTTGATCACGGAGGAAGAATATAAAGCAGCTCAAATACCCCCCACACCGGCTTCCTAAGGTTTTCATAAAGTTGAAAGGCCACGCATAATTTATGCGTGGCCTTTTTTTAATTACCAGCCTCGTGCGTGAGGATGATAGCCTGTGCGATCTCACGCATCGCCTTACGCGTATTCATCGACATCTTTTGAATACGCCGAAAGGCGGCTGCCTCGGTCAATCCTTGCGTGTCCATCAGGATCCCCTTGGCATGGTCAACTAGTTTGCGCGTCTCGAGCTGATCCTGCAGATTATCCACTTCTTTTTCCAGCTCACGGAACTCACGAAAGCGCGAGAGCGCTATTTCGATAGCCGGCGCCAGGTCCGCTTCCTGGATTGGTTTTACCAGGTATCCGACTACGCCAGCCTCTTTGGCTCGCTCAACCAGGTCGCGCTGACTAAAAGCTGTCAGCAATACTACTGGTGAAATTCGTTCGTTGGTCAATATCTTGGCTGCCTCGATGCCGTCCATATCCGGCATTTTGATATCCATTAACACTACATCAGGTTTAAGCTCGCGGGCCAGGTTAACGGCGCTCTGGCCATCGCCCGCCTCGCCGACTACCAGGTAACCAAGATTATTAAGCATCTCCCGCAAATCCATGCAGATAATTGATTCATCATCGGCGATTATAACGCGTGTACGTTCCAACTTAACCTCCCATGATCGATTTCTCGAATACTACTACAGCCTGAGTACCATTGTCGCTATCGAGCGCAAAGTGACCACGGAGGTCACGTTCAACCAGACTGCGAACTATGCGTAATCCCAGGTTCGCAGAGGATTCCAAATCAAAGCCTGTAGGTAAACCCTCGCCATTGTCATTGACGGTAATCTTTACCTGGTCGCCCAGATCACTCAACTGGACGGCAACGTTCCCCTGGTCGCGGTGTTCGAGTCCATGTTCCAGGGCATTTTGCACAAGCTCATTGATGACAAGCGCGCACTGGGTAGCACGCTCAGCCGGCAGCCAAATTGCATCGCCGGATACTGTAAAGTTTATGTTCCGGCTGGGATCGATCAAACCCTGATGCATCTGTAATACGATACGGTGGGCGACTTCCTGTAGGTTGATAGCCCCGTTTGCATTTTGTGAAAGGTATTCGTGGACTACTGCTACGCTCAGGATGCGGTTGACGCTTTCCTCCAGCGCTTCTTTGGCTTCGATAGAGCTAACACGTCTGGCCTGCATCCGCATAAGGGAGGCGATCACCTGCAAGTTATTCTTAACTCGGTGATGCACCTCGCGGATTAAAGACATCTTGCTTTCGATTTCACGCTGAGTCTGCACAGACTCGGTTGCGTCATGAACCAGTAAAAAGATGCCTTGTATTTCGCTGTTTTGCCTCGGTTTGCCCAGGCCAAACTGGCCTAGCCAGGTTGATTTGGGACGCAATACTGGCAGCGCTTTACGGATCCAGGTTATGCCATCCTGTTCATCCTGGCGTTCGATGCAGCGTTGTTGGTTAGATGCTAGGTTAAACAGCTCCTGGTCACTTGGTGATAATTCATTGACCCTATGGCCGATGATGCTGTCGCGATAACCGATATGCCGATATAGCCCGGCTGCTACACCACTCATATATAGTATCGTACGCGTTGTGTCAATATAGACGATACCATCATGTTCACCAAAGGGGCTGAGCGTATCCCCATCTACCAATTCGCCCCGCAGCACCATCTTGATAAACGCATCTAGTGCGTTCTGAAACACTCTGGCTCGTCTTTTCTGCCGTTCGTAAGCAAGCCAATACGAATCCTTAACTAATACTCCGACGACGGTTCCTTTGGCATTCCGCAGTGGATAATATTGGCGAGCTACCATGCCGCCGCGGATCTGCAGGGTATATACAACCCTAGAGGTTGGAAGCCGGGCAAAGATAGAGAATACCCTTACCTTTCCCTTGTCCAGTTGTGTCCCCTCCAGCTCACCCCTTGCATATATCGGCGCTACAGAATGGGGAGCGGCCTGGGCAATAACGGTCAGGCCGCCGTTTAGGTTTTGGCAACACAACAACACGTCCGCACGACTCAAGTCAGCCAAAATCGGCAGATCGCCAACGATCTTGTCTAGTAACGCCACGTCCTCATCCGGCATAGTGAGGCAATGGTCTATATTCCCTGCACCCATGGTTGTGATTATAGCACGGTTATTCGGATGCAGAAAACGTTGAGTAATTGCGCGATGCAACTTCACGATGGACATGTTTTACCATACCGGTCAAGGTGTTGTGTCTTTGGGCTGCTTGGGTATAATTGGCGATGCAATAATAAAAAACAAGGAGACCACAGAATGAAGCAGTTCCTTCGTTACCTCATACTGGTGCTCAAGGGAATTGTCTATGGGGTAACCAACTTGCTTCCTGGTATCGGCGGCGGGCTGATATTGATTATACTTGGCATCTACCAACAGTTCGTGAATTCTGTGGGCAACTTTTTCCTTGATTTAAAGAACTGGCGTAAAAACTTGGCATTCCTTGTGCCAATGCTGGTGGGTGCCGCTATTGGGATGGTCGTCTTCGCTAAAAGTGTAACCTTTGTCATGGAGAAATACACGGTTATATCGATGTTTTTTTTCATGGGGCTGGTGATTGGAACTATACCATCTGTTCGTAAACAAACACAGGATATGCGGCTGACCTTCAAAAGGGCGATTGCGATGTTGGTCGGCGTTCTAGTAGTTGTCCTCTTCAAGTATGCCGAACGCCAAAGTTTCCAGGCAGGCTGGAGCGCGGATGCCAAGTCGCTTGGCGGGTTTTTATATTACTTTGTCTGTAATTTACTGGCTGGCGGCGCAAGCGTAACTCCTGGCATGGATGGTTCCTATATCTGGATGCTTACAGGCATCTTTGCGCCTGTTATGGAAGCAATCTCTTCTGTTACCGAACTCAAGACGATTTTCTCTGCTGGCGGCAATATGGGGGCGGCTTTCGGCTCTGTACACTGGGCGGTATTGTTGGCTACCGGTTTCGGTGCCGTAATCGGGATCATTTTCTTTTCCAAATTAATAGATATAGCGCTAAAAAAGAAGCCTTCAGGGACCTATTATTTTATTCTAGGATTGGTTGTCGCTTCTGTGTACGGCTTGTGGCCGACTACTCCAGGTGTAGCAGAGACCAGCGCACCATTATGGCCGGTTGGCATTGCCGTGAAGCCAATGGATGTAGCCCTTATTGTTCTGTTTTTTGCCATCGGTCTGGCCATCACGTTGTTTGCCGGCTCCCGTCCAGAATCCAGGCAGGAAGTATAAGCATATGTGAATGCCCACACATGGGCAGGAGGCTCAGATGCAAGCGGTATTTAACCACGAATACCCCGCCCGGCTTAAAGCGGGGTATATCGGGACTGGTGAACAATCATTAAGCAACATTCTCCCTTGTTTTCAATATGCGCCGGTGGAACTAGTGGCTTTTGCCGACCACAATACCACCCGTGGATTGGCAGTCGCCAGGCAGTTCGGCGCACGTCATTTTTATCCGAACCATAAAGCGATGCTTGCCCAGGAAAAACTCGATGCCGTGTTTATGGTAGTAGGACCAGATGTGCAAGGAAAACCGCGCTATGCCGAGTTGGCGGAGTATGCGTTGCGCCAGGGCGTGCATGTGTGGGTCGATTCGCCTCCTTGTGCTTCGTTGGCGGAAGTGAAACAGTTTACATACGGGTTGACCAGCCGGGGCAAATGGATGCAGGCCAATTTCCCCAAGATGTTTGCGCCGGCTTATCTAAAGGCGAATGATATCATCCATTCAGAACCTTTTGGCAACCTTTCCAGCTTTGCACTGCGCTATCCTGCTGCTCTTCCTCCCGCTGAAGTGCGCGCAAACACGCTCGCGATGGCTCCCTTCCTGGCTGATTTCCTGCAAGCGTATTCGATTCTACTGCGCCTTTTCGGGGAATGCGATGGTTTATTCTATCTACGCAGCTCCCTTGGTGATGTGAGCGTCACCCTGCACTATCGTTCAGGCTTAGTCGGCAATATGCACCTGACTGGTTCTCAAGCTCTGACCAGCCCAACGGAGCGCCTGGAGATTGTCGGCAACGGCGCCAATCTCGTTGTAGAGAACGGCGTCAAGTTGACCTACTACCGATCGAATTGCGCTCCAGGTGAACCAGAGGAGGAGCGCGCGACATCGTTCATTGGCTCAGACGAAAATGCTCCGCTGGTATGGGAACCCGATATGTCGCTCGGGGCATATTATAACAAATCGCTTTTTGTGCAGGGAAATGTTGGCAGTGTGCTGCAGTTTGCAAATAAAATTCTGGCGAAAGAGCCTCCCAGACACGGCAACATCTCTGACCTTATGCATATGATGATTGTCTATGAAAAGCTGCGCGATGGCGCAGAAAAGAGTTGGCTCTCGCTCTTCTAATCAGGAGGGAGTGTACCATGGGAATCTCGATACCGATCGGGATATGCACAAGCCCGGAAAAGGTTTCTCAGTTAGCAGCGGGTTATGAGTTTATCGAGCTCGGTGTATCATCCGTACTTATTCCCTTGGAAGATGATGCTGTCTTTGCGGAGACCAAGCCGGCGTTGGCTGCCTTGCGTCCGCCCGTTCGCACCTTTAATGTGTTTGTTGCGCCTCAAGTCAAGTTGGTTGGCCCGCAAGTCGATTTCAACCTGGTTACCGTGTACGTGCAGCATGCTCTGAAGCGGGTAAGCGACCTGGGCGGTGAAGTGGTGGTCTTCGGCAGCGGAGGAGCTCGGACTATCCCCGAAGGGTGCAATCGAGCTGCTGCCTGGGGTCAACTGGTGCACTTTCTGGAATTGTGTTCAAACGAAGCGTTCAAGTACGGCTTGAAAATCGCTATCGAGCCGCTTAACCGTAGTGAGACAAATATCATTAATACCTATCGCGAGGGCGTCCAGCTAGCGCGAGATGTTGGGCGCGACGAAGTTCGCGTCCTGGCCGATATATACCACTTTATGATGGAAAACGAACCGATCGAAGATATAGCCGAGGAGCCGGATTGGCTCGCACACGTCCACCTGGCGGATACAGGCCGCAGGTTCCCAGGCAGCGGTATGTATCCCCTGGAGCGCTTGTTCGCCATCCTGCACGATATCGAATATACGGGCAAAGTCTCGGTGGAATGCGGATGGGGAGAAAATTTCACCGACGAGACTGCCCGGGCGCTGCGCTTCCTGCGGCCTTTGGCGGCTCGCTAACCTCGCCTGGTGCGAGCCAGCATAGGCTATTTCCAGGGATCAACCAATTCGTCGTCCTTAGGCTGGCTGGGTGGATTGGGCTTGGTTTGGAGCAGCGACTGTAAAAAGCTCCGCACCTTGTGATCAACCGTTTGTCCAACGGTTGACCAATCAGCATCCGGCGAAGCGCCCACCACACCGGCTACTCCAGTGCGCACGTTCATCTCGATATGGCGCCCGATGGTTTCCCAGTCAGCATCCTTTGGCGCATTCACTAGTTTGGCCGCCTCTTGGCGAGTGGCCTCGCCAGCTTTGCGCCCAATTATCGACCAACTAGCATCAGGGGCTTCGCCCACAACTCTGGCTGCATCGCGTCTGACTTGCTGCGCAAACTGGCTCCAGATTTCCTTCCACTCTTCCGCACTAGAAGCATTTGTACCGCCCGTTTTATTGGTTTGATCTGCCATACTCGTTCCTCCGATCAATACTGTTAATTATACGCAATTAGCTGGCTAGAGTTGCGTTATATCATTGGACAACCGTGGATGAACTGCTAAAATATACTACGCATATGCTTAAGGAGTGCGGTTATGTCAGCACCAAACACTAATCCGGTTCGCATTATCAACAGTGTAGCTCCGATTCGTATCTGCGATAACGGCGGCTGGACGGATACCTGGTTCGCAGAATATGGCAAGATATTCAACATTGCTGTTTACCCGTATGTCGAAGTGCAAATCGAAGTTTACCGCCGCGATCAGGTCAGCGACAGGGTGCTCTTGCATGCTGAAAACTTTGGCCAAAAATATGCAGTATTTCCCCGCAATGAAAAGCACGAATGGATTCACCATCCGCTGCTGGAAGCGTGTATAGATTATACTGATGTCCCGGAAGATTTGGCTGTGCAGATATCGATTTATTCTGAGGCGCCTGCGGGCTGCTCGACCGGTACTTCGGCTGCTGTGACCGTCGCCTTGATAGCGGCGCTGGACCAGCTTACGCCCTCGCGCCTTAGCCCGGTCGAGGTGGCATATACGGCACATACCATCGAGACCAAAGTGCTCGGGCAGCAGAGCGGCATCCAGGATCAGCTCTGCTCGGCGTACGGCGGCATCAACTTTATCGAGATGTTCAAATACCCCTACGCGGCGGTGTCGCCCATCTATGTGGGCAACTCTACCTGGTGGGAGCTGGAAAGCCGGCTGGCGTTAATTTTCCTGGGTAAATCGCACAGTTCATCCGAAGTTCATGAGATGGTGATCCGTAATCTGGAAAACGCTGGTCCAGATAGCCCTAAGCTCGAGGCGCTGCGCCAGACTGCCGTAGCTTCGCGAGATGCAATTTACGCCGGCGATTTCAGCGCCCTGGGTGCTGCAATGGTTGCCAATACCGAGGGGCAGCGCAATCTGCATCCCAATCTTGTGAGCAAGGATGCACAGCAGGTCATCGATATTGCCCGTTCCTTTGGGGCGTTGGGATGGAAGGTGAACGGAGCGGGTGGCGAAGGCGGTTCTATTACTTTGTTGTGTGGTCCGCGCATGCCCGAGAAACGCGCCATGCTGCGCGCTATCGAGGAGGCAAATCCCTTATATCAGAATATCCCGATTTATCTCAGCCGCATGGGCCTGCGCGTTTGGCAGCGCGAGCCCGATGCGAGCTCTCGTTAAGCAAAGACGCCGACTTCATAGTCGGCGTCTTTTTGTAGTCAGTGCACGCTATCGGTGATGCGCAAGTCCGGGCCTGTGGATTCCTTCGGTTTTGATTCCTGAATCATGCTTTTCAGGAATGCATCGTATTGGTCGCGGTCGACCGGAACGCTGACAGGTTTGCCAGTTTTACCGGACAAGATGATCGCGTTGATAAGCTCAACCGTGCGGATGCCCTCTACACCCGGGGCAATCAACTTTTCACCGTAGAGGATATGTCTGGCCATATTACGCAAAATAACCGCATGGCCAGTCTCACATTCGGGCAAAGTCACCGGCACTTCAACGAATGAAGGATCGCCCCACATCTGGGTGCAAGTGTCGCTGTAGCCCTTGACGCCCTCAGGAACGTCCCATAAACGAATCTGCTTGCCGACAATCTGTAACTTACCGTGTTCGCCGGCAAACTCCATGATATTGGTGCCGGGTGATTCGGTAGTGGAGCAGTAAATATAGCCAACCGCGCCGTTAGGGTATTCGAGCATAGCTGCCGCAGTATCCTCGACCTCGATGCTGTGGTTGCGGGTGGCGGTAAAGGCGCTTACCTTGTTCGGCAGCCCGCCTAGCAAAGAGAAGCGGTCCAGGGCGTGTGGCGCCTGGTTGATGAGCACTCCTCCTCCTTCACCGTTCCAGGTGGCGCGCCAGCCGGCAGAATTGTAATAAGCCTGCGAGCGGAAATCCGCATATACCAGCATTGTGCGGTAGATCTCGCCCAGACGGCCGGAATCGACAATTTCGCGCGCTGCCCGCCAGATCGGCTCCGCACGCGTCTGGAACATCACGCCGAAGGGCACTCCGGTGCGTTTGGCCGTGGCTACCATCGCATCGGCAGCAGATACCGTCACAGAGATGGGCTTCTCAGAGATGACCGGTTTGCCCTTTTCCATCGCGTATATCGCAATCTCTGGATGAAAGTAATGCGGTGTGGCCACCATCACAGCATCAACATCCTTGCGGTCGATCAGCTCGTGATAATCGGTGCACCATGGGATACTGTATTGTGTGCCGACTCGTTCGGCAACTTCGGGGATAATATCGCATACAGCCGCTAATCCAGCTTCCTCGATAGTCTGCAGCGCCTGAGCGTGTCCAGAGCCCATACCTCCCACACCTACAATACCGTAGCGGATTTTCATGAGTGTCCTCCTGATAATCTCCTTGCAAACTGGCATCATTATAAGCGGGCCAACACTACTGTCCAGCAGTTTTGGCAGCATATCGCGCCTGTGTTATGCTTGATTAATTCTACACAAGAGGCGTGTGCATGAAGCAGTCTGCACAGGAGTTGGAGCAGCTTCTACGCCAGCGCTCATCCGCTGCTGTTTGGCCGGAGGAACTGGCGCAGGAGTTTTTAGCACCGCGCTATGATGGTTACTCGCTGGTTAATGTGCCGGCAACGGCCGCAGCTATCCTCGGCAAATCGCTGCCGGGAGGGCAGCCTTTGGCGCCCCTTTACTGGCGCGATTATACCTCTGGGATCACCAAGGTTGTCGTACTGCTGCTTGATGCGCTTGGTTACTTGAATCTGCAAGAGATGCTGCGCGAAAATGCGCCGTGTATCTGGCGCGATTTGGCACGGCGTGGGATTCTTCTGCCGATGACCTCAACCTGCCCATCCACTACGACGACAGCCCTGGCCAGCCTGGGTACCGGTGTAGAGCCCATTAGCCACGGACTGGTCGGTTATGAGTTATGGCTGCGTGAATACGGGGTTGTGGCCGACATGATAACTCCTAAACCTTCTTATGGCGCCGGACGCGAGACGCTGGTGGATTGGGGATTGAATCCGGAGACTTTTCTACCGGTCCCGGGCGTAGGTGAGCGCTTCGGTCATTTGGGGATTCGTACCACCTGCCTAATATCGGCCCAATACTTGGCCAGCTCCCTCAGCCGTATGATATACCGCGGTTACCAACGCAAGATTGGCTACTCCAGTGCTGAGGATATGTGGCAGAATCTATACAATCTGGTAGCTCTAGATGATGATGCGCCCAGCTACTATTTTGCTTATTGGAGCACAATTGATACTGCTATACACCGTTACGGCTCTCAGGGAGGCTATTGGCAGGCGGAATTGCAAAGCGTGAGCCGCGCGATGCAGGAGCACTTCCTAGAACGGTTAACATTGCATCAAAAGCAAGGGGTATTGTTTGTGATGATGGCCGACCACGGCTGGGTGGAGACTCCGATAGACCAGGCGCACGATGTCGAAGCGGATGCCGTGCTGCGCAGCGAACTGCTTGGCCCGGCCACCGGTGAGGCGCGGACGGCCTATCTGCACTGCCTGGCCCAAGATCCTGGTGTGGTTAGGCGTATTCAGGCTGCGTTAGGGGATGACTATGTGCTGGTGCCTACTGCGGAGGCGGTTCAAGCAGGCCTGTGGGGCAGCGCCGAGCCGATGTCGGAGGCGTTAGCCCGTCTTGGGCACGTGCTGGTGCTCTCGCGCGGCCACCACTACCTTGACCGCCAGGGCAAACGCTTCCGCCAACGCGGCCGCCATGGCGGGATGAGCCCGGATGAGATGCTGGTTCCTTGGTTGGCGCTCCGCCTGGACGACTAGATGCACTTATAGCCCTGGAAGCTGCTCCGGATTCCCGCGCACGATGATACACAATCCATCGCTTGGCAGTTTATCGAGTAGCTGCGCGACCTGAGCGGCACTGAGCGCACCGTCTATAATGAGCGATTTCACCTGCAGGATGTGCCGGAATACCGGCAGAAGCTTTTCCAGCGGGGGACCGCTGGGCTGCGGATCCAGCGAGATCTGTATCGCCTGGGGCTTTTCCATTTGAAGCAGGGCTTCCACCGTATGCAGCGAACCGGAATGCAGATGGATTACAGCGTAATCGGCGGCTTCTGCGAGCATGTTATCATAAGGCAGATACCAATCGCGGTACTGCTCCGGCGATAGCAGGGCAGACGCGTCGCACTGCGTACGCACGGTCGTGCCCGGCGCCCAAATGCCAAACCAGTTTACATAACCACGTTCGAGCTGAGGTATCAGCTCGCACTGCGCCCGCCAGATGGCGATAAAACGTTGGGCAGCACGCTCTAGAAACACGCGCAGCTCTGCCGGGTGGTCGTACTGCGAGAGGCACATCAGTTCGGGTCCCAAGGCAGCCTCAGCCAGGTCCGAAGTACCGCGCATCAACGTATGGGTAATCGCAAATTGCCCGCCGGAGCGCTCCACCAGCAACCTGACCATACGTTGCAGCAGTTCGAGCCAGGCTGTGCCGGTGGAATCATCTGTAAGTGCTTTCCACGGATACGACAAGTGGCCGGCGCGCATCGCCCCGCCCTGGATGCTGGTGCGGATAGGGCAGCCGAGGATGGCTTCCACCCATGGTATGCGCAGGTACGCGTCACGCGTCTGGATGATATCGCCCCAGGTGCGCAGATCCCCTTTGGCCAAAGCTGGGCCGACCAGGCGTTCTACATCGAGCATCTCCGGCGTGAGCGTAATATCCTGCTGGGCGGTCGAGCCGTCCGCCAGGGGCAGCCACAGGCTGCCAAGCCCGCTGTCGGGCGTCTCCGCATACAACAGGCCACTCTTGCGCCACCAGGCAGCGTGGCGCGCTAATAACGCGCGCAGCGCAGGAGGTGTCTCGTCAACGGGCTGGCTCGCTTTTTGCATATCGTTAGTTCCCTACCAGGCTGCCGGCGGTGCGGTACATCGCCAGGATATTCTCGAGCGGGGTAAACACCTGGATGGCATGGGTAGGTCCCAGAATCAACCCGCCTTGTGCGAACAACTCCATCCGGTAGCGCGTCTCGCGGATAACGTCCTCTCGGGTGCCGAAAGGCAGGATGGTCTGGACGCACATCGAGCCGCAGAAGTTCAGGTCGCGCCCGAAATCCCGTTTGAGCCCGCCCAGCTCCATCCCTTCCGCCGCTACCTGCACCACATCCAGGATATCCAGGCCGAGCTCGATTAAGCGCGGGATAAAAAAGCGCGCGCTGCCGCAAACGTGCATCATCGACTTGGCACCGTAGCGATGAGCTAACTCAAAGTAACGCTGGTAATAAGGGGCAAACAGCCGGTTGAAGGAGCGCATCGAGATAATCGGTCCGCGCTGTGTGCCCAGGTCCTCACCACAGTGAAGGATTGCGATCTGTCCATTAGCTGCCTGCAGCGCGCGTTCAGCGATGTCGTAAAAGAACTGAAACCGCTGTTCTACCAGGAGCTGGTAAACCGGCTCCTCGGTGGCAACGTCATACAGAACCTTCTCCACACCTCGGCAACGGGCGATGCTGTTCATAAAGTCCAGCGAACCAGCTCCGCCAAAGACAATAGCATAGTCGGCGTATTTTGTGCATTGGGCGGGGATGGAACTAAAATCGTACCAGTCTGCGCTCGGGAACGGGTAATCTTTTAGTTGAGCGGCATCATCGATCTCTGCAAAGGGCAGATACACTGCCTCCGGATAGGTGCCTATCCCATCCCCATAGGGGATATCGTTATAGCGTTCGCCCCACAGCCCTTCGACGCTGCCATCCGGAAAGTGCCGGCGTTCCGGCCCAATATAGCTGCCGGCTACATTGCGCAAGTCATCTCCCAGCCGCACGGCCAGTTCGAGGTCGTCCGTGATGCCGAAATGCTGCTTCAACAGGGTATTGACTTCAGGAGTACCCTCATGATGGACAGGAATACGATCATAGCCTTGGCGAGCAAGCGCGCTCAAGACGCGTTGACGTGAGTTCATGTTGGCACTCCTTCGTTGATGAAAACTAGGCTAACTCTGTAACTTTAACCGGACGTCCCAACTCGGCCGATTTCCAGGCGGCTTCGGTCAGTTCGATGACGCGCAGCCCGCACTCAGGGGGTACCTTGATGGTATCCCGGCCCAGCACCGCATCGATAAAGTTGCGATCGGGATTCGAGTTGGTTGGCAGCTCTGCGACGGGCTGCGGCTCTTTATCGCCAAAGCGCGCCTGCATCAACTTGCCTTGGCGAATCAACATCATCCCTTCGTTGCCCCAGATCGAGAATTCTTCCCACCAGAGCGGGCTGTCGCCGATGATTGAGATGGTGCCTTGAGCACCGTTGGTGAAGCGAATCGAAGCAGCCGAGTCGATGTCGACCTCCGAATCGTAATTCTTCATAAAGGCAAAGACGCTCTCTGCCGTTAACCCGGTCGTCCAGAGCATGATATCGACGATGTGACTGCCGGAATCATTGAACTGGCCACCGCCAGAAAGCGCCTTGCACTGACGCCAACTGCCCATCGTGGCGCGGTACCAATTTTGCGAAAGCAGCAATTGCACATACTGGATTTTCCCCAAAGCGCCGGCGCGTACCTGGTCGCGGATATAGATATAGGTCCCCTCAAAGTGGCGCTGGTAAGAGACCATAAAAACCTGATTCTTGCCTGCTTCTATGAGCTTGTGGGCGTCGATGGTGCTGCATACCATCGGTTTCTCCAGCAGCAGATGCTTGCCGGCAGCAAAAACATCCAGTGCCTGTTGAAAGTGCTGCGTGTGGGGCGTATGAATCTCTACTGCGTCCATGGGTACTTTATCGAGCAGCTCATGGTAATCGGCAAACGCGGGCACATCGGCCAGGTAAGGGAACTCTTTACGCATCTGGGTCAATGCGGTCTCGCTGGGCTCAGCGATACCGACGATGACCGCCTCGGGTATGTCGGCTAGCTGGCGCAAATGATGGCGTGCGATACCCCCCATACCGATAAAACCAAGACGTACTTGATCGCTCATGCTTCCTCCCAGTAGGGTCAATTGACGAACCCATAACGTTCGAGCTGATTAATCATAATACCGACAACAATGCGGTGCAAGCCCTATGTTATTATCTGTTATTATCAAGTGAAAGGTCACCAGTTAATTATTCAGTGAAAATGTCACCATATGAAAACAAAGATGGTGACCATGACTATCGAGGAACTCGAGCGTGCTGAAATAATACAGCAAGTAGAGGATGGAAAGAAGACTGTGCTACAAGCCTCGCGGGAACTCCAGCTATCTGTGCGCCAGATTAGGCGTCTCATCAAAACCTACCGAATGAAAGGAGCGCCAGGACTAGCGCACAGCAACCGAGCCGGACGGCCCAGCACCCAGAACAATTACATCAGCATATAGATTGCTCATGGTTTAGCTACCTGGCAGATGGCGAGGGTTCGCTTCGCACCAGCGCTTGTGCACTCATCTCCCGATAAGCGGAGCGATAGGCACGCGTCTCGCGCAGTTGATACAGCAGCGCATCGCGGGCTTGCTCACTGGCGCGTTTTAAGAATACGGTATCGGGCTGCTCGTCCGAATTCTCTTCTGCGCCATAAGGAATATTATCAGCGATAGCTTGAGCGCGTAGGCTTGCATTCTCTTCGACAAGATCAAATACGCGACTAGCCTCCAGCCCTCGCAACGCGGCAACGACAGCCTCAGTGCGGGCACCCAATCTTGCGGCCATACGCTCGATGTCGAGCACTCCCTGGCGTTTGTTATCTTCTAATGCAGCCCTCACCATCCCGGCCACAGTGGCGATAAACTCCTGCGCTGATAAATTAGCCGGTTCGAGCGGCGGCAGCAGGATGAGCACCTGCGGCTTTAACTCGTTAAGCACCTGCTGGAAAGTCTCGGGGCTCGGGGGCGGCGTCAGAACGGCCAGGGCAATGGGGTGTGTGCTCAACGCATAGAGTTGGCAGCGGGTATATGCCGCATCCGGCGAGCCACGAATGCCCTCTGCCCAGACCACGCCGTTATCGCCGTAATCGGCTCGAACCTTCGCTAGCAACTGTTCGCGATTGCCTGCCTGCCGCCAATCAACCAGTTCAAAGCCGGCGGTGATGCTCTCTGCGCCAACCTCGGCATCGCGCACATGGCTGCGCCAATCAACCACTTCCAGGTTTAGGCGCGCTTTTTGTGACCAATAACTCGACTGGATCGTAAACGCGAGATCGAGGATCTGCCCTGGCTCGGGCATTGTTTCAGTGGCAGAATTGAACCAGGTGAACGCAAGTTGGCGTCCTGTCTCGTCGGCGCAATACAAGCGCCGATGCGGCGTGATCTGGCGCCTCGAAATATCTTCGCTGCGCAAAAACATCGCAGCGTTGGTGCTTAGCACCGGCTTGGGATTCCCAGCGCCAAAAGGCGCCAGGCGCCCAACCTGTTCCGCCAATGGTAATGAGAGGTCAAGCCAGGGTATCTGGGCCTCAATGTTGAGCGCCTTGCCGAGCTGTTCAACTCTTGCCTGTGAACTAACCCATTCAACTACGCCCTGTCTGAACTGACTCAGGTTCTCTCGCTTGAGCGAAAAACCGGCTGCCATCGGATGGCCGCCTTCGCGTTCGAGCAGATGCTGCTGGCTGGCGATTGCCTGGTGTATATCGATCCCAGCTACGGAACGCGCAGAACCCACACTGCGAGCGCCGAGATGGGAGATAACGATCGACGGCCGGTTGTAGCGCTGCACTAGCGCTGAGGCAGCCAATCCCAGGATGCCTTCTTCCCAGCTATCGCCGTCAATGACAAGCACTGATTGGCGCAAAAGCTCAGAATCCTGCTGCAAACGGTGTTCAGCGGCATTTACAGTAGCTTCCGTGAGCGCTTGTCGGTCGCGGTTGAGCATCTCGAGCTGTTCGGCGAGCGCAAGCGCTTCCTGGGCATCCTGTGTCAAGAGCAAGCGAAGTGCGAGAGAGGCGTCCGCCAATCGTCCAGCCGCATTCAGGCGCGGCGCGATTTTGAACCCGATGTCGTCTTCGCTCAGGTGAACGGCATCCACTTCGGCAGCCGCATACAGCGCACGCAGCCCCGGGCGCTGTGTCTGACGCAGCGCCTGCATCCCCAACTGGATGAGGTAGCGTACATCGTCAACCTGGTAGGCGACATCAGCAACAAGCCCGAGCACGGCCAGCTCAAGCAGGCCGTTGAGCTTGCCAGCAGCAGGAGTGTTTTCAAGCAGGCCGCGCGCCAGGTAATAGGCTACTCCGGCGCCGGAAAGCTGGTAGCTGGGATGTTCCTGTGGTAGTAGTTTGGGATTTACGATATAAAGGGCCGGCGGAAGGATATCAGGTAGGTCGTGGTGGTCAGTGATGATGATCCCCAACCCAAGTTTATTGGCCTGGTTGACCAGGTCAACATCGCTGGTGCCGGTATCACAGGTAATCATCAGCCGAATGCCGTCATCCGTCGCCTGGCGGATAGCCCGCATGTTTAGGCCATGGCCTTCTTTACGTGCGGGCAGGTCGTAGGATACCAAGGCTCCTGCGGCACCCAGCGCTTCAAGGAGCAGGGCGGTGGCGCTTTGGCCGTCAACATCAAAGTCGCCCCAAACGCGTATGGGTTCACCTTTAGCGATGGCCTGACGAATGAACTCGCTGGCAGCCTCCAATCCCGGCAAAGCCCGAGCATCGGCAGGGTGATACTGAGCAGGATCAAGAAAGGCTTGCGCGCGCTGCGGTTCGGTGATGCCGCGCTGAGCCAGCAAACGGGCAATCAGCGGGTGGCCGCCGACTGCCGTTCGCAGTTCGCTGCTGACAGGTATACTGGGAGGAGTGCTCCACACTCGCATCAGGCATCACATATTGAAAGTATTGGCCGATTATAACAAATCGCTCTCATCCAGCCAAGCACATCATCCTTTCATCACGGCCAACGGTTGGGTGCGGGCTACTTTACGCACTAACCCGGCCTGGTGCACCACGTTTACCACGCCGTCCACGTCCTTATATGCCTGGGGAGCCTCTTCGGTAACCTCCATACTTCCGGCTTGAAGAAGAATGTTGTGCTCTGCAAGTTGCGCGCGCAACTGCTCTCCCTGGATACGCTTACGTGCCTCTGTGCGGCTGAGCTGGCGGCCGGCACCGTGACAGGCGCTGCCAAAGGTCTGCTCCATCGCAGCCTGTGTGCCCAGACAGATATATGAGGATGTGCCCATACTGCCTGGAACCAATACCGGTTGCCCGAGTGAACGGTAATCCTCCGGTAGTTGCTGTTGCCCGGGGCCGAATGCTCTGGTGGCGCCCTTGCGGTGTACACATAGCTCAATACGCCGCCCCTCGAATTGATGCACCTCACGTTTGGCGATATTGTGGCATACGTCATAAAGAACACGCAGTTCAGCGCCATCCGTCTCTCGGCCCAACACCCGCGCCAGGCATTCGCGCACCTGCTGCGTCATCACCTGCCGGTTGGCCCAGGCATAATTAGCCGCACCGTTCATGGCCGTCCAATACCTGCGCCCTTCGGCAGAATTGCATTGAACATAGACCAGCTCCCGGTCGGCCAGTTTGATGCCGGATTTTGCTACACCGCGCTGCATACTGCTGACGGCGTCAGTGCATACTTGGTGGCCCAGGCCGCGCGAACCACTGTGCAGCCAGATACATACCTGCCCCCTAAAGATCCCGAGAGCGGATGCGGCAGCTTGATCATACACTTCGGTAATTTCATCGATCTCAACAAAGTGGTTGCCCGAACCGAGAGTGCCGAGTTGTCCAAGACCTCTTTCGCGTGCTCGCGCACTAAGCGCATCTATATCGGCGCCGTCAAGCTTTCCGTAATCCTCGGTATGCGCCAGATCCGACTCCGTTGCCAGACCGCGGCGCAACGCCCATTCTGCCCCCTGTTCCAGCACCAGCTTCAGGTCGCTCTGCTTGAGATGCACTTTGCCAGTCTCACCAACACCACTGGGGATCGTTTGATACAGCAGCCGTAATAAATCTTCCAGCACAGGACGGATGTCGCTCACGCTCAAGTGGCTGGTTAGCAGACGTACACCGCAGTTGATGTCGTAACCGACTCCGCCGGGCGATACAATCCCATCGCTCCAGGAAGTCGCTACCACGCCGCCAATTGGGAAGCCGTAGCCTTCGTGGATATCCGGCATAGCCAGCGCGTATCCCACAATGCCCGGCAATGTTGCCGTGTTGATGAGTTGGCTAAGCGACCGGTCGTCGGCTGCTTGCTTGAAAAGTATCTCGTCCGCATACAGGTGTGCAGGCACGCGCATATCGCTGCGCAGGCTTGCGGGAGCCTCATAAAGGAAAGGAGCAATTCTGGTAAAACCCTTGTCCGCCATATGGCTCTCCTTTCGCTGGATAAATCAGACGTCAAAAATAATTGTAGCCTGGTATCCGGCTTCCTTGGATATTGCCAAGTCGCCAAATGTGGCGGCCTTGATATATCGGCAGAATTGCATGGGAGAGCTCCCGTTCAGAGTAGCCTTCACGGTGTAGTTTCGGATGGCTGGAATATCAAAATTGGCGGGGAAAAACGTCTTGACCGTAATCAGGTACACAAGTTCGTTGAGCCAGTCGATGAGTAGGCTTTCTAAATCGAGAGATGCCAACACTACCTGGTAGAGTGCCGGCTTGGATTCGCGTATGAGCTGGCACTGCATCAGCTCGGTCAATCCCTGGGCGGCATGCAACAGCAGGTCGGCAGGCGAGTTGCCTTCCACATGCAGCGCCAAATCCGCCGTGTGAGGAAGCTCATAATAGCCTTTATTATCGGACATCACGGTCGCCTTTAACTAGTACGCTGTCCGGCTTGTCTTTCTGCCTCCTGGCGTGCAACTCGGGCAGCACGTTGGCTGAATTCGTCCGCTGTGTCACCTGGCATATATCTCCAGGTGATATCGTGGTCGCCCAGAACGATGGCCAATTCGCGCCACATTTCCTGGTTTTTCACCGGTTGGCCATCCTTCGTGTGCCAGCGGTTGTGTTCCCACTCGACCAGGCGTTTGGTCGCGTTATCGTAAACATACTTGGAGCTGGTAAACAACGTCACCTTGCTACGCTGTTTGAGCGAGCGCAGGCCGGCGATAGCCGCCCACAGCTCCATCGCGTTGCTGGACGCCAAGCTCCAGCCGCCAGAGACAGTGCTTGCTTTATCCCCCGGCATTACCAGGGTAGCGGCGTAGCCGGCAGGTCCGGGCACGCCCAACGCACAAGCTCGGCAATATACGGCCACCTGCGGCAGCGCTGTTGCAGGCGCTGGCATCACTTTGGCAGAAGATGGTGCAGGCCGCTGCCTTCCACCCTTTAGGCGGGCTTCTGTCGCAAGTTGGTCGGCGCGTTCGTTTAGCAGATGCCCGTGATGTCCTTTGACCCAGCGCCACTCTACTTGATGTCGATTCACCTGGCTGTCCAGAGCCTGCCACAGGTCCTGGTTTTCGACCGGCTGGCCGTTTGCTTTATGCCAGTTGTGCCTTTTCCAGGATGGAATCCACTCACTGATCCCTCTTTGGAGATAACGGGAATCCGTGTGCAATGTAATGCTGCATGGACGCTTGAGCGCGCTCAACGCCTGAATAGCGGCGGTGAGTTCCATACGGTTGTTGGTCGTTGCTGCATCCGCGCCCGAGAGTTCCAGCGTCTTTAAGCCATATATCAATACAGCGCCCCACCCTCCCGGGCCCGGGTTAGGGTCGCAAGCGCCGTCGGTGTAGATTTGAACAGAATCGTTAGCGGTAAACTCGGTCATAGTGCGCGCTGCCTACTGCGCCATTATCTGGGCAATCTCAAATAGATGCATATCAAGAGGTTTCTGTCGGCCAACGATATCGGCAAGCGGTGTCGTCACAATATGATTATTGCGGATGCCGACGAGTACCGCTGCCTGTCCGTCAACCAATGCCCGCACGGCGCCTTCGCCAAGCCGTGTGGCCAACATGCGATCCGACGCGGAAGGTTGAGCTCCCCGCTGCACGTGTCCAAGGATTGTAGCGCGCAGGCTGAAGCCGGTGGCACCGGGATTAGCTTCAAAATGTTCGATTAGCTTTTGGGCGTTATTGACAGCACCTTCCGCTACAACCACCAATCCGTGGTTTTTCCCACGGTCATAAGTTGCACGCAGTTGTTGGGCTACCTCTTCTGGGGTGAGTTCACGTTCGGGGATAACCACCACCTCTGCCCCGCCGGCGATGCCAGCCATCAGCGCAACATATCCGCACTTGCGTCCCATGACCTCAACGAGAAATGCCCTGCGATGCGACGACGCGGTTACCTTCAGGCGGTCGATGGCCTCCAGAGCGACGTTGATTGCTGTATCAACGCCTATCGTGACATCGCTGCCTTCCAGATCGTTATCGATTGTGGAGGCAATCCCGACAACTGGGTAGCCCATTTGTGCCAGCGCGTGTGAGCCAGTTTGCGACCCATTACCGCCGATGACAACCAGAGCCTCAATGTGTTGTGAGTTTAGGTTGGTGATTGCCTGCTGACGGCCTTCAACGGTCATAAACTCAAGGCAACGGGCGCTCCCTAAAAAAGTGCCACCCTGCTGCATGATGTTACCAACATCGCGCCTGGCCAGATAAGCGAAATCTGATGTGATGAGGCCTGCATAACCATTGTGTACGCCGTAGACTTCCAAGCCGGCATCAATTCCGGTGCGTACGACCGCCCGGATAGCAGCATTCATTCCGGGCGCATCGCCACCGCTGGTTAAGACTGCGATTCGCTTCATAAGGCCACCATACGACGTTAATACTCAGGTTATGCCATATCCGCCGCCGATTGTCAATCCTTCGGACATCGTAGCGAAAGTGTTTTTGTGTATAATAGGTAGGAATGGTGCGTGAATAATCCCCAAAGCAGAGGAACCACTGTGGAATTAATCACTCTGGGCTCGCACTGGTTACCTTCATTATATACGCTCATCCAATGTACTGCCTATGAGCGTCGGCTGGATCTCGACGAGTTGCGTCACCGTATCTGGGACGATATGAGTATGCTCCCCGAATTGCAGCTAGGGGCTGTGGTGGATGGACATTTGGCGGGGTTCTGTCTTGGGTGTATCCGTGAAGGGCGAGGTGTGGTCATGCTGTTTGGGGTAGCCCCAGAGTTCCGCCGTCGGGGTATCGCAACCGCACTCTTTAAAGAGCTGGAAGCACGTTTCAGTGCATACGGTATCACGCAAGCGATGGTAGAGGGTATTGGTCCCGGTTATTATTGGCCTGGTGTCGAGCTTGGCCGAGGTGAAAGTCTTGCTTTCCTGTTCAAGCAGGGATACGAAACCGACCGAGTAGCGCGTGTTGATATGCTTGTGGATTTACGTACTGCCAACCTGGCTACCGCTTCGGTAATAAAAGCGCTGGCGGATACCGGCGTTCAGGTGCGGCGCGCAACGCAGGAGGATATCCCGGCTACGGCTGCTTTTGCGCTACAGCACTTTAGTCGAGGATGGCAGCTCGAGGTGGAGGAAGCGAAACGTTTCCCTAATCCTCCGGTGAACATCGCGCTTGCGAATGATGCAATTGTGGGTTTCGCGGTTTATGATGTCACCGGCTATGGGCGCTTTGGACCGACTGGAACCAGGCCCGATATGCGTAAAAGAGGGATAGGCGCAGTCCTGCTCAAGGAATGCTGCCGGCAGATGCGAGAGAGGGGAGATGCGACCGCAGAAATTGCCTGGGCCGGCCCGGTTAGCTTCTACCTGAAGGAGGTGGGAGCTCAGATACACCGCGCCTACTGGGGTTTCCGCAAGAATATTAGCTCAAGGCCAACTGCCTGAGCCTTCGATAAGGAGACAGACGTGTGTCCGTTGGCTTAATTTACGACCCGGTTTTCCTGGAACACGTTATGTATGATTGCCCAGAGCGGCCCGACCGTTTGCTGGCGATTATTGCCCATCTTCAGGAAACCGGGTTGCTGGCCCATCTGCAAATCCTGCCCGGGCGCGCTGCTTCACGTGAGGAATTGTTGAGCAACCATACCCCTGCTCTAGTCGACATGATTGAAGAGTTGGCAGCCAATGGCGGGGGGGAGTTCGACGGTGATACTTTTGTCAGCGCTGGTTCCTTCCGAGCGGCTGCCTATGCGGCCGGCTCCGCAATCAGCGCTGTCGAGGCCGTCTGCCAGAGCAGCTTTCGCCAGGTGTATGTATTAGGCAGACCTCCCGGGCATCACGCTACAGCGCGAAGAGCGATGGGCTTTTGTCTTTTTAACAATGTTGCCATCGCCGCACGCACTGCCTTGCGGCAGGGGTGGGTTAAGAAGCTGGCGATTATCGATTTTGATGTGCATCATGGCAATGGCACCGCGAATTCGTTCGCGGAGGAGCCGCGGGTTTTATACACCTCGGTTCACCAATGGCCTTTGTATCCAGGCACCGGAGATTGGCGAGAGACAGGTATCGGCGCAGGGCGGGGCTGCACTTTGAATATCCCCTTACCGCCTCATACGGGAGATGCTGGCTATCTGCGGGTATTCGACGAGCTGATCAAGCCTGCCTTATACCGTTTCGCCCCGGAGCTTGTGCTGGTTTCGGCAGGGTATGACGCACATTGGGCGGACCCGCTGGGCGATATGCTGCTTTCGGCAGCCGCTTATCGTGAGCTGTGTGCAATGATATCGGATTGGGCAGATACGCTATGCGCCGGCAGACAGGTATACTGTTTGGAAGGGGGCTATCACCTGGGATCTCTTGCGAGTGGCGTTGCCGCGACCATTAGCGCGCTCCTTGGCCTGCCTTACCGCGATACGCTTGGTCCCTCCAGCCTGAAGGAAACCGATATCGGCGACCTGCCGAGACGTGTCGCCCGATGGCACCAACTGGTTAACTAAAATAATACAAGCCATCTACCGTTTGACCAGCTTGAGCAGTATCACCCTGAGGCAACTTTTGGGTCATTATTTAATGAATAATAGATATCATTCGAATTAAGGAGTTCTGTGAGTATTATCGACACGCTTACAGCAGCGTATTCAAAACTAGCGAAGAAAATCTGGCTGATAGTGATTCCAATCGGTTTGGATATCTTTATTTGGTTAGGCCCCAAAGTCTCGATTGCGCCGTGGATCAAACAGTTGTTCAGCGAACTGCAGCTAGCGATTCAGAGCGCTGTAGCTACAGCCCAAACCGGTTCATCCGAGATGTTGAGCCAAACACTGAGTGACATGCAAGGTGCGGTTGAGAGCCTTAATATGACATCTTTGCTCGCTTGGGGTAGAGTTGGTGTGCCCAGTGTAGCCGGCATTTTGCCAATCAAGTCGAGTGACCCTTGGGTCATCACAGTCTCTACCGATTTTCAACTCATTATGGTTAGCGCAGTGCTCTTGGCTGTGGGGCTGTTGATCGCCTGTATTTTTATGGGGTTGATAAAACAAGCGCTTCGAGGAGAGAAAATTCACCTTGGAGAGGTGCTCAAGCACGCTCCAACGCACTGGCTCAACCTGGTTATTATATATTTACCACTGACATTGATTCTAAGTGTAGCAATTGTGTTGAGTATGGTTCTTGGCCCATTCGCTTTTATCATTGGGATGGGCATTCTTTGGATTTTGTTGTATTTATACTTTGTTCCGCAGGCGGTCATTTTAGGGGATGCTTCTCCTATGGAAGCCCTTCGCAGCAGTTTTATAATAGTGCGCACAAACTTTTGGCCCTCTCTCGGCTTTGTTCTCTTGACCAGCCTCATCAGCGCTGGATTTGCGCTCATTTGGAACCAGTTAATCGGATCGCCGGTTGGAGTGGGTGCCTCTATCGCCCTGAACGCCCTAGTAGGTACTGGCCTGCTAATGGCTTCTTGTGTTTTCTACCAAGATCGCCTGGAAAAGTGGTATCAGCTTCAGCAGCAGGCAAAGGTTAGTTAGCAAGATGACCGAGAACGTTCCCTCCTATACAGCCGATGATATTCAGGTGCTCGAAGGTCTGGAAGCAGTGCGGCGCAGGCCCGGAATGTATGTGGGCAGCACCGATATTCGCGGGCTGCACCATCTTGTGTTCGAGGTAGTTGACAACTCAATCGACGAAGCGCTGGCGGGCGCCTGCAACCGTATCGAGATTACCATTCATCCTGATAGCTCGGTCACGGTCAAGGATAACGGCCGTGGTATCCCCGTCGGAGAGAATAAAGCCACCGGGCGCAACACGCTCGAGGTGGTTCATACTGTGCTGCATGCGGGCGGCAAGTTCGGCAGCGGCAGCTATAAAGTGGCCAGCGGATTGCACGGCGTAGGCGTCTCGGCGGTCAATGCTCTTTCACGCTGGCTGGAGGTCAATGTGGTGTACGATGGTCGCCACTACAGCCAAAGGTATGAGCGCGGTCGGCCGGTCACCGAGGTGATTGATCACGGCCCAGCTAAAGGACACGGCACGGTAACCCACTTTCTGCCGGATTCCGAAATCATTCATACACTGGATTACAAGTTTAAGGTCCTCGGGCAGCGCTTTCACGAGATGGCATTCCTGACGGCTGGTCTGACCATTTACTCCTGTGACGAGCGCGACGGCAGCGAGATGACATACCATTTCGAAGGTGGTGTTCGGTCGTTTGTGCACTACCTGAACCGCACCAGAAAACGCATTCACGAGCCGTTTTTTGTGGAAGGTGATGTCGAGGGCACGCATGTAGAGGTGGCGATGCAGTACACTGACGGCTACACAGAGTCGGTGTTCTCTTTCGCTAACAACATTAACACGGTGGATGGGGGCACCCACCTGACCGGCTTTCGTTCCGCGCTCACACGCGGTTTGAACGACTTTGCCCGGCGCAGCTCGCTCCTCAAAAAAGAAGAGGAGAACTTTACTGGCGAGGATGTACGCGAAGGTTTAACCGCCATAGTGAGCGTCAAGCTGCCTGAACCGCAGTTCGAGAGCCAGACCAAGGCCAAGCTGGGCAATGCAGAGGTAACCGGCCAGGTAGCTAACCTCTTTGGCGAGGCGCTGAACAAGTGGTTGGAGCAAAATCCGCGCGATGCCACCGCAATTATCCGCAAATCGCTGACAGCTTCACGAGCTAGAGCCGCCGCTCGTCAGGCGCGCGAGCTGGTGGTTCGTAAGAGTGCCCTCGAAAGCAATACGCTCCCCGGCAAGTTGGCGGATTGCTCGGAACGCAGCCCACAACGCTCGGAGCTTTTCATCGTCGAGGGCGATTCGGCTGGCGGCTCAGCCAAACAAGGTCGCGACCGCCGTTTCCAGGCCATCCTGCCGTTGCGCGGCAAGATCCTCAATATTGAAAAGGCTCGGCTGGATTCGGCCTTGAAAAACAATGAGATTAAAGCGTTAGTTCAGGCATTAGGCTGCGGTATCGGCGAGGCGGTCTCTTTGGATTCGCTTCGCTATAATAAAATAGTCATTATGACGGACGCCGATGTGGATGGTGCGCACATTACTACCTTGTTGCTCACTTTTTTCTATCGCTTTATGGAACCGCTCATCACCAATGGGAGACTCTATTTGGCCCAGCCACCTTTATACAAGCTTTCGGCCGGGGGCAAAGCGCAGTATGCCTACAGCGAGCAGGAAAAAGATGCCCTGGTAGCTCAATTGACTAACCGTACCGTGGGGATTCAACGCTACAAGGGGCTGGGCGAGATGAATCCCGAACAACTGTGGGAAACGACGATGGACCCGGAACGGCGCATCATCCTGCAGATGACGCTGGAGGATGCTGAAGTGGCTGACCAAACCTTTGAGATGCTGATGGGGAATGAGGTTCCACCGCGCCGTAAGTTCATCCAGACCCATGCCAAGGAAGTAGAAAATCTGGACGTCTAGTCAGCAGTTTGGCTGTTGAACTCAACCCATATAGGAAGGGATGACGATGCACATTTTAGGTGATAGCCTGGTCCTGGTGGATGAACAACCAGGGCTGCTTTGTTTTGGGGATCTCTTGCCCGGCAGTGTGCAGGTGCGCAGCCGTTATGAGGAAGCTATGGAAGGCTGCGAAAGCTACACTGAGGGAAAAGATTACCTCGTGGATTATCAACAGGGAACCCTGCGGCGCACGGCGAGTTCGCGCATCCCCAACTTTCGCACCAATATCCTCTTTGGGGTGAAGGGGTTCGACCATACCAAGTATCCGCAATACGGCAACCACGAGTATTTCATCTGGGTCGATTATGAGGCACCGGTAGCTAGCGCCCTGGCTGATGCACACTCCCAGGCATATCTCCTGCCCCGGACCGTGCAGCGCTTGCAGGCCGGCGGTCCCTTCAAGGTCATCGCCTATGGGGATAGCATCACTGCCGGCGGGGAGGCTGCTGAAGTGCGCCTGCGCTACCAGGAGCGTTGGGTCACCGAACTCGGCAAGCTGTATCCGAAAGCAGAACTGCTTTCAGAAAACGGCGCCACCGGCGGGGATGCCAGCTTCCAGGGGATCGAGCGTCTTGAGGAAAAGGTGCTGACACGCTCCCCCGACCTGGTGCTGATTGCTTTTGGTATGAACGATTTACGTACTCCGCGCGCGGTCTTTATCAAGAACCTGATTGAGATGATTAGCCAGATTCGCTCCAGAACACCGGCAGAAGTGATGCTGATTTCAACCTTCCCGCCTAATCCGGATTGGATTTACGCCAGCGGCAACTCGGATGAGATCGCCGAGGCAACTGAGGCTGCCGCGCACGAGGCACATTGCGCTTACGCGGATGTTCACTCTGTTTGGACCAGAGTGCTGCTGCGTAAGGATTTACCGAGTCTATTGGGCAACAACATCAACCACCCGAACAACTTTGGCCACTGGCTATACCTGCAGGCCTTATTGGCCGCATTCCCTGGTTAAAGGGCACTAAAATCAACCAGGCTGGCGCGGCATACTCTGCCTCTGCACCAGCCTGGTTTTATGTGTAAAATGTGTTGATATGATTCTAATGGCAGAAATCTGTCCAACTGCTAGCCCCTTCTGGGGACATCTCAAGCCTGTCAATGACGGTAACCAGATCGCACCAGCGCACATCACTGTTAACCTTGGCTATATTTTCGCGACTCACGCCCATCGTCACAACGGGTTGGGGGCCGACATCTGCCTTCTCGGAATCTGCCGGTTTTTGGAAAATAAAGGTTACAAATTCCAGATCCGGATCTGCCTCAAACAGGAGTGGTGCCTCTGCATAAAAGGTAGTGAAACCGGCCTTTATCATCCCTAATAGGGTCCAAAAGTCGGATATCGGGTAGAATATCTCCAATTGTGCTCCACTGTCATTGGACTTGGTGTACTTTACGCCGTATTCATAGCAGCCGGCTGGCAAATTGCCCGCGATTAGCGTATCCAGGGCTTCATTACCCGTGGTGGTTTCCCGAGCTGCCTGGGTGGCTTTAGGTGATTCTGTTGGTCTCAATGTGGGCGTGGCGGTTGGAAATGGTTCTTCAGTTGGAATTGGAATCGCAGTGGGCTGTGAACAGGCTGTGAGAAGCAGCAAGCAAAAAGAAATGGCAATACAGATAATTCTCTTTAGCATCAAACTCCTTTCGGCAAAAATGAACAGTTATAATGCAATATACAAATTAGTCCTGCACTGCGCAATAGCAATTAGCTGGCTTGTCTTATTGTCAAGACCAAGGCACGTTCAATTCTCATTCTTTTGGATTACTGTACAGTACTTCCTTTAGTACTGTCAGACAATACAGCGGCACAATTCAAGCTAGAAAGCAGCTGCTGGTTCGAGAGTAACCCGTTGAGTTGCGGAGAGGCGCACTGGCCCTAATAACCCGGATTCCAACTGTGCTGCGCTAAAGTGCGCCCATTGCAACGGCGAATCCGCATGGCGCACCGAGATATAGTTTGCCAGGGTGTTGGCAACTTCAACTACCAGCAGATGTTTGCCCGGTTTCACCTCGCCTAGTACAAATGTATACGGCGCCCAGGTGCGTTCGCCGATATCCTGTCCGTCCCAGAAGACCTTGGCTGCCACCTTGACTTCCCCCAGGTTCAGAGAAAGCGTTTTGTTTGCCCAGAAAGCCGGGATATCGATCTCCTGGCTGTAGCGTCCGATACCTGAGAATCCCGGCAGTCCCTGCACCGTCCAAGAGCCGGTACGCATCTGCCGCGGCACACCCTCATACGGAATCATCAACTCGAGGCGATCCATATCGGCATGCCAAAGCGGCTCTGACGGAGCAGGCAGCACCTCAAAGTGCCAGGTATCCCCGCCTTGCATGGTTTCAAGCCCTGCCTGGGGCGCTCCAGCCAGGCGAACGCTGCCGGATTCCAACTGCACCTCTGCCCATGGAATGCCCGCTTCTGCGACTAAACCGCTCACCGCAGGCTTACCGTCCACGAATTCTAGGACAGCCTGCTCGAGGTTTGTAGCCGAGATGCTGGCAGACGCTCTGCCTTGGCGCATGGCGATAAATACCGCGCCGTACGGCTCAAATGAGAGCGGTATAACTGTCGTGGCTCCTTCGTAACGAAACGTGCTTATTGCTGCTACGCGACCGGTTTGGGGGTCTAAAAGCTCGGGTATCCCAACCTGGTTGAGCTGCACCTGCGCTGAACACGCCTCGGGATGCATGCTGACCAGGTAAAATAACTCCAACTCCGGCAAGTGACGCTGCTGGCTGTAAATTCCCTTTTCTGAGACGATGATACCCGGCGTAAGTCTGGAAATGACTCCCTCCAGCTCAGGCTCTAGCCCACCGGCGTAAAAGGATGCCCGGCGCTCCGGTAGGTTGGCTGCAGGCGCGCTGCCCCAGATTTCTTCTACCAAAACTGCAATTTGCGGGTCGTCTGCGCCGTATTCGGGCGAAGCGCTGGGCAGGCTGCGCAGCGCAACGATAGTGCCGCCCTGGCGCCAAAACTCGGTGAGTTTGGTCATAGTTGCACGCGAAATGGTATGCACAGCCGGCAGGATAAAGACGTTGAACGACTCCTGGTTTACCTTCAGTGAGCTATCGGCTATATCAGCTCGTTGTAGCGTGTCGTCATCCAGGATGTCCACATCCAGGTTGTGTTCGCGCAAGCCGTCGATGATGGAGCGGTAGCAGGAATCGGTAACCACTGCGGCAGGTCCTTCCTCCAGCTTGTCGGCCGTCATCCAGGAGCCGGGCATATCGAGGGCGTTCGCGTGTACACCGCGCAGCCAGCCATCGGAAAGCGCAAAATCCGCCCAAACGCTGTTTATCGGGTAAAAGATAGCTGCCTGGGCGACATGCGTTCCACGTGTCAGCAGATAGCTCGAACGGGCGGTCAGGTCCGCAAAACAGTGATAATGCCGCCAATAAGGCTGCTGGTAAAACATCGAAGGCGGACAGTCATACCAGCGGTAGCCGATATTATCCGGTGCCGGCGGGATGGGCACCGTGTCGCTGATGGAATAGAAAAACGCATGCGGCACCAGCAGGTTCACGCCGTGCACGAACTCCCACTGCATCTGCCAGCGCATCCACTGCATCTCTTTAGCCCAACCAGCCAGTGCATAGGTTTCGCACAGCGAGCGCTGGCGGCCGTAATCGTGCGCTATAGAGGCTGCAAAGCGTGGTACATACGCTGGAATCGTTCCCGGGAAAATCCAGTCCACACCGGGTATCTGCAAATGCCGCAATTGACGGAAGGAATGGGTCATGAAGCGCGTGTTCAATACGAGGTTCTCTTCCAGCAGTAGATGTCCGCCCAGCTCGAGATTGTTCTGCTCACACCAACGGCCGATGCGCGCAAAGAAAGCTTCTTCATAGCACTTGGAGAGCACATCGAAATAATCGCAGCGCGCCACGGCAGTCCTGGGACCGCCGTCGAACCACAGAAAGGGCAGAATAGAGCTCAGCTCATAGCCCTTCAACTCGCGAAAACGTTCGGGCACGTGGACGCCCCAGGCGGGGAAGGTGGATGGCGGCTCGTCGGTAAATACTCCCCAGATGGTTTTGCCGAACTCGCTGCCAAAGCGAGCTTTATATTCTTCATGCGTCAGCTTGATAAAGAGATCCACCCCTTCCGGGTTGGTGAGATCAGCCCAGCGTTGAACGCCGTACGGGTCATCAAAGGTGGTCAGGCCGTTGCGCACGAATACCGCCATAATGCGCCATGTTCCGGCCGGAACTTGCCAGGCAAGCTGCTTATCGTGCACATACGGCAGGAGGTCCGCTATCTGAGAGCCATCGATGGTATTCGAGGAGATGACCGGCGCAGCCGTCAGACTCACAACCTGCCTGGGAAGAGGCCAGTGTATTTCCTGGGGACCAGCCACCTCATTGGCGATGAGATCCATGTTCTTCATGACATAATCGTAATTTGCCTCGGGCACTCTACCGCCGGCGATGCCACTGGCCCATGGATATTCATCATACAGCCAGACACGCATGCCTAGCTCGCGTGCGGTGTCCACGCAGGCTGCGATAGCCTTCCAAAAGTCGGGCGAGAGATACTCGGTCACCATCCCCGGTCGCGGGTGCAGGATGACGGCATCCACGTGCTGGGCGTGCATCTGCTGCATCTGCCAGGTTAACCGCTCGGGCTCGAGCACCTCGTTGAGGAACCAGAACGGCAGTGGGCCGTATTCGAGCGGCGGGCGCTGAAAAGCGCTTACCAGTTGGTCATACGTGTCCATTAATTCACCCATTAATGTTTTTTCAAGCGCGGGAAATACAGCCAGATGTGGCCGAGGTTGTCATTTTCACCGAAGACAATCTCTCCATCACGGCCGACGATGGCCGCTCCGAAGGTGTAACCGTAACGCCGGCGTTCTATCACCGAAGCAGCAACGCCCAGGTTGCGCATGGTCTTGTCGGCGGGATCGTAGCAGAAAAGGTTGGCAATCCCTTCACCGCAAGCCCCGAACAAGCGCCCGTCAAAGGTGACCGCCATCGCCCCGATAGGGGTGAGCGGCGTAGTGGCCAGCAATGGGCTGAATCCTGCAGTTGGTTCGTAACTATACAGCCGTCCCGCGGAGTCCGTCAGATAGAGCAAGCCGCTAGATGGATCTTGAGCTCGCTGCCATGCGTAGCTGTCCCAAGCGCCAGTTGGCAGAGCGAGCGCAGCGGGCTCAAAGCCTTTTGCCGGGCTGTAACGCCACATACCTTGACCGCCGATGCCCAGAATACTGCCATCGGCCGCGCGGGCTAGACGAGTTGGTTGGAGCAGCTTGGCTAATATAGTGGATTCACCCGTTATAATGTTTACTGCTGCTAGGTGCCTGCGGGTGGCAACGACAAACGTATTGTCATCCAGCATCATGCCATCCGTAATAGCTTCGCCACCGGCCACGCTGGGCAGGGTATCCAGGTCGGGGCGGCTAAAGCCCCATTCCTGGAGCAAATCGAAGGGCAGATAATGCACTTCGCGGCGTACCAGGCAGCCCCCGGTTGGTCCATTAAACGCCGCAACAACGAACTTGTCGCTGCAGCCGACGGCAATGCCCTTCGTCATACCTGCAGGCGTGCCCAGGTCATAAATAATCCCTGTCAATCCGTGAAACATCCCTACTACCAGATGTGCTTGCCTGCCGCTGGTGCAGCCGTACACCAGCGCATCCGGGCCGAGCGCGAGCGCGGTAAACAGGCTCTCGTCGGCTGGGATTGCCGTAGTGGTTCCGGGAAAGCAGGTGGGAAAGGCTACCATCGTGCCTTCCATCAGAAAGGTGCCATGCACAATCTCATCTATTGCCTTGCGGCGAGCTTCCTCGTCGAATATAGGCTTATCTGTCATGATAAACTCCTTATCCCCATACGCGGATGGGCAGATGGGCGTCACGCCGTCTATGGTCGGCAGGCATATCGACTCTGAAAATACCCACGGGCATCGGTCCCACATGGCCGAAGAATAAATTGCCGTTATGGTCCACAGCGCCTCGCGAGACGTACTGCGCGAACTCGCCCGGCCGCTGCAGTACCGCAACCTCGGTTTTTTCGTAGGTATCCGGGTTTAGACGCCAGACGACGCCCTCGCGCTCAGCGTGGTCAGGGGACATCGGGTTATATTTTTCGTCGCGCCAGCGTGAGGCGACATAATAAATCATCCCGTCGCCGCCGAGAGTCATGCCGCCGCAGTGGTCTTTGAAGGTATCGATGGGAATAGTCAAATCGCGGTCCTGGGTAGCCGGGCCCAAATCCTCGACCCGACCCCATTCGCCCTCGTACAGCCAGATGCGCATCAGGCGTGGCTGGGCGATCCAGGAGCAGGCAAAGATGGATTGGCTGTCAGGTGCGAACACGGCATCATAAAACACCGAGTGCCAGCCGGTTTGGAATTGCGGATTATGCGGCAAAGGTTCCAGCCCAGATTCAAGGCGGTCCTTTTGCGGGTCATAACGCACCAGGCGTCCATAGTCGCTTGTGGTCCATACGCGATGGAGCTTATCCAGCACCAACACCTGCGAGTTGATCGAGCCGATGCGTCCCAGGTCGCGGCGTTCGCGGGTGGCCAGGTTATACTGGTACATGTGGTCGCGCGGGTAGCCGAGAGCATAGAGCAAGCTGCGCTCCTCATCCAGCGCCAGGCAGCGGCAGCCCTCTTTGGGAATGATGGTATCCCACCACAACATCTGGTCGGTATGCGTATCCCAAGCTAGTAGCGCGGAACCACGGAAGCAGCGTTTGGGGTCATGCCAGGAACGCCATGGAGAATAAGCCGGCTGGTCAATCGGCGGCCCGGAAAGGTGCGTCGCCATAAACATAATCCCGTCGTGCATCGACGGCGCGAATGAATAGTGAATCTTGCACTGCGTAGCGCGTCCCGAATTGTGCGGGTCTTCTACAAGCTCATCCAGATTAAACAAATAATCGAGAGAATCGGTTTGTTCATTGTAGCGTACAACCTTTACAAAACCGCCGGGAGAGTGCTCATCGCATGCCGAAGCATATATCCTCCCATCCGGGCCAACCGAAAGAGACCAGCATGAGTCCGAGCTCGGGTGTTCTGTAAACTGGTACCAATGCACAGGATAAGCCATCGTGCCTCCTTAAATACCCAGCCAGCAACGGGCTAGTTTCATGCATTGTAGATAGGAGCCGAGCAGCATGCAAGCCAACTATCAGCTTTCACTTTAGCCAAAGCCTTTGATATAATGGGACAGCGTTAAAGAATAGCCTGCCATTATAGTGTGAGAGATATACCTGAATCAGCGCAACCTGATGATATGGTGTCGGGCTGGCACCAGAATCAGTTTAGCGCCTGATTTCATGGAGCAAAAGAGATTATTATGAAGTTATGCCTGTCAACCCGGCAGCTTAATGAGTGCGTTTTACATGGCGAATGGGGCCGTTCACTCGTCGATCTGCCGTTGACGCTGGATGACATTCCCGGCCTGCAGGATGCCAGCGCAGAGCAGCGTTATGCCCGCGCAGTCGGTCTGATTGCGGCCAATGCGCCCCTGCGCATTGACCCGCATGAACTGCTGGTCGGCGCGGCGACGCTGCAGCAGGCTACCTTCCATCGGCTGCCCGTATATGTCCAGGGCAAGCCGGCCTATAGCAGCATTAGCCACGTGACACTTGGTTTCGCCAGCGCACTCAAGCTGGGCTACCGCGGCCTGCGCCTGCAAATCGATGAACGTTTGGCACGCGGCGGTCTGGACGAGCGCGGCGTAGATACCCTGCAGGCGATGCGCTCCTGCATCGATGCGGCTTGCCTCTGGCAGTGGCGCTATGTGCAAGCCCTGGAACAGCTCGTGTCTACATCTACTGGCGAGCAGCGTGTTCATTATGCCGCGGTGCTGGAAGCCCTTCGCAGTGTGCCGGGAAACCCCCCGCGCACCTTCCGCGAGGCTATCCAGGCGCTATGGTTGTTGTTCGACTTTCAACGCCTGTGCGGCAACTGGCCCGGCATCGGGCGCATCGATGAGATGTTGGGCCCTTTGCTCCAGAGCGATCTCGCCGCCGGCATCATTTCGCTCGATGAGGCGCGCGAGCTTTTGGCGCATTTCTGGATCAAAGGCTGCGAGTGGGTCGGCAGCCGCGATACTTTTAGCGGAGTTTCAGGAGATGGCCAATATTACCAGAATATCGTGCTCTCCGGCTGCGATGCTGCCGGGCGCGACCTGACCAACGAGCTTACCTACCTGGTTCTGGATATTGTGGAGGAACTGGGCATCAGCGATTACCCGATTGCCGTACGCATCAGTTCTCGCAGCCCGGAGAAGCTGCTCAGGCGCATCGCCGAGGTGCAGCGCCGCGGGGGCGGGATGGTGGCCGTTTACAACGAAGACTTGATCATCGCTGCGCTGCAGCGCTTTGGTTATGACCTGGTCGAGGCGCGCGGCTTTGCGAATGATGGCTGTTGGGAGATTCAGATTCCCGGCAAGACGCATTTTGCTTACCGACCTTTTGACACCCTGGCCATCCTGCAACAGGTGCTGGGGGTGTGCAACGGCCATACCGCCGATTATGCGGATTTCGAGGAACTGTACACTGCTTTCCGTACAGCGCTGGCTGACCAAGTGCGGGCTATACATGCCGAAGGGGATAAGTTTGCTACCGACGGCGCGCCCAGCGCGCTTGTTTCCTTACTCACCGAGGACTGCATCGAGCGCGGACGCGGCTATACCGACCGCGGCGCCCATTATAACGTCTACTCCCCGCATGCCGGTGGGCTGCCGGATGCGGGCAATGCCCTGCTCGCGATCAAGCGCCTAGTATACGATGAGCGTGCGTTGACGCTGCCCGCTTTTGTGGAATGCCTGCGCAGCGACTGGGCGGGGCAGGAAACGCTGCGCCTGCACATCAAGAACCGTTACCCGACTTACGGCAATGGCGATGCCGAGGCCGACGCGATGACCAAGCGCGTCTTCGATGATTTCCTGGCCGCGGTTGAGGCGGTCCACGAGCGCTGCGGTGTGTTGCGTCCGGCAGGGGTCAGCACTTTTGGCCGTGAGATCGAATGGCGTCCGCAGCGCGGCGCCAGTGCGGCCGGGCATCATGCCGGCGATATCCTGGCTACGAACTTTTCACCGTCCCCCGGCTCAGACCGCCAGGGGCCAACCGCGGTGATTGCCTCGCACTGTGCGATGGACCTGGTGCGCCTGCCCAATGGGACGGCGCTGGAGCTCAAGCTCCACCCCAGCGCTGTCAGCGGGCAAGAGGGTGTGGATTCGCTCGTCGGGCTGCTCAGAACTTTTATCCGCCTCGGGGGCATCTTTATGCATATCGATGTCATCGATAACGCTGTATTGCGCGAGGCGCAGGCTCACCCCGAGCACTACGCTACTTTGGCCGTGCGCGTCTCCGGCTGGTCGGCGCGCTTTGTTACCTTGAGCAAAGACTGGCAGGAGATGATTATCAACCGCTCAACCCAGGCTATGGAGTGAAGACGATTATTGGGAGGTCGTGAATGCTCGATCACGATCAAGTCAGGGATCCGGATGTATTAAAGCACAGTATGCTGGATTTCCGCCAGATGAGTACATTCGTAAAGCAGCCGTTGATTTTCGACCATGCTGAGGGCGTGCACTGTTGGGATATCGATGGCAAGCACTACTGGGACGCTCTCTCGGGCATTTTTGTCGTGGCGGTCGGCCACCACAATCCCCGCGTGCTCAAGGCGATGCACGACCAGCTCGATAAACTCACTTTCGCAGCCCCGTTGCACGGCACAAATGCCCCGGCGATCGAATGTTGCGAGCTGCTGGCCAGCCTAGCCCCCGGGGAGCTGAACACCGTCAAGCTGCTTTCCTCCGGCTCTGAAGCCACCGAGACGGCGATGAAGCTGGCCCGCCAGTACTGGAAGCAGGCCGGCCACCCGACCAAGTACAAGGTTATCTCACGCTATTGGGGATACCATGGTGCGACCCTCGGCGCGATGGCGGCCACAGGCACGCCCAAACGGCGTGTTCCGTTTGAGCCGCTGCCGGAGGGATTTATCCATATCCCGACGGTGCACTGCTATCGCTGCCCCTATCAAAAGACTTATCCCGACTGTGGTATTTTCTGCGCCGAGTACCTGCGGCAGGTTATCGCCTTGGAAGGACCGCAGACAGTATCCGCTGTGATTGTTGAGCCTATCGGCAATACGGGCGGAATACTGGTTCCCCCGCCGGAATATCTGCCCAGGCTGCGCCAAATCTGCGATGAATTCGACGTGCTGCTCATCTTGGACGAGATGATAACCGGCATGGGGCGCACCGGTCAGATGTTCGGTGCGCAGACCTTTGGCGTAACTCCGGATATTCTGTGCCTGGGTAAAGGACTTTCCAGCGGATATGCGCCTCTGGCCGCTACCATCTGGAACGACCGCGTTAATTCTGCCTTCTGGGGGCCGGAGGAAGCCGGCATCGAGTTCGGCCACGGCCATACGTTCGCTGGCAATCCTCTCAGCGCAACGGCCGGCATTGCCTCCACCAGGGAGATTATCGAGCGCGACCTGCCGGCCAATGCCCGCGCGATGGGCGCGCTTCTGCAGCGCAAGCTGCTCGAAATGGGGCAGCACTACGGCATCTTTGGCGAGGTGCGCGGCAAGGGCTTGCTGTGGGGCATCGAGCTTGTACGCGATTCGCGCACAAAAGAGCCTTTCTCAGATGAAACCGCGATCGGCAAGCGCATTGGTCTGCTGGCGCAGGAGCGCGGCTTGATTATTCGCTTTGACCCACAGTGGATTGCGCTGGCTCCGCCGCTCATCGTTACGGCCGAAGAGCTGGAAGAGATGCTCGCTATCCTTGATGGCTGTGTGGCCGACACATTGTCGAGTCTCTAGGCAAAGGGGGCTTACATGATACTGGACAAATTCTCACTGCAAGGCAAGGTCGCGGTCGTGACAGGCGGCGGACAGGGGTTAGGCAAGGTATTTTGCCTGGCATATGCCGAGGCCGGAGCGGATGTGGTGGTTGCTGAGCTGAATCCTGAAACCGGCCGACAAACCGTGCGCGAAGTGCAGATGCTTGGCAGGCGCTCCGTCTATATCCCTACCGATGTGCGCCAGCGCGCCAGCGTCTATGCGATGATCGAACAGGCGGTGCAGGCTTTCGGACGCATCGATATCTTGATGAACAACGCCGGGATAACCAAATGGTGCCCCGCCGAGGATGTATCCGAGGAAGACTGGCGCGAGGTGATGGATGTTAACCTCAACGGCGTGTTTTACGGCTGCCAGGCAGCGGCCAAACATATGCTCGCGCGCGGCGGCGGGGGCGTCATTACCAACATTGCCTCTATGTCGGGGATGATCGTTAACTATCCTCAGGAGCAGGCATCCTATAATACCTCCAAGGCGGCGGTGATGCACCTGACTAAGTCGCTGGCGGCGGAATGGGCCGAGTACGGCATTCGCGTCAACGCTATTGCCCCGGGCTATATGGGCACGGCAATGGCCAAGCCGTTTTTCGACGATCCCCAATACGGTGGTGTTTGGATTCCCGCAATCCCGCTCAAACGCCCTGGCTCACCGGAGGAACTAGGCCCCCTGGCAGTATTTTTAGCCTCGGAAGCTTCCAGCTATGTTACCGGCGCCACCGTCGTGATTGACGGCGGTTATACGATCCTCTAAGGAATAGGCATGGACGACTTACTCAATCGGTTGTTTGCTTCAATCAGCGCGGAACACCTACGCGACCTGACCTACGAAATGGTGCGCATCCCCAGCCCAACGGGCGATGCGGAGGATGTCACTGCCTATTATGTCCAGCAACTGCGCGCACTTGGCCTCGAGGTGCAGGTGCTGAACGATTTCCCGCGCAGCCCCTCGACGGTCACGCGCTTGTTGGGCAAGCCCGGTGGTCTCACCCTGACCCTGGACGGCCATCTGGATACGATACACACATCGCACGCGGCTCCTTACATTGAGGGTGACCGCATCGTCGGGCGGGGCGCGGGCGATATGAAGTCCGGCATCGCCGCGATGGTCGAGACTGCACGTGTGCTGCTGGAAAACGATGTACGGCTCAACGGCAACCTGATATTGGCCACGCATTCCCTGCATGAGGCGCCGGTTGGGCATATGCAGGGGCTCAAGGCGCTGCTGGCGCGGGGCGATGTGTTCGTCGATGCGGCCCTTGTTACCGAAGGCCAATGCGACGCCCTGCCGATACGGGGCAAAGGCCAGGCGTTGTATGAGTGTGAAATCACGCGTGAAGGCAAAGCCCTGCACGAAAATGAAGCCCGTCCGCTCGGCATTCCCAATCCGCTTGACTATGCGGTAAAGCTGGCAGGCCGTATGCTTGAATACAACGCTGCCTGGGCTCAGAAGCCCGACCCGCTGCTGGGACCGGAGACATTCTTTCTTGGCCAGATTCACAGCGGTGATTTCTATAACCGTGTGCCAGCCAAAGCGTTCATGAACGGCGTGCACCGTTACTGGCCTGACAAGTCATGGGAAGATGTGGAGCGCATGTTCAACCAGCTTATTGCTTCTGTTGAAAAGCCAGCCGGGCTGCAAATCGATACCAAGCTGTTCGGCAACGGCCTTGGATACGAGGTGAACCCAGATGAACAGATTGTTAGCGCGCTGCGCAGCGCCTATCAAACGGTGGTCGGCGAAGCGTTGCAGCTCGTGGGAGCGCTCAGCGTGAGCGATGTCAATGTCATCGCACGCGAAGGTGGGATACCGGTTGTGGCGCATGGCACCGGCAGTACTACTGCCCATGCGGATGTGGAATGGGTTAACGTTAGCGACATTGTACGCAGTACGCAAGTTTACTTGGCAACGGTCATTACTTACCTGGGCGTGCAAGGCTGAGCATCGCCAGGAATAGGGGGAAACATATGCCCATCCAGATCTGTATCTTTCCGCCTGACCTAAGCGAATCTTATCTGCGTCTGACCGTTCAGATGAGTGCAACCGGCATCGTTTATGGTGTGCCTAAGGACTATTACCAGGACGGCGTCTGGCAGTATCAAGGATGGCTGTACACCCGCAAGCGCATCGAGGATGCCGGGCTTAAATGGTTGGTGAGCGAAGGGATTCCCATCCCGGACCGGGTAAAGCTGGGGCTGCCCGGGCGGGATGAGGATATCGACAAGTTTTGCAAGTCATTGCGCAATATGGGGCATGCCGGCATCCCGACGCTGTGCTACAACTGGATGGCCGTCCTGGGGTGGCAGCGCACTTCACTGACGACGCGTGTGCGCGGCGAGGCGCTGGCCACGAGTTACGACCATGCGGATATGGAACGCGGCGGACCCACGGAAGCTGGGATTGTGACCGAGGAGCAGCTTTGGGGTGCGCTGGAGTATTTCCTGCGGGCCGTTATCCCTGTGGCTGAGGAAGCCAATGTGCAGTTAGCGATGCATCCTGACGATCCACCTCTTTCGCCCACTCGCGGCATCGGGCGCATCATGACCAGCTCCGAGAGCTTTCAGCGGCTATTTGCTCTTGTGCCCAGCCCAATGAACGGATTGACGTTTTGTCAGGGCTGCTTTAGCGAGATGGGAATCGACGTGATTCCCCTCATCAAGTCTTTCGCCGCTCAGAAAAAGCTTTTCTTTGCTCATTTCAGAAACGTCCAAGGCAGCGCAACCCATTTTCACGAGTTGTTCCATGATCAAGAAGGGAATACCGATATGGTGCAGGCCATGAAGACCTACCTCGAGGTTGGTTTTGATGGGCCTATGCGCCCTGACCATATGCCGACGATGGAAGGCGATACTAGCGGCTCTGCTGG